>SIBE01000055.1 GCA_009695265.1 Pedosphaera sp. | reverse complement strand
AACCACCGCCGCCCATGACCAAACGCTCCAGCATTTATGTGAAGAACTGACCGCCACCGAAACAATTTTCCCAGGCACCGAACTGCGCCTGATCTTTGAAATAGTGGGCTCAATCCAATTCCACCCAAGTCCGGGGGTGTGAGCCTTGCCCGCTGGTTGATTGTTCGGCTGGTTGAAGTGCGAGTCGTTGAACCAAGCATTACGTCGAGTTGATGATGTCTGCGATTTCCGCAGCGCAATGTTCCGCCAGGAACAGGTATTCCTTGATGCGCCAGCACCGCCAGCTTGCAGCATGGCGTGCCGTCCATTCCTCCTTGATTCGTGGATGATCGTGTTCCCCGCGCTGTCCGCGGTACCATATTTCGTTGTGCATCTCGCGCATTTGATCGCGCATCTCGGAAGATTGGTGGACACTGCGCAGCCGGGCGATCAGCCGCTTGGCGGCCGCAGCGAGAGCCGCAGGATCGCGACTACCACCTGCAAGTTGCAGAATCTGCGTTTGCTGGGCTTGTGCGAAGGCCAGCACCTGATCGTGCCGGTGACGCAACTGCCCTCCGGACCAGCGCTTTTCCAACTCGGCACGCTCCTCCACACTGATGGTCTCGACGCCGACTTTTTCAATTAAGTCATCCATAACGGGACGTCAGCATGGCAGAGAACGCGTGGCGAGCAATCGCAGTGTGTGACCTTGATATAGAAACGAAGCCCAGGCTTGAGCCAGGGATTCGACGTTCGAACCGATCTTGCTTCATCGAGTGGGAGGTTTCACGAAAACCGATTGGCTGGTTCAATTCCGGCCTGGGTTGGCCGGTTCGTAATGCCCGCTGACAATTCCACTCTGATCTTGAATCGTCTCTGTGCCGGCGCTTAGGTTCTACGACTATCTTGATTTACAACGTATGATTTCAGGCAAGATTCTGATTGCTGGCGCGGGTGGATTCATTGGCGGGCACCTTGTGGCGGATTTGTTGCGCCAGGGCAAAAGGGACATCCGGGCCGTGGATGTAAAACCTCTCGGCGAATGGTACCAGCAATTTCCGGGGATTGAGAGCTTTCAACTTGATCTTCAGGAGAAAGAGGCCTGCGAGCAGGCGGCTCGCGGGGTGGATGTGATTTACAATCTCGCCGCGGACATGGGAGGGATGGGATTCATCGAGCTGAACAAGGGCCTGTGTATGTTGACTGTGCTGATCAATACGCACTTGCTTATGGCGGCCCGGAAGGCTGGCGCGCAGCGATTCTTTTACGCGTCATCTGCGTGTGTTTACAACGCGGACAAGCAGCGTGATCCGAATGTGACTGCTCTGAAGGAGGCCGATGCCTATCCCGCTATGCCAGAGGATGGTTATGGTTGGGAAAAGCTTTTCAGTGAACGGATGTGCCGGCATTTTCGTGAGGATTTTGGAATTCAAACCCGCGTGGCACGCTATCACAACGTGTATGGACCCCATGGCACTTATGACGGCGGGCGTGAAAAGGCACCAGCCGCAGTCTGCCGCAAAGTCATCCAGGCCAAACTTTCAGGGAAACACGAGATCGAAATCTGGGGTGACGGCAAGCAGACTCGCAGTTTCATGTATATCGACGATTGTCTAAAGGGCACACAAATGCTGGCGCACAGTGATGTGATCGAGCCACTCAACATCGGGAGCAGCGAGCTGGTGTCGATCAATCAATTGGTCGATATCGTTGAGGAGATTGCGGGCGTGAAGTTGAAGAGGAACTACAATTTGAGTGCTCCCAAAGGTGTCAATGGCCGCAACAGCGACAACACACTCATCCAACAGAAGCTTGGATGGGAGCCTGGTACTCGCCTGCGCGATGGCATGGAGAAGACCTACCGGTGGATCCATGATGAGATCACGAGGAATGCTTAGCCCTGCTTTTGCGCCTGGGATGATCTGACTAATTCTGACTAATGTTGAACTCCCCGCTGTTACGATGGTCTGACTGGATGTAACCCTTTCGATGTCTGCTGAAGCCAAACCAACGGAGCAACCGCGCTTGATCGATGAGATTCGCGCAGAGGCGCCGGTATTCTGGCATCACATGCCGGACAAGGGCGTCTTTTTCGCACTGCTCGCGGTTTGGTGCCTGTTTTTTCATTTTCTCGGGAATTCAGTTTTTGGCTACATCGACACGCGGTCGCTGCTTAGGTGGATGTATCACCAGTATGACACTTCCGCGGATGACGAACACGGCCTGCTATTGCCGTTCGTGGTGATCGGCCTTTTTTATTGGAAGCGAAAGCATTTGATGGCGCTGCCCAAGGCGGTCTGGTGGCCGGCGCTGGGCTTGGTCGTCTTCTCGCTAATGATTCATGTTTTCGGATTTGTGATTCAAATTCCGCAACTGTCGATCGTGTCGTTTTACTTCGGGATTTACGCGATGACAGGGCTCATCTGGGGCTGGCCGTGGCTCAAAGAGAGTTTTTTTCCAATGCTTCTCTTCGTCTTTGCGGTTCCGTTGGGCACGCTGGGCGACGCGGTTACGTTGCCCCTGCGGGTGCTGGCGGCGACAATTACTTCGGGGTTATGCAGTAACATTCTGGGCGTGGACGTCGTCAGGCAGGGCACTCAGTTGTTCGATCCTTCCGGAAAGTATCAATATGAAGTGGCTGCCGCATGCGGTGGGATTCGGAGCCTGATCGCGATGCTGGGCCTCGCGACCACTTACGCCTTCGTTGGCTTTCAAACTCCATGGCGTCGGGCACTGATGATTCTTACGGCCTTTCCGCTGGCGGTGGCGAGTAATGTTTTTCGCCTGATGTGCATCATCGTCGCCTCAGAGTTGTTCGATCAGAGTTTCGGGATGTATGTTCACGACAGTTGGATCTTTAGCCTGCTGCCTTACATTCCCGGGCTGGCTGGTTTGACGGGTATGGCGCACCTCTTGAGAGAGTCGCCACGAACGAAACACTCATGAATAGAGATGGAATCAAAGCATTGGTGGCAGTGGTCGTGTTGATTGCGCTGTCAGCGGGGTTGCTCGTTGTTTTCAAGTCCAGGCAGAAGCTCGGCAAGCCAGGACTCAAAGTGGTGGAGAAAGCAATGAACGATGAGCATGGGAAGGCGATTAGTCTGTTCAGAGTGGAGTTGCCGGAAAAAATCCTGGACTACTCATCCACTAATGAGACGGTGAAGGATGTGGAGCTTGGGTATCTACCCAAGGACACGACCTATGGCCGACGAGGTTACTTCAAAGAGGATGGCTTTCTCCTCAACAGGCTCGACCTGAGCGTGGTTCTGATGGGAACCGACCGTACAAGCATTCACAAGCCCCAATTCTGCCTGACGGGCCAAGGCTTTAAGATTACTGAACAGGAGCGCGTCACCATTCCGATCGACCAGCCTCACCAGTACGAACTTCCAGCCATGAAGCTGACGGCGACTCAGGAGCTAAAGTTGCGTAACGGTGGGACGGTCGGTTTGCGAGCGATCTATGTATATTGGTTCGTGTCGGAGAATCGTTTGACTGCCGAACACAAGAGCCGGATGTGGTTGATGGTGGAGGACCTGGTGAAAACAGGCGTGATGCCGCGATGGGCTTATGTATCTTGTCTGACTCGCTGTTTGCCTGGTCAGGAAGCGGTGGCATACGAGCGGGTTCGTCAGCTAATTGCTGCGTCAGTTCCAGAATTTCAATTGACGACCCTGACTTCTTCAGTCCCGGGTGCCCCACAACCTGCCACGGTTTTAGCCCGGTAGCAGCTTTACACTCCGAGTGCGCACTGCTATTAGAAATGGATCCAACCTTGGTGGTTAACCACCGGGTTCATTGTTGTACACATGTTACGTCGCCAACGACAGTCACGAGCACAGCTTCAAAAACTGATTGATGCCATCGTGTTTGGGGTGAGCTTTTGGCTGGCTCATCTGGTTCGCGCGGCCGAGATCTGGAATGTCCCGGTATTGCGCGATGCCCTCGCTGTCCTCGGCGGAATACCGGAAATCAGGCCCTTCAGCGAATATATCTGGCTTCTGGTGATCATCATGCCTGTGACGCCGTTCTTGCTGGAAGTGCAGGGTTTCTACAACAGGCCAATTATAGCCTCGCGCCACCGAACGGTGTGGCAGTTAGCCAAGGTATGCACTTTGGTCGCGATTGTGACGATCATGGTGCTCTTTTTGCGCAAGGAATTTCTAGGCCGGGCGGTGATAATCTTGTTCCCGAGCATCAGTATGTGCCTGATGATGCTAAAGGAAGAACTCATCCGACGGTGGTTCAGGACGAGCGTCGGCCAGGCCCAGATGAACAAGCGCCTGATTCTTCTTGGAACACCGGAAGATACGGTGAAGATCAGCCGCCAGCTCGGTTCGTCCAAAGACGACGCCATCGAAATTGTGGCCGAGCTCGACCTGAACAATACAACGAACGAACAATTGGTGGATTTTCTGCATTCACATTCGGCAAATGGCGTGATCCTGTGCGCCAAGCACACCTACTTTGGGCAGATCGAGAAGGCAATTCAGGCGTGTGAACTGGAGGGCGTTGAGGTCTGGCTGCTGGCGGATTTTTTCAATACGCAGGTGGCACACACAACTCTGGATGAGTTTTACGGCTCCCCGGTGCTGGTCTTCCGCTCGACCCCGGAGGATTCCTGGCAGGCCGTGGCGAAGCATGTTATCGATTTTATAGGTGCCGCGATCTTGCTGGCGGTGCTCGGTTTGCCGATGCTCGCTTTAATGGCACTGATCCGTGTGACGTCGCCTGGTCCGGTTTTCTTCCGGCAACAACGGAGTGGATTGAATGGGCGGCCATTTACGATGTTGAAATTCCGCTCCATGGTGACCAATGCGGAACAACTCAAGCAGGAACTAGCCGCACTCAACGAGATGAGTGGCCCTGTTTTCAAAGTCAGCAATGATCCCAGAATCACGCCGGTCGGGCGGTTCTTGCGGAAATACTCGCTCGATGAGCTGCCCCAGTTGATCAATGTGTTGCGCGGCGAGATGAGTTTGGTTGGACCCCGGCCACTGCCAGTCGATGAAGTCAGGCGCTTTGACGATCTCGCGCATCGACGAAGGTTGAGCGTGAAACCGGGACTGACTTGCTTGTGGCAGATCAGCGGCAGGAATGAAGTAAAAGACTTCAAGGATTGGGTCCGGCTGGATCTCGAATACATTGATAACTGGTCCATCTGGCTTGATCTGAAAATTCTCATTCGGACAGTGCCAGTAGTCCTTGCCGGGACGGGAGCGAGGTAATGAAATTGAAGAAAGAAAACCTTCAAACACGGTCTGATTCTTGCGGCTTTTTATGAATCCTAATGAAATCGCCGCGTAACAAGCCCAGGGTCAAGCCCACATCTGTTGTCACCGGGGCGGCTGGATTTCTAGGATCGCACCTCACGGATCTCTTGCTCCAACGTGGGCATCGGGTGGTGGGGATCGACAACTTGATAACCGGCAAGGTCGAGAATATCGACCATCTTGCCGGCTGCGGCGAGTTTCGGTTCATCCAGCAGGATGTCACGGAATTCTTGTTTCTCGATGGGCCGGTGGATTACGTCTGGCACTTCGCCTCTCCGGCAAGTCCAGTGGACTACGCGGAACTGCCGATTCAGACACTCAAGGTCGGTTCTCTTGGCACCCACAAGGCGCTTGGACTGGCGAAACATAAGGGTGCCCGGTTCCTCCTTGCATCCACATCGGAGGTCTATGGAGATCCGCTGGTCCATCCGCAGACGGAAGATTACTGGGGCAACGTAAATCCAATCGGGCCGCGAGGATGCTACGACGAAGCGAAGCGGTTTGCCGAGGCTCTTGCGATGGCTTACCACAGGGAACATGAGCTTGAGACCCGTATTGTCAGGATCTTCAATACGTACGGTCCCCGGATGCGTTTGAATGATGGGCGCGTCGTGCCGGCTTTTGTGAGTCAGGCTCTCGCGAACAAGCCGCTCACCGTGTTTGGCGACGGTTCCCAAACCCGAAGCTTCTGTTATTGCTCGGATCTGATCGATGGGATTTACCGGCTGATGATGAGTTCTTTTTCTGAACCGGTGAACATTGGGAACCCTCGAGAGCTGACGATGACGGAATTTGCTCGCGAGGTGATCCGTGCGACAGGATCTCGAAGCAGGATAGTTTTCAAGCCGCTGCCGCAGGATGATCCCAAACAAAGGCGTCCTAACATTTCGCGAGCGAAGAAATTGCTCGATTGGGAGCCTGTGGTCGGGTTATCCAGAGGTTTGAAAATGACAATTCGATTCTTTCAAAAGAGAGCAAAACGCGTCGGAGCGTGAATGACTCACTCAATGACTCACCGAAATTTGGGTTGAATTGCTTTTTCTGTTTGACCATGCAGTTTATTTTCAGTAACCAGCACGCCTGTTTCTCCGAGATCGGCTGCACGATGTGTTGCTATGCGGCGGAACGGATGTGCTGACGGCGTGTCAGATAAGACAAGATGCTCAAAACGAAATCATTCATGTGCTGCGACTTTGGGGCGGGAAGCCTGAAGGTCGCGGAGTTTGAGATCAACGAAGCCGGCACTCTTCAACTGAAGAAGTTCGGGAGCAAAGCTCTTGGCTTGGAGGGTTCGCAGGAAGCCGCCAGGGAAAACGTCCTCCGCAAAGCCATTCAGGAAATTGTTGGATCCGGTGAGTTCACATCGAAACGAGTGAACGTGAGTGCCCCCGGCTTTCACGTCTTCTCCAAGTTTGTCAAGTTACCCCCTGTCGATAATTCCAAGATTCCCCAGATCATTCAGTACGAGGCACAGCAGAATGTGCCCTTCCCGCTGGCTGAGGTTGTTTGGGATTATCAGATTCTGGGATCAACTGCCACCGGCGAGATGGAAGTCCTGCTTGTCGCCATCAAGTCGGATGTTGTCGAAGGTCTCTTCCGCACGGCGGAAGCCACGGGATTGAAGCTGCAGCTGGTTGACGTTTCTCCCGCCGCGCTCTGCAATAGCTTTCGTTACAGCTACGGGGATCTCGATGGCTGCACGATGCTGCTGGATATCGGCGCGAAGACCAGCAACCTCCTGTTTTTCGAGAAGGGCAAGATTTACGCTCGAGGCATCAACATCGGAGCAAACTCTATTACGCAGGATTTTGCCGCAGAGTCAAAGATGCGGTTTGCCGAGGCTGAAAAAATTAAAGTGGCGGAAGGATTCGTGAGCCTTGGTGGAGCGTATGAGGAGCCTGAAAATCCTAATCAAGCTGCGATTTCCAAGATTGCGCGGCAGGTGATGACGCGCCTGCACATCCAGGTGAATCAGACAATCCAGTTCTACCGCGGTCAGCAAGGTGGGACGGCACCGACCCGGCTGTTTCTCGCGGGTGGCGGGTCGATCATGCCATATACAGCCCAGTTCTTCGCCGAGAAGTTGAACGTTCCGGTGGAGTACTTCAATCCGTTCCGCAACATTCAGATTGACCCCTCGGTGAATCTGGAAGAGCTCGAGAAGGTGGCCCATTCATTTGGCGAAGTGGTCGGTCTGGGGTTGCGGAACCTGGCCCAATGCCCGGTGGAACTGAACCTGGTGCCGAAAAGCATTCGTCAACGACAGCAGTTCGACCAGAAGAAGCCCTATTTCATTGCGGCACTAATCAGCCTCGTTCTGGTAGTCTTCGCCTACGGGTGGTTTTACGATCGCGTGGCACTGGTCAAAACGCAGGCGTTGGGTGAAAAGGTCGAGCCGCAGCTCAATCCTTTGGAGACAAAGGAAACTCAGATCAAAAAATTTGAAGGTGCGATTGATGCCACACGCAAACAAGTTGACGACCTCGTCGGCTGGCTCCGCAAAAAGACACTTTGGGCCGACATTTTAATGGAGGTTCGAGGAGTTCTCCTGAGTGCGGAGGAACAAAATTCTCGTCCGGGAGCGCCCGCAGGGGTCTGGATTGAGGCGTTTGGAGCCGCAGTGGCAACCTCGAGCGGTGCCAAGGAAGAAGCAGAGGAGAGGCCCACTTACCGAATGGATCCGATTCTGATGCAGCGCTACGGCTTGATGCCCAAGGGGGGCATGAGTGCGATGATGCCTGGTGCCGCGAGTGATCCTGCTAAGGAGAATTCAGAAAGCGTGACCAACAAGATAGCGGTCCACTTTCGAGCAATGAATCTCAATAAACCAACCGAGCCATCGAACAACCGTAACCTGATGAGCGCGGTCGAGGAGGGAATTCAAAAGAGTCCATTCTTTGACAATGAACATACGAAACTTTCTGAAGTTGGAGAGCAATTGTCCGATGCGACTGCAGAAACGTTTACGTTTAGCATGGAACTCGTTCTAAAAGACGAGAAGGCCAAGAAGAAAACCGTAGTGAAAAAATAAGCTTATGGCCTGGCTGAAACGTAACTTGGGTCTTGTCATCGTGGGCGTCGTCTTTGTGGCGATCCTGACGGTGGCGGTGATATTCCTCCTTTCGAAGAAAGCTGCTGCGGACACTTCTTCATCGAAACTCGACGAGCGCACCGAACAATTGAAAACACTCGGAGGGCGCAATCCTGGACTTTCACCGGAAAACATCACCGCTGCCAAGGATGACCAAAAGAAACTCGACGAGTTTCTCAAGGAATTGAAGCATTTATTTGTCGTTCCTTCTTATCCAACTCAGTTGACCAGCCGGGAGTTTGGCGTGTTGCTCGACACTACGGTCAACGGAATTCGACGTTCGGCCCAGCGCTCAGGGGTTCAGGTGGAAAAGGATTACAAGTTCAGCTTTGACGTGCCTTCAAAATCCGTGAAAACACCTCAGAACGCTTACGAGTCTCTGGCGATTCAGTTGGTGGAAGTCGAATCCATCTGCAACGCACTGCTTCAGGCGAAGGTGAACGCCATCAAGCGCGTTCGACGGGCTGCCGTGACTTCCGAGGAGAGCGCAGGTACCGATGATTTCGTGGACACCAAGGCATCGACCAATGAATGGACTATCGTCTCCCCTTATGAGGTGACTTTCACCGGATTCAGCGGCGATGCCGGCAACGTTCTGGAGGGTCTGATCAAGTCCAAGAATTGCATCACCGTGAAAAACATTGTTGTCGAGCGGGGTGACGCGGCCTCCTCAGACAGCACGACTCCAGGTGCCGAAACCCCGGCCATGAACCCTTATTCGCGTTACGGAATGAGAGGCGGCATGTCACCAAGTTTGGCGAGTCGCTATGGGTTGGGCCGCCGCCCAGCCCCGGCAGAAGCGACACCAACACCTCAAGCGGCTCCAACAACCGGGCCTCGGGTTCTTCAAGACGAGAAACTGCTTAAAGTTACGTTGACGCTCGAAACCGTTCGGCTGAACCCGACAGGTAAAGCCGCAAAACCAGCCGCTGTCGTCCCTGACCCTGCTGCCGCCGCCGCGGTGCCGGCTCCAGTAGCTGGCGCAGATGAGAAAACCGAATAAGGGCTCCCGATGCAGTTTCTCAAGAAACATTACGAAAAAGTGCTGTTGAGCATTGTCCTGCTCGGTTTGGCGGCTGCCGCTGCGGCTTTGCCCTACATGGTGTCGCAAGCGAGGGAGCAGATTGACTCCACAGTGAACAGCGTGGTCCGTTCGAAAGCCAAGCCATGGACTCCCCTGGATCTCAGCACTAATCAAGAGCTCATCCGCCGGATTGAAGGCCCAGTGAAAGTCACGCTCGCCGGGCCACACAACTTGTTCAATCCGGTCAAGTGGGTGCGGCGAGACGATGGACGCATCGTCAAGTTCGTCGCCGGAAACGAACTGGGTGCCGGAGCATTGGTCGTCACGCGAATCGAACCACTTGACATGATCGTGACCTATGATGGTGTCAGCACGAACGCTGACAAGCTTCACTACACACTGACGGTGCTCAAAGAAAATGTTTCAAACACATCGACCAATCAGCGAAGCGCTCAAGTGGGAGTTCGCGGTCAGTTCTTCACAATTGAATCCATCAACGGCCCGGCTTCGGCTCCGGAATCTTTGGTAGTTCGCCTCAAGGAAGGCAACGAATTGATCACCATCGCAAAAGGTCGGCCATACAAGCGAACAGTCGAATACATGGCGGACATGGTTTATCCGCCGCTAAATCAGAATCTTCTCAAGAAGCGTGAGAAGGACTCCCTCACCATCAGCGGAGATGGTGGCAAGCAAACTTACAAAATCGTTGCTATAAATCAGAGCGAGGTTGTATTGTCCGCCGAACCCAGTGGCAAACGAACAACTGTCAAACTCAGTCCTGCCCCTCGATGAGGCGAAGGCTCATCACCCATTTTTCAAAGGAACCAAACCCATGATCAAAGCAGTCACTACTGTAAGCGTAAGTTTTGCGCTCCTGTTCGGAGCCGTCGCACCCCTTTTCGCGCAGCCCTCTGCCAGCCAGATCGCTGCGGACGAGGCGGTCAAGCGCGAGGCCAAGGTCATTCAGATGCGCAGGGTCCTCGAGGATGCCCAAGCCAGCCGAAAGAAGGGAGATCTGGACGGCGCATCCAGGCTCTTCGAGGAAGCGTATGCTCTGGTTCAACAGGTCGGGACCGGGATTGACAGTGAGAAAGGCGAAACAATCACAAGCCTGGTATCTCTGAACATGGAGATAGCCGAAAAGGCCCAGCGCCGGGGAGACCTGGCAGAAGCTAGCACCCGTGTTAAGCGTGCGTTGAGTGTTGACCCAAAGAATTCCGACGCCCAGGAGTTCAAGAAGAACAATGACAAACTCATCGAGCAGCAGCGAGGACGCATTCCGAGCCCGGAGGTGAAGAGCCGCCTGCCGGAGATTCGTGAAGAGCGGATTCAGACGTCAACAATGGTCCAGGATGCCCGGCTCCTGGTAGAGATGGGTCGGCTAGACGAGGCTGAGTCAAAGCTCAAGGATGCGATCAAACGCGACCCGGAAAACAAGCCTGCCACCTACTATTTGAGCTTGGTGAAGGAAATTCGCTTTAGTCAGGAAGCCCGCAAACGTGAGATTGTTACCAAGGAAGGACTCGTCAAGATCGAACAGGCATGGAACACCGAAATCAGACGTGACCGTCTTCCTGATGCAAATCCGTATGCTCGCACCAACCTCATTTACACCGGCAAGGGCCGGCAGGCCATCCAGCACAAGCTGGATACGATCATCCTTGATGAAGTGTTCTACGATGGCATCCCGCTCAGCGCGGTTGTTACGGACTTGACGGAACAGGCGCGCCGCCGTGATCCGGAGAAGCGCGGAATCAATTTCATCATCAATCCGTATGTGGATGTTCCGCCACCGCCGACCTCTACTTCCGCTGTTGATCCCGTGACTGGTAATCCTTTACCTGCGGCTGCGCCTGCGGAACCGTTGGATTTGAACAATGTTGCAATCCGCCTGCGTTTACGAAACGTGAGTATGGCTGAGGTGGTGGACGCCATTTCAAAAGTGGCTGAGAAGCCGATCAAATTCTCGATGGAAGATTATGCCATCGTGTTCACCCAGCGCACAAGTGAAGCGCAGCCCTTGTTTACGAGGGTCTTCAAGGTCAATCCCAACACTTTCATGCAAGGCTTAGAAAGTGTGAGCGGCCAGCCGCTCGGCATTGGTGGTGGTCAGGGCGGTGGTGGTGGTGGACAGGGTGGCGGTGGTGGTGGTGGACAGGGTGGTGGACAGGGCGGCGGCGGGGGTAGCGTCGGTTTCGCGCGAGTTGATATTACCGGGATCAGCGGTGGTGCTCAAGGCGGCGGGGGAATAGGTGGTGGTGGTGGTGGTGGTGGTGGTGGTGGTATCGGGGGCGGTGGCGCAGGCGGAGCAGGCGGAGGTGGTATCGGCATAACTGGGGTCACCCGAACGAACCTGATGTCAAGTATCAATGATATCGTGAGGAATTTCTTTGCCGCAGCGGGTGTTGATTTTCCTACAAATGCGGGTGGTGCCTTTGGCGGCGGCGGTGGTGGCGGCGGTTTCGGTGGGCTTGGAGCTGTCGATCCGAATGCGCAGGGGCCGAGAAAAGCTTTGTTCTTCAACGATCGCGTGGGACTGCTTTTCGCTCGTGCCACACTTGACGACCTCGACATCATGGACAAAGCGATTCAGGTTCTAAACGTTGCCCCACCATTATTGACGATCGAGGCTCGTTTCGTGGAAATTCATCAGGACGACAGCAAAAAATTGGGTTTTGACTGGATGTTGGGAAATACGCTCTTTGGCGGCGGGAAAATTGGAGCTCAGGGCGGTTCTGCCCCGGCCTTTTCCGGAACTGGCAGCAAGGCCAATCCTAGTGGGCTCTTTCCAGGTTACGGCCCCGGAGTCGAACCGTTGGGGCAGGGGCAGCCGACTTTTCCTCCTAGTGCGGCCGATCAGCGCATCACTTCGGGTCTGAACAACTCTGGTCCATCGGTTGCCACTCTTACGGGGATCCTGACTGATCCGCAGTTCCGAGTTGTGATCCATGCGCTGGAAACTCGACGTGGTGCCGACGTGCTGTCGGCTCCGAAGGTGACGACGGTTAGCGGGCGCCAGGCCAAAATCGACCTTACGGAAATCAAAAACATTGTCGCGAGCCAGAACTTTGGGGCGACAGCAGCCGGTGGCGGCGGAGGCGGATTAGGCGGTGGTGGGGGTGGAGGCGGATTGGGCGGGAATGGTGGGGGCACGGGTGTTGCCCAAGCCAGTAATTTCCAGCCGCAACAAGTGCCTATCGGTCCTCAGTTGGACGTGATCGCCTACGTGAACGCCGATGGATACTCGATTGAGATGACCATTCTGCCAACGCTCGTGGAATTTCTGGGATATGACGATCCCGGTCCCTTCGTGCCACAGGCTCAAGCGGTCGCTGGATCGAATATTGGAGCGCCATTGATCGCGCAATTGCCTCTGCCCAAGTTCCGGGTCCGGCAAGTGATCACCAGTGCGATTGTTTGGGACGGTCAGACAGTAATGTTGGGCGGGTTGATTGCCGAAGATGTAATCAAGGAAAAGAACAAGGTGCCCATCTTGGGTGACATTCCGTTCTTTGGGCGGCTGTTCCGAAACGAAACGAGCGAAACGTTCAAGAAAAATCTCGTGATCTTTGTCACACCTACGATCATCGACCCGGCTGGAAATCGAGTACACACTCAAGACGACCTTCCGTATGACCCAACTGTTGTTCCGAAACAACCCGCAAGGACTGCCGGCCAGTAACGGGCTTATTGCAATTTGGTAACCAAGTCCAGAATGCCTACGATAATGAAGCCAAGATGTTCGACAAATTTCGTTCGACTCTTTGAGTGTGCCGAGATCCGGTGCTATCGAGGCCTGGGTTGGACCAGAATCTACAGGTTTGCGTTGGCGGGAACAGTAACACATTTTTAGAAACGATCAGGCTATGTCATTCTTGTTGAATTCAGGAAAGAAGTTTCTGCTGCATGGCGTCTGTTCCTTTTTGCCATTCATGGCGCTGGCTCAAAGCGGCTATGGTCCGCAGGGGGGCGAGTACCCTGTAGCCGGGCTTCTGATTGGCGATCAAGTTCGTCCTTCAATTAGCTTGCAAGCAAACGGCGGCTATCTTGTCTGGCACGACAATGCGACAGATGGTGACGGTTTTGGAATTTCAGCCCGGCGAGTAGATTCCAACGGCCTTGGCTCGCTAGGTGTTTTCCGCGTCAACGTAAATGGTGCTGGAGATCAACAGAATGTTCGGGTCCGCACGACGAAGAGCGGAGGAGCGGTTTTTGTCTGGCAAGGCGGAAGCCAGGGCAACCAAGAAATCTATGCACGGTTCGCCGGTCCCAATGGCGTATTCACAACCGGCGACGTGTTGGTAAATACCGAGATTTCTGGGCAGCAAGGCGATCCGGCAGTGGCGTTGCTCGCTGATGGATCAGTCGCGGTGACTTGGTCTAGCTTCGGGCAGGACGGGAGTCTTCAAGGAGTCTTCGGACAGGTTCTTTCCAGCACCGGACAAAAGGTTGGAGCGGAATTTAGGGTCAATCAATTCACTCGTGCTAACCAGCGAACTTCAGTTGTGGTTGGGCTGACCGATGGCAATTACGTGGTCGCGTGGGTCTCAGAGCAGCAAAGATACGAGAATAGCGTGGACATATATGCTCGTTTATTCAGCCCAACTAAGGGAGCGCTTGGAAACGAGATGCTTGTGAACACTTCAGCCAATGTCTGCGCAAATCCTGAGTTGTCGGCTTCTTCGAGTGGTGGATTTCTCGCGGGATGGAGTGAGAGGGATTTGGGAGTGGATGACAATTCTTGGGATGTTCTTGTCCGGGCTTTTGATTCTGCTGGAAATAAAATTGGAGCCGAAAACAAAGTTAACACCCATCGAGGCGGAAGCCATTTCGCGCCACAGATCGCGTCCAACGGACTGAACCAATTGGTGGTATGGACCAGCATGGGCCAGGACGGCTCCGCAGAAGGCGTATTCGGGCGGTTCATTAACGCCAGTGGAGAAGGGGAGAGTAACGAGTTCCAGGTAAATACATTCTCTCAGAGCAAGCAGATGCATCCGGTGATTGCTTCCGACGGAGGCGATCAGTTTATAGCGGTGTGGACTTCTTTCATAGGTGGTGCCACGAGTTTTGATCTCTTTGCCCAGCGCTACGGGCGGAACGCTTTGAAGCCTCTGCCACCTTTTGTTTCTGCACTTAGTTCCACGAAGTTGAGCATTACCTGGCCTGCTGCTGGACCAGTCATCCTTTCTGGATACGAGGTCCATGTGGATGGCAGCGTTCAACCAATAGAAGCTTCACAGAATGTGGCAACGGTCTCCGCTCTGGCTCCTGGGAGCACTCACGCCGTCCGCATCGCCTATCGTTTCGTTGACGGTTCCAAGTCGGCGCTTTCGGATGCAGCCGCTGGGACGACGTGGGGCAGTGATGAGAATCTCGATGGACTTCCGGATGACTGGCAAACGACCTATTGGGGTTCCGACTCTTCCAAGTGGCCTGATCCAAAAGCGGACAGCGATGGCGATGGAGCCTCCAATTTGCAGGAGTTTCTGGCCGGAACAAACCCCATAGAAAGTACCAGTGTTTTGAAAATGCAGATTGACTCGACTGCTCAGGGCAATTTCCTGAAATGGAATACGCAGGCGGCCTTTGTTTATCAGGTTCAATCGAGTGGTGACCTAATCGGGAACTGGGTGGATGTGGGCGTTCCGCGCTTCGCTGCGGGAGAAACTGACTCGCTCTTGCTTGAAGGTTCAACAGCATCGACCTATTACCGTGTCAAACGGCTCCGTTAACCATCTCATTAACTCAAAAAATATGTTGGACTTGGTTAAGAAACTAATTTGCAGCCTGGCGGTGGTGGGAGGAGCGCTGACAGCCGGTGCATTTTCTCTTGTAGGACCTTACGATACGTGGCAGGCGAACCTGCTGGGTTACCAGTTGACGGGAGACGTGGCAGGACCTCAGAACCTTGGTGAAGAGTATCGCTGGACTGCGCCAGTTATTGTCTATGGATTCGATTCATCGTTTCTGGATTTTTTTGGTGACAAGGGTGTTGCGGCGGTAGAGCAGGCGATCGCCATATTGAACAAAGTCCCGGCTACAACCGAGATGAGCCTGGCTCTCTCTGAATTCCCGTTCGACACCCGACGTTTCAATCACAAAGCAACTGCGCTTGGGATCTATGATGTCAGATCGACAACGCTGGCCTATCTTTTGGAACAGATGGGTTTGACCGCATCCGAGCGCTACGTGTGGACACTGCGAGCGCGGACTGCAACTCCCAACCCTGCGGTGTTCACACATGTGGTGTTGAAAAGAAACTTCGACCCGATCACTTACGAGCCGTCGAGTTATGTGAATGGAACTCTCTACACGTATCGAATTGCCTTGACCGATCCGGCATTGGGCGTTTTTGAGGCGCTCGAGGTGGCGGTAGATCCGCTGGCGCCAAGCGGGACATCAGTCAGCGCTTTAACTGGTACTGCAGGAACGTTCGATAGTCGCGGCACTGTGACTCTCCTTTCTCCGGGCTTGTTTTATACAGGCTTAACACGGGATGACGTGGGCGGTTTGCGATACCTTTACAATTCAGGCAACGTCAATAGGGAGAATCTTCCAGCCGATGCCATTGCAGGCGCCTATAGTGGCCCCGGGGTTAGGTTAGGGGAGGATGGCGCTAGTCCGTGGGTTCCAATAAGCGGTGGTGGTGCCGGTGGTGGTGCCGGTGGTGGTGCCGGTGGTGGTGCCGGTGGTGGTGCCGGTGGTGGTGGAACGACAACGGGTGTAGTTCCGTTGGTGGTGATAGCGCCTCGACCCGGCGTGACAAAGATTCAGTTCGTTCGCGCTAGCTTTGATTCGGCCTTCGGCCAATTCGTCACCAATGTAGTGACCTACAGCGATTCATACCTGACAAATTCGTCCCTGCGGCAGCAGACGGTTTCGAGAGTGGTGACCCAGCCTGACATCGTATTCGCCGCGGCTGATTTAGGTCTGACCGCCGCTGGTATCCCTCTTCGTCTGACCCGAACACCCACCTTTGTCAATAATAGTGGAATCAGTGGAGTTCCTGGTCGGGTGGTGCCGAATGGGCCTGGGCAGATCAATAGCGGAGGATTTATCAACTTCAGCAAAGTTGGTCCATGGCTTTACAACGTAGGTGAGACCACTGAAGAAGCGGGTGTTAGAGGATTCGCATGGGGATCTTTTGACGGATCCACCAACGCTCCTGTGGTGTATCCGTCCGGAGCCTCCATTCGTGATCTGGAACGGGGGATATTCCAGGGAGGATCCAGTCCTTTCGCAATCGGGCAATAATGCGCACAACCGAGATTATGGCTGATTTAGGCGCAGCAAAGATTTTGGCAAATGAATGTTATGACCTTTAAGCGAGTTTTCATCACGAGTGTAGCTTTGCTCGCGTCCTTGCTCGCTCGAGCCGCAGTCACACCCATCTACGTGAACGAGGGAACACTCACCGAGGTGCCTCAGGTGGATGCGACCGTCTTCGTGAATCACGGCCTCTTCCTGGCAGCTTCGCCCTTGGCGTACCAGACATTAAACACTCTGATATTCACGAATACCGGGACCATGACCAGCGCACCTGGGTTCAATTTTGCCACCTTTGGCAGCGATGGAGTTCGAACGCCGGCGAAGCAATTTTACAACGACTTTGATGCGACGATAGGTTCCGGATTTATTGAGGATCTCCCGTTTCCTATATTCCAAGATGACCCGACTACAGCGAATCTGACGGAGCAGCTCTTTCTACTGAATGCTGAACGTCCGCAGATCTTGATCAGCGCGGAGTCGATCATCAACCGCGGTTACTTCCGGGCGGGAGCGGCCGGCCTGATTCGATTGGAGGGCGGCAAAATTGACCTGACAAGGAGCGGTGTTGGAGTCGAGCCTTTTTCGGGTGGTCGGGGATCCTTCACCGAAACAAATTTTTTCCCTGAAAGTGGTATTATAGATCTCCATTGGGGCATGAATGACGCCAGCGGCCAGGATGGGAGGCCGATTCCCTCGTTGGGCCCGGGAAGTGTAGCGTCGATCACCCAATCCATACGGGCTGCTTCACCTCTTCATTTCGTCACGAATTTCTTTCGGCCATTGGGGTTTTTAACAAGTGTCACGCTCACTAATGTGACTGCATATGTGTTGACAAATGCCGTATCCGCAACGAACTGGCTGGTTCAGGTCGTCCTGGTTCAAAGCAAGGATACCAACATCACCACCGAGGTGAAATTCCTGCGCAGCTCGGTCTTGACGAACCAGTATCGAACACCTGTGGTAAAGCTGGCGACGAAGGAAACCAACGTTATTGATGCCGCTTCGTTCCTTCGTGAGGTGTATCTTTCCGATTTCATGGCGTCAGAGACAAATTTTGTGCTGTTGACCAATCTCCTGACCACCATCACAGCCCGCCCATCGACCTACGATGTGACTCGAATACCGCCACGTGGTTACCTCACGGGGGGAAAATCGAACGCTGTCCTCACCCCGCAGTTGCTCGCAAACCCGGGGTATTCGAACAGTGTCGTCACCAATGTTTACTCCGCGTACGGCTTTCAAGTTACCAATGTCCAGGCGGCACTTCCTGCGATTCCCGGGGTGACCGCCACGAATTTGGAGAGTCGCGTCGAGATCATCGCCCAGGAATTGGATCTGAACCGGGCAAGAGTTCGGAGTGACGGGGCCATTGTCATCAAGGCGCAGACTCTCCTGCCCTCCAGCACTAATGCCGTGATCGATTCAGCGAACATCATCCTTGATGTGAGCAATCCCGCCGGGACGCTTAAGATCGAAAATCTAGTGCAAGAGTTTGTTCAACGCACTGCGGGAAACTGTTTTGTGTGGAGCGCGATGTGGACGAATCTCCTAAGCGGGCCTGCACCTCCGCCCCCGGCCGACCCGAACGCGCCCGCTCCTGAGGTGCCCGTCATTGAGATCGGATTTCACGTCATGCTTGTGGACAGCCAGTTGCTTCGCGACCAGGCTGTCGTTGTCAAAGACTTCCGAGCGAAGAGCGACGAAGTGATCATTAGAGACGTTATTCGCGCGAACGATTCTTTCGTGGTGGATGCCGAAAAAATCAACATTGGATTGAGCAGCCGGGTGATTCTCGGCAGTAAGATTCAAAACTTAAACTCCTCAAACTTTCCACGAGCGAAAACAATTGAGAACAACGGGACATTACGTGTGCCTGGCGCAGAAGTGTTGGGCTCCGGAGGTGGTGTCGCGATTGAAAGTTTAGTGAATCGCGGCACCAATATCGCGTTCAATTTCGACCTCACAACCACTTACTTTGAGAACAAAGGAGTCATTCAAACAGATACAGGTGTGACGAATTTGAGGAATGGAACTTTCACTTTACGGGCAGACACCGTGAAACTGGAAGGCGGAAAACTCAACGCGGGCGCGGAGGTCAAGATCACCGCCAAGGATTTGAAGATCCGGGCAATGTCGCTCACGACAGCAGATTCGTTGACTTTCACAATTGGCAATTCGATCTCAGATGGCGGTCCCGACGCAGGAACTTCGATAAGCGCCAAGGGCGTTCATTTACTCGGTCAACCAGTGCTGGGAGACTTGCTGGGGACCGTTATTCAATCCAAAATCCCAAAATTCATTGCCATTCCACATACTTGGGCTGGCGAGGACCGGGGCGCCATCCCCGCTGGTTTTGTGAACAACGCCGCCATCCGGCGTCTGATTCTTGACGGGGATGTATTGAGTCAGTTCGTCTTTCGCGGCGCTTCAGAGCACAGCGCACTTTATGTCGATTTCCTTGAACTCAAGGGGAGCATCCTTACAGATATCAACGAGGCGCTACGGATCGAACCAAGTATGGTGATTTATTTCGCTGATTCCAACGTTGCACCCGAAACGCTCGACGGCCGTTTTAAGGACGCCACTGCTCCTCAAGGTCGCCTGCGATGGGTGAAGGATTTCATTGGGCCAGCCAGTGCGGTTGATGTTATTTCAAGAGTGGAAAAAGCGACGGTGCAAATGAATCGTGGCCTCCGTGAAAGTCTCACCGTTGACTCAGATGGTGATGGTGTAGTGAATTCGCTCGATCTTTTTCCATTGGATCCTGATTATTTTATCATCAAAGCCATCGCTCTTAACGACGGCATTTCACCCGCAAGCATCAATCTTTCTTGGTTAGCGATGCCCAATATTCTGTACAGTTTGGAATACACCACTGATCTTTCGTCCGGAGTATGGTATTCGTTTAATACTTACAAAAATTCAAATCACACAGCGGAGAATCCAACGATTCCCGCACGTGTCTCTATCAGCGATGGGCAGCGCTATTATCGCATTCGGATTGTGGAGTAGTAGGAGCCAGTCCAAAGAATTTCTTACTATCGGATCGATCGTTGTGTTGTTTTAAAATTGGTGAGAATAGTTCTGAAATCGCAGAATTCTTCTGCTTGAGGCTTCGGATTTAAACCCGTGTGTTTTTCATTCATGTTATTGAGCCTTCAGATACGACCACGGCGATATCGGCAGGCTGGTGTATGAGAGTTCGAACCAAATCACCGTTCGCGTTCATCTCCTTGTCTTGGCTTCTAGCGTTTAGTAGCGAGTTTTTCAATTTCAGTCACTGATCCGATTTTCATAGGTGTTCATTGGAGCACGATATTTCAGTGAGCTCATGAAAGTTATCGGCGTCACGGGCGGGATTGGAATGGGTAAATCGACATCTGCCAGTATTTTGTCTCTGCTCGGAGTTCGAGTTTTGGATACGGATGTCATTGCTCGTGAATTGGTGGAACCGGGTCAACCCGCTTTGAAGGCCATCAAAGAGAGGTTTGGTGAAAGCATCGTTGACGACTCAGGGAGACTAAGACGCGCTGAATTGGGCCGCATAATTTTTTCGGACAAACTGGCCCGCCGGGACCTTGAGGGAATTCTTCATCCACTAATCCATGAAATCTGGCTTGCTCAAGTGCAGCAGTGGCATGAGTTTGACGTGACGATTGGGGCGATAATCATTCCTCTCTTGTTTGAGATAAGTGCCGAAACACAATTCGAGGCAATTGTTTGTGTGGCCTGCACAGCACCCATACAGCGGCAGCGATTAGTGGCTCGCGGTTTGAATCTTCATCAGATCGAAAGCCGCAACTTAGCGCAATGGCCAATCGAGCGAAAGGCGGCTACTGCACGCTTCGTCATATGGACTGAAGGCATGATGGAGTTGCATCGGATGCAATGGGAGCGTGTCCTAAATGCTCTATAGTGATTTATCCCGCCAATTGTCGGATACGGACAGTTAATGACTAAGTTCAGACCTCAGCATTTGATCTGATTGGGGCAAAGGGCGCGGACAAGTTGGATTCCCTCTCGGGGAGTGAAATCTGAATGAGAACAGTGCATTGTGGTGGGAACAAAACCACGGCGGATTTTTCACCGAACACTGTCTATGGACTGGC
>SIBE01000054.1 GCA_009695265.1 Pedosphaera sp. | reverse complement strand
TCCAAAACAGTTTGTTCATCGGGCGAGAGTGGCTTGCGTCTATTTCCAGACATCCGCGAAGTCTAAAAAAGTTCGGGATGAATGTCCCGGAAAATCGTTCAACCTCCTCGCCCCCATAACGCACCTCGGCTGAATGGACGCGTCATATCGCGAGACATTATTCTCAAGGATCAACATTCATTTCGCATTCTTCGGTTCAATGGTGACCGTAACGGTGTTGCTTGGATAGACGCAGCGGATATTTTTGTCTTTGGTGCTCGGAACTTGGCCATCACCGTTGATCAGAAAACTGAAAGTGCCCACCGGGATTTTGTCGGTTTTTAAAACCAAGGTCGCTTCGGTTTGATCAGCGCCCACATTCGTCAGCGGAATCTCCATGCCGGGCGGAAGCTGATAACCCGCGCCATTGAGCTGAATCGCGTTCGACATATCCTCCCTGCGTTTGACTGAAACAGTCAAGGTGATGGCGTCGCCTTTTTGGACCGTCAGTTGAGCCGGAAAGGCAGTCAGGGCAAAAGGAGCGCCTTCACGAACCGCCAGCATTATGCTCCGGGTCATACGACTGATCGCCGGGGTATTCACGGTGTCCCAGACAATGACGCCACCACGCGCCTTGCGGATCAGTTTCTCCTTCCGCACTTCGCTCGTGCCGACAATCTGCAACTCGCTTTCGCCGATGGTAGCGTCCGCTTTGGCCGTGACAACTAAGGTCCCCCATTTGACTCCGCGGCCGATAACAATGGGTTCGGCTGTTACACCTACTGGCAAGTTGAACGCTTCGACAGAGATCGGTTCATCATGACCGTACAAACGCCAAACCAAAATATCCAAACGCTGACGGCCACCTTGGTAAACGACGTGAGAATCGATTTTGATTTCGTCGGCTGGCTGGCAAATCAGCCGGAAGTCGGGGGTCGGATCGCGGCGTAATTCGAGCCGATAAACATATTGCGGCCCGCCTTGCGCTTGTCGAAAGAGATGTTCGAGCCGCAATGTGTAATCCCCGTCTGCCGGCGCGGTGAAGCGGTGGATGAGATCTCGCGAATTCGACGTGAACCGAATCTGCCCAATGTTATCTCCATCATCTTGCGGATTGGCGATGACCTGCCCATCGGCTTTCAAGATTTCCATGTCAGGGTCGGCGGGCGAACCAATACGTTCGGCCAAAACCTCGATGCTGATCTTCTCATCCTTCTTTGCGTTGAACACGTAGTAGTCCAGGTCTTTGGCCGGGCTGAATTGTCCAGTGACAGAACACGGGATGGAAAGGCGCTGCGCTTGATTCGTCTGATCGTTGGGCTCCTGTTCAGCGACTTCTAACGAACGGCTAAAAAGGAGCAATTTGTCATTCGAGCCGCCCGTGTCGCTCTTGACCCTGATTTCCGTTCCATCAAGGCGTGATGCCGGAGGACGGATCAGGTCGTGGACGCGGAGGCTGGTCAGCACATCGGGATTCTCAGGAACCGTGATCTGTTGGACCAACTTCTCGAGCGGTCGGCCGTTAACCACCAGTCCCGTCTTCTCGCCTGACAAGTTGCGTCCGAAAAGACTAATGGCCGAATCGCTCCCAGGTTTCGCGGCTGAGGGGAGAATAAAGTCAATGTAGGGCAGCGTCGTGATGCTCAGCCGATAAAAATACTCGTCACTGCCGTTGTAAGTGAAATCGGTAAGCTTGAGAAAATAGTCACCATCTGCGGGCACATCGAAATCGATCATGGGATCGCGTTTCTCGTTGCGGATGTCCTCGTCTTGACTCACGGCAAGTTGCTTATTCTGACTGTTGTACAGCCACATAAAGCCATCGAGCCTGGAGTCAATTCGCCAGGCACGGCACTCGATAAGAACGCGCTGGCCTTGCTTGGCCGGGAAGACAAACCAGTCCACATCTTCCGCGGGGCTGATGCGTCCGTTCACGGTGACATTGAGGGCGACGCGTGTAGCGTCGGTGTTTTGATTGTTCGGCTCGCGCTCGGTTGTTTGATCAGAGTCACTGACGACAAAGGTTCTGGGGTTGCTGATGCCTAGTTTGCCAATGCTGCGCACATCGTAGTCACCCACCCGAACACCTCCATCAACAACAACTCTAAAGCGCTTGATGTTCGATTTTTCTTCGGGCAAGGATTGGGCGGAAATACCAGGGTCGCTAAAATAAAGCCTCGTCGTCTCATCGAGGTTGCTGCCGCCAAGCTCGATGTCCGTGGTCGTCCCCAGCTTGGCACCAACTGGAAAAATACTCTTAAGCTGCGGAACGGGCAATTGCGCGTGGGTGGTCGCTGCCAGAGCCATCATGAAAAGGAGGACGAGCTTTGGCTGATCCAACATCGCCTCGGCCAGAACGCCGGAGCTATTTCGAAGCATCGCTGTTGCGGACATCCCACGGGCTCGATCCAGAACTCCGTACGCGCCGCACGCCGAACTTCTGCCACGCATTCCGCTCACATGGCCAGCGAGAACTCGAAATATCCAAGCCAATGGGTTAGTCATTCCAAATTCGATCTGCTTTTATAGTTTTCGTTGTTGCAGAATTGAGTAGCGTGATCGCACAGTTCACAAAGCAGCAGTTGGATTAAGATATGAAAAGCGAAGCAGGCTTACAATTCGAAATGCATGTAAGACCTTTCCAGTCCAGTGCTGAGGTGAGCTCAATTACAGGACTCAAATGCTCCGGAAATCCTTTGTTTTGTTGCTGACGATAGCGTTGACATCAAGCCTCTCCGAGGCGAAGAGCTACAGCAGCGGCGGTAAAAGCTATTCGCCGAGGAGTTCAGCCTCCTCGAGTGGCAGGTCTCCCTCCCGGAGCAGCTCCAGTCCCAGCAGTGGAAGCGGCAGCAGCAGCGCCAGTCGCAGTTACAGTTCAGGAAAAAGTTACAGCTCCGGCTCTGGCCGAACCTATTCGCCGGGCTCGTCCGCGCCGAGCAGTCCTTCTCCCGTCAAGAGTTCGCCGTCGGACTCAAGCCGAACTTATTCGTCAGGCTCATCGGGTGGAAAACCATTCACGAGCCCCAGCTCAGATTCTCGAGCAAAAGCAGAGAGCAAACCAACCAGCGCCACTTCTGAGTCGCCGGAGAATTCTTCCCGTGCCGGTCGCACCTATTCGTCTGGCGCAAAAACTTTTGAGAGCCCGAAGCCGAGCTCTAGCCCCATCTTAGCTCCCGACAAACCCAGCCCTGGCGGTTCCAAATCCCCGCCAATATCCTTTGACACCTCTGCCGCAGACGCTCAAAGGAAGGCGGTGAGCAAGCGGGAATTTTCCACATGGAAGAAGGAACAGACATCGGATATTCCAACTCAGACGGCGACGCGCAGGTCGTATTCAGATTCACCGAGACCTCCGATCATCAATACCTATCCGCAGTCTTACAGGACCAGGCCGGTTCGGATTGAACACTATTACCGCCCTTACTACTCCCGCCCGGTTGTGATTTACAACGACCCTTACAACAGTTTTTTCTGGTGGTGGTTGCTCGATCGTTCACTGGAGGACAGGTCTCTCTGGGCCTATAACCATCGCTCCCGCATGGACGCAGCCAGGTATCAAGCGTTACTCGAGAGCGACGCCGCATTGGGAGCGCGAGTGCAGCAACTCGAATCTCAACGTGCCCCGGTGAACCCGAATTACGTTCCTTCGGGCCTCGACAGAGACTTGATGTACACAGACCGTGAAGCCAGCCGCGCTTACAGCAATCGAGCCACCAAATCGGGGACGTTCTTCTTCTGGCTCATCATGGTTCCCACTGCTGCCGGAGGGATTTGCTTTCTCGTTTGGCTCGTCTATTACAAACGCTGGCAAACGGCCTCACCGTAACCCACTCAATCTCAAAACAAAAAATAATGAACATGCACCTACCCGAATACTTCCTGGGCGACATCACAGCCACAGTTGCTTTTGGAATCCTCACTATTCTCCTCGTCGTCATGGGCTATAAAGTCTTTGATAAACTGACCCCGAAACTGCCGTTCGATGAGACGCTTAAGTCCGGCAACGTCGCGGTGGCCATTGTCATCGGGAGTCTCATCCTTGGCATCTGCCACGTTATTGCCAGCGTCGTCTCAGCCATCCTTGGAGCTTGATATGTCTGAAGCGCCCGCGGGAGGGAAAACAATTTGGGAGATGGTAAAAGATCGGTTGGGAAAGAACGGCTCTGATGTCCCGTTTCTAAATCCACTCGATCTCAGGATCAACACACCTGTCCTCGTTTCAAAGGTGAACGGACCTGAGTTCGAGGGGTTCACATTTTCTGTGAAAGAAATCCGCGAGTACGTGCGTCAGATCGGCGGCAGGGACTTCGGTTTTACCGATTACGTCCTGGCCGGGACCAATGCCAAGACATTCAATCCGGAAGACTCAATCACCGTTCGCCTGCGCCTTGTGCCGAACCTCGCAGGTGCCCAGGATGCGCTACTGCTTCGCATCTACGACGAACTCGCATTTGATCCCGGATTTCTTGAAGTTCTTAAAGACACCACAGGCATCTTCGAAGTAAGGGACAACGATTCCGGAACCGTCGAAACTTACTCGCGCATCAACGATCTCAAAGATCCGTATGATGCCGCCGTCATGGTCATAACCGGCACGACGGAGGACGGCAAAGCCCCACCAGGCAAAGTGACTTCTGAAAAGCTCGAATACTGGGACTACTGGCGCGAGATCGAAATTGGCGGCGGCAAGACAGCGAAACAATACGCTTTCGTTGAGATGAACTCGGACACGGGCTGGTTCCAGATCTGGCGAGGGACAGAGTTCTTCCCCTGAACACAGACGGCACAAGAGTTTAACCACCCGGCATCTCAGCGGAAGAGACCACTGCGCCTGCGTAAACCGGCAGCTCCATACCGCCTCGTCGCTGTTGAGCTACCGCACTGCGGCGCGCCCAGCGAAAGTGCCAGATGATCCCCAACTTGGTGAGAGCACACGCTCCATTGGTCAATAACAAGGGCCATCCAGTCTTGAAACCCATGGCCACCCCCAGCATCAGAGTGCTGACATCTTTGAGAAGGGTCAGTTGATGCATGCGGAGAGAAACGCCTCCCGTTTTCCCGGTCCGGCGGATCAGAACAATCTGGTGCGTGTATCCTTGCGAAACCATCAAAGCCGAAAACGTGACGAGCGCTTGTGAAAAGAATCGCCCTCCTAACGGAAGATCCGGACGAATGGCAAGAACGATGACGGCAAGAACAGTCGCAACGAGACAAGCTGCAAAAACCACGACCGCGCTAAGTTCCCAGCGATCGCTCATGATTTCGTAGAGGATGGCCAATGTCAGCAAAGTTGCCAACAAACGAGGCCAAACCAAGTAATGGTTGAACCGCTCAATCATGAATCCATAGACAAAGAACGCATAGAACGCGAGGAAGCTGCTGGCAAACTGATTGAGGGATAGGAGGTCAGTCGCCCGTTCACCTACGAGTTTTCCTTCGTCACTCAAACTCTTGCGATACCAGATCAGTTTGAGTTGGCTGAAAATGCCAACTAAACAGAGGAGAAAGACCACAACGCTGACGATGCCTGTAAGGTGGTATTCCATGCTACCCTGCTGCTCCGCCTCCGCGTTCTCAGCGCTTTGATGTCAGCCTTTGCTCAGGTCGTTTCTAAAGACGTCACGACAGGTATAACGCTAGATAATCTCCTGAATCGGTTTGCCATAATTCAGAATTTCAACCGGGCGGTCGGCATCGTTTCGGTACGATTTTTCGCGATTGATGCCGAGTTGGTGATACATCGTCGCCAGCACATCTTGCGGCGAAATCGGACGTTCCTTTGGAAACTCGGCGCGTGCGTCGCTTTCACCCAAAACGATTCCCTGTTTAAGCCCTCCGCCAGCCATCACCACAGTGAACACATTCGGCCAGTGATCGCGACCCGCTGTGTTGTTGATCCGCGGAGTTCGGCCAAACTCACCCCAGACCAGCACCAAGGTGCGCTCGAGTTGGCCACGTTGATGCAAATCCTCGATCAACGCGGCAAAGCTCTGGTCGAAGTTAGGCAACTTGTTTCTTTTCAGTTCTTCAAAATTGTTGTTGTGAGTGTCCCACCCTCCCTGATTCACGGTCACAAACCGAACCCCCGCCTCAACGAGTCGGCGGGCCAGCAGAGTAGATTGGCCCCATGTATTTCGACCGTAGCTCTCGCGAAGTTTTTTGTCTTCCTTGCTGAGATCGAATGCGTCTTGAACTCTTGGAGAAGTCACCAAATCGAAAGCTTGCTGCGAAAAGGCGTCCATCCCGCCGATCACACCGGAAGCATCAATATCGCGCCGAAGAGTATCAAAACGTTTCAGCATCGCGTACCGGTTTTGCAAACGGTCCACCGAAAAGTTGGCAGGCGGTTTCAGATTACGAACGTTGAACTTGTCACTGTTAGGGTCGCCTTGGGTTTCAAATGGATTATTGCCGACACCCAGGTAGGCAGCGGCAGAACTCCGCGGCGCTGTTGGCAACGCCACGTAAGCCGGGAAACCTGAGCGACACGCTCCCAATTCCTTCGCCACGATGCTCCCGTAGCTAGGCACTTCATTCGACGGTATATCGTTCGTCGGTTCGTAGCCGGTCAGCAAGAAATGACTGGCTGATTCGTGTCCGCCATCGTTGTGGGTGACGGAGCGCAATATCGTCAGCTTGTCGCAAATCTTCGCGATGTTAGGCATCAACTCGCAAACTTCGTAGCCACTGAGGTTGCTCGGGATCGGATTGAAGATTCCGCGAAATTCAGCGGGCGCTTGCGGTTTGAGATCCCACATATCGAGGTGGCTGGGCCCGCCTCCCTGCCAGATCAGAATAACGCTTAAATCCTTGGTAGGCTCACCCGCGGCGGCAGCAACTGCTTGGCGTCGGAGCAAGCCGCTGAGCGTCATCCCGCCAAACATCAAGGCTCCCGCCTTAAGAAAGCTTCGCCTCGTTATTCCATCACAGCAACCGTAGGTCCCGCTCGCCACGTCAATCGTCATAACTTCACTCCGGGTTGATTCATTCGGCTCAGTGATTGAATAAGAATTCCTTCGCATTCAACAAAGTCCACTCAAAATCTTCCAAAGCACTCTTGCGATCCTTGGCTGAGGCGACCAGAGCCACCGCATCATTGAATTCATCGGGCCTAGGAAATCGGGCAAAGGCGCGCAAATACAGTTCTTCAACAATCTGATTGTTCGATTTATCGGATTTGAGCAACTGCGAGACGCAACCCTTTTCGTGGGCGATCTTCGACTGGATTTCCGGAGAGTTCATCAAGTGAAGAATCTGCGCCAAATTCGGAGCGTAACTTCGTTCGCATTCGCACGGAGTTTCGCGCTGCGATCGGCCAAAGACATCCAAAAAGTAATTGTTGACTGCTTCGTCAGGAAGTTCCAGAGCTCGGGTTCCCGAGGGAAAGCCGTTAAATTTCTCCATCGACCCTGTCACCGCGCCAATGGCATCGAGTAGCGCTTCCGCAGATAACCGCTTGGGGGTGTAGCGAGAGTAATTCTGGCGGTCCGTTGCGTTGTACGGCGTGGGAATTGAACTGAGGGCATAAGCCCGCGACAACATAATCGTCCTGACGAGCTGTTTCAGATCGAATTTATGAAGGATAAAATCCTTCGCCAGCGCATCCAGCAACTGGGGGTTGCTCGGTGGGTTCGTAGTCCGCAGATCGTCCACTGCCTCAACCAATCCGACCCCCATGAAGTGAGCCCAGCTTCGGTTGACGATAGCCTTGGCGAAGTACGGGTTGTCTGGCGCAGTCATCCATTCCGCGAGTTTTTGACGAGGATCTTCGCCGCGAACGTAATCGTATTCGGGTCCACCAAGCCCCTTTGGCTTTACTACTTTGTGAGAACGAGGCTGCCGCGTTTCACCCTCCTTTTTCACAAAGATAGCCTGTTCATTGGCCACCTCGCCTTGCTTATTGCCAAGCCTGGCGTAGAACGCGGCGAAACCCCAGTAATCATCCTGACTCCACCGCTCGTACGGGTGGTGATGACAGTTCGCACACGCCACTCGGGTCCCGAGAAAAAGCTGGCTCGTATCGTTGACCTGGTGAACCTGATTGCGGACTTCCCGATACCAAACGACAGGCGGGTTGTCACTCACGTTGCCTTGAGCTGTTAGGATAGCCCTCACGAACTGATCGTAGGGCATATTCTGTGCAAAGGCGTTTTTGATCCAGGCGGCAAAAGCAAAGGTTCCCCGTTTGTAGCCATCACCATAGCGCCTCTTGTTACGCAGGAGATCCCCCCAACTGTTGGCCCAATACGAGGCGTACTCGCTGCGCTCCAAAATCTGATCGACCAACTTCTCTCGCCGACTGGGCGATTGATCGGCGAGGAATTGACGAACTTCCTCCGGTGTCGGAAGAGTTCCAATCGCGTCCAAGAAAGCACGCCGAACAAACTCTTCATCGCTGCAAGCCGGACTCGGCGCAATGCCGAGCTTGCGCCACTTCTGCATCACCAGCACATCGATGAAATCCTTCGGCTCGAAATGCGCATAAGCGTCGGAGGGCAGGCTTTGATTGGATGGCACCGTCACTCGCGCGACATCAACCAAGCCCATGTAACGAATCATCACCGCACCTTCACCAGTCCGTTCGAGGCTGCTCATCCCTCCTTCGGTGTCCACCTTAAGGATGTCAGGCTGTTGGCTCTTATACTCCGCTTGTCGAGTGATGTCTTGAAGGGAGCCATCGGAATGATATGCCACCACGCGGAGTTGTTGCAGGTCACCGCCTTGGAGGATCCGCTCACGAGGAAACACTTCGATGCGTACTACTTTGGGATCGTTGGTGCTGCCTTTTGGCATACCCTGCACAATCCAACGCCGAAGCAACCGATAGGCATCCGACTGCATGTCGAGACGTTGACCTCCACCATGAGGGATTTGCCCCGAGGCTTTCCGCAGTAGCAGCGATTGATCCGGGGCTGCGGGGAAAACGCGCCTACCACGCCCCTCTCTCACCAGGGCGTCGTAATCGAAGTCGGGCTCGAAACCGAGCAACGAGAGATGGAATCCGTTTTGGCCGCTAGCTTTGCCATGGCAACCTCCCGAGTTACATCCGTTCTTGGTCAGCAGCGGAACGATGTCATTGGCAAAATTCAGGCTACGCTCCTGACTATAATCACGGACTGTCACTTTCGCGAAACCAGTCACCTTTTTGTTCTGAACCGGATCAAACACGCTAGCGCAGACAGAAACCTCTCCGTCGCCCTGAGGTGTCACCCGACCTCTCACGATCTCGATCGCGGAGCGAGTTGGTGATTCTGGGTCAATTTCTGATGTCGAATACTCAGCGGAGTGAGTTACATCTCGCAAACCTCCATCGCTCATCTGCAGAGTGACAACTAATTGAACCGTTTGATCCGAGCTGGTCAAAACTACCTCAGGCGGATCAACGCTCAGCAGTGTCACTTGCGCTGGAGCAGCCGAGGAGCGACTCACCGACAGACCATTTTGCCCAAGAAGGCCCAGGACGAGCGAAAGGATTCTTAAGACCTTAAACATGAGCGAGCATTGGTCTCAAGCTACTTGCTGGCTGTCCTTTCAACCGCGCTGACTTTCAATGCAATCAGTTGATCGACTTTCAAATCCTGGTTGTTCAGCTTAAGCCCCGCTTGGAGAGTCAGCTTATAATCCCCGGGTTTCGCATCGGCCTTTGCTTCGACAACGAACTTCGCCTGACTCTGATCTTTTGGGATCGTCACCTTCGCGCCGCTCAGACCGTTGGCATCTTTGGGTGCCACGAGAGTCAGTTCAACTGGGTCGCTGAACTCGTAAAGCCGCTTGATCGTGACAGGGATTTCGATTTTGGCTCCTTGTGCCAAGGGCGCCGAAGGAGTTGTCGCCGAGAGGTTGATCGGAGCAGCGGTAATCTTCAGATTAATTGGAACAGAGTACGTCGCGACGTTCAGGTCTTTGGGTTGCGCCTTTTTAGAGGCCTCTTTGGCTGCGCTCGCCTGCTTCAATGCTGCTTCTTTTTTTGCGTCCGCATTCTTTGCTTTATCAGACGCTTCGGAAGCAGCCTTGGCTGCAGCGCTTTTAGCTTCCGTAAGTGTTTTGGATTGGGCCGAAGCCTCTGCAGATTCTTTCTCGGCAGCAGTTCGTGCCGCAACCAATGACTCGGCTGCTGGCGTGTTCTCGGCTGCTGTCTTGGCTGAAGCCAGTTTTTCTGTAGCAGCCTTTTCTCGAGCTCCCGCTTCCTGAACAGCTTTTGTGGCCGCAGCCAGCGCATCCGCTGCCTGCTTGGCCGACGCGGTCAATTCACTTGCTTCCTTCTCGAATTGTTTTGCCGACTCGTCGGCGGTCTTCGCGAAAGTTTCCACCACCTTCATCTCGTCTGGAGTCAAGGACCGGTACTTGCCTTTCGTTTGAGCTTGTAAGTAGAAAGTGTGCGCTCCAACGGGCACTTTGACTTGAGTCAGATCGAGCTCCAATATTGCGGTGTTGGTATTGCCATTAACGTCGATCTCCTTTACCGGATCGAGCACAGCAAGCCCCGCAGTCTTCAACTTCACAGCATCTTTGAACTCACCACGACGAACCAACTTGATCGGTATCTTCAGTTTCCCCGCCAACGAAGTTTCCCAAACTTTATTCTCGGCCGCCTCGATTGAAATGGGAGCGCTCTCTTTGCCGCTGATCCCGAGCAGGAAATCACGGGTCATACGCGATTGAACGGGCTCGTTGCTATAGTCGGCTACAGTCCAGTTGATGGAGCCGCCGCGCGCTTCGCGCACCATTTCGGACTCACCCATCTTGGCCTTGCCGGTCACTTTGATCGGACCTACCCAAACCGCCGCACCTTCCGAAGCGGTCAGGAATAGCGACGCCGAGGTTTTGTTCGCCTCAATCTTGGTTTCCGCAACTGTAACTCCCGGCGGAAGCCCTTCAACGCTGAGTTGAATGTCGCCGTTAAAATTATCCCGGCGAAAAGCCAGCACCTTCATCATCATGGTTTCACCTCGACGCAAAAACGGCGTCCAGACAAACGCCTCTTTCTTATCCTTTGTCGGTGGCGGTGGCGGTTGGGCCATAACCACCAGCCGAAAGTCAGGCGTCTCCTTCCGTATGGAGAGCCGATATACCAGGCTTGGGTTACTTTGAGAACGATTGAACAAATCGCGCGATTGAACTCGGTAGGTCCCGTCTTCTTTCACCTCGAAGCGCCATGCCGGATCGCGTGTCGCGGTGTTGTATTCTGCCCCCCCGATATTGAGGTCCGAATCATACAACTCCTGCAAATCCGAGCCTTCCTCTTCGCCTTTGTCGTTCTTCTTGACTCGTTGAACCAGCACAAACGGATCGCTCGGCACCCCCAGCCGTTGGGAGAAAACCTCAATCCAATAAACCTCGCCCTTCTTGGCCTCAAAGATAACCCAATCCTGATCGCCCTTGGGATAGTACTGTCCGACATACTCGCACGGCACAGAGATTTTCTGCGCCGAGGCAGGCGTATCGTTCGGTTGTTGCTCGACCACGACAGGCGCGGTCGCAAAGCTTATTAAAACAGGGTTTGAAACTCCCCGCCGAGTCGTTAACCGGTAATCAACGCCGTCAAGAACCGAGTCTGCGGGCCTTATGAGCGAGCCTGAAGATAACTTATACTGAGCCGCCGCATCGTCAGGCATCTCGATCTCGACGGACAGTTGCTCCAACGGTTTTCCGTCGATTGCCAGGTCTGGCACTGGACTGCTGCCCGGAAGATTACGGCCGAAGAGGAAATACTTTGCTTTGCTTCCAGGCAATCCGGCGGGCGGAAAGATAAAGTCGATGTGCGGCCCGTTTCCGATAGCCAGCCTATAGAAATAGTCGTCGCCGCCGCGATACAGAAAATCATATACCTTCACGATGAACCCGCCGTCGCTCTGCGCGACGAAATCGAGCAAACCGCCGCGCCGGTTTCTCTCAAGCTCGTGCCCATCGGAGTTGTATAAGACCAAGACCGGGTCCATTCGTGAATCGATCTCCTTCGCCAAGCACTCGATGAGAACCCGCTGCGCCTTTTTTGCTGTGAACTTGAAATAATCGGCAGTACTCGACTCAACAGTTCCGTTGACGACGGTTCCCAGTTGGACTTCGTTTGGCGTGGAAGCCGAATCGTTCGGCTCCTTCTCGACGTACTCTTGGAGATCGCCAACGACAAACGCGCGCGGATTGGAGATGCCAAAGCGACCCACCGTGCGGACCTCGCAAACTCCAGGAGACACGTCCGAAGCAATCGTGATGAGGAATCTATTCGGGTCGGGCGCCGAAGCGCCGTCGATCATCTTTGGTTTTGCTGTTATCCCCGGGCGAGAGAAATGAAGTTGCGCGACATCATCCAGATCAAGTCCGGAAAGGCGAACTTCAACGGAGGTTCCTATTTTACCCCCAGGAGGAAAAATTGTGGATAGGCGAGCCACCGGCAATTGGGCTATCGCCGAGAACGCCGCACCTAGAACGAGCAGCAGAAATATACAAAGAAGCTTTGGCAAAACCGAAGGCTTTGGCCTGAGACATGAAAGCTGCGCCCTCTCAACATTTGTCCAGTGGATCGATACGTCACAGTGGGAGTTCATCATCAGTTAAAGAGTTCGTTGATTGGATTGCCGAAAGGTAATACTGGGTGTGGCCGGCCCGCGTGGTCCGCATACTGAGCAGTGGTATCGATGCCGAGGTGGCGGTACATCGTCGCGAGAAGGTCCTGGGGAGTTTTCGGATTCGAGTCAGGCTCGCCGCCCTTAGCATCGGACGATCCGATCGCTCGGCCACCTTGAATGCCGCCGCCAGCGACAGCCGCGCTGAACACATTCGGCCAATGATCTCGTCCGGCATTGGCATTGACTCGCGGAGTGCGACCGAACTCGCCCCAGGCGATCACCATCGTGGAATCAAGCAACCCGCGCTGATCCAGATCTTCAATTAATGCCGTGTAGGCTCGATCCCAACGCGGCAAAAATCCGTTGCGCATAGTGTCGAAGCCTTGCACATGGGTGTCCCACCAGCGCACATCCACCGTCACCAGCCTCACTCCGGCTTCCACCAAGCGGCGCGCCAGCAACATTCGTTGGCTCCACGCCGGCACACCACAGCGATCCGGAGTCGGAGCCTTGAATTCAGGAATGATTCCGTAGCGTTCGCGAATAGAGCGCGGCTCTGCATCGAGATCGAAGGCCTCACGCGCCTCTTTGCCTGATAGAATATCCCAAGCGCGCTGCTGAAATTGATCCACGGCTTCGATTTGTCCGGCCTGATCCACATCGCGCCTAAGATTATCGATGCCTTCGAGCAATGCGCGGCGATCGTCGAGGCGCTGGAGCGAAATTCCTGCGGGCAAGGCGAAATTAGGAACGCGGAAGAGGCCGTCTTTGGCCGGGTCAGCGATGGTTTCAAACGGATTGCATCTCTGGCCGAGATATGCGGCTCCTGTCCCTGGAAGCATCTTGGGTATCACGACGTAAGCGGGGAGCTTCGGATTCTTACGCTGAAACTGATGAGCCACAATCGAACCGCAACTGGGCATGATGTTTCCGGGACCTTCCGCCGCAGCTTCAGGAGCCGCCGGGTAGCCAGTGAAGCAGATCTGATCGCCCGAAGAATGCCCCGCATCAGCGTGGTGCAGGCTGCGGATGATGGACCATTTGTCCATGATCCCAGCGCTCATTGGAAGCAAGTCGCAAATTTGAATCCCAGGAACCTTGGTCCTCATCGCTCCGAATTCGCCGCGATACTCTATCGGCGCATCCGGCTTCGGATCCCATGTCTCGTGCTGGCTCGGACCGCCACGCATCCAAAGGATAATTACAGAATTCTGGCGAGATGGAGCCCTCGCAGAGGTTAGCGAGGTGGATTCCGCTTTTAACAAGTCCGAAAGCGACAAACCAGCCAAACCGAGCAATCCTGCCTTCAAAAAGCTGCGCCTCTCCATGCCCAGAAGCTTACGAAATTCCAGGCAGCCGGCACGATTGTTTTTCAGGCGACTCATTCAACCGGTCTGGAAATGCTCAGCAGGTTTAGTGGTTGAACAAAAACTCTTTGGTGTTGATCAGAGCCCAGATGATGTCTTCGTAAGCTTGACGCTTGTTCGCTGCGAGATCTTGCTTGCCCTCTTTCTGAATGCTCTTCTTGTCCAAATAGCCCTTGGCGAGTGCCAGTTCCTTTTCATCTGGCTCTCGTGAATAGACCCCGTAATACAGATCTCGTATCTTCGATTCGTCGTTTTTCTGCTTGTCTGCGGCCAGCAAAGCAGCACGGCCACTGTCACTCGCCAGCTTATCTTGAATATCTTTCGCGTTGAGGAGATGCAAACTCTGCGCAAGGCTGGCGTCCTGCGAACGCTCGCACTCGCACGAGCTAGACATGTCAGGCCTGCCGAAAACGGTCAGAAAATAGGAGCTCGCGTTGAAACTATTGTCAGGCAATTGGACGGCTCGAGTGCCGACGGGCAGTCCGTCGAATTTGGTCTCCGATTTCGTGATCTGATTCACCGAATCCAACAGGACTTCAGCCGTCAGACGCTTTGGATAATAGCGAGAAAAATTCTGTTTATCGACCGCATTGAACTTGTTCGGCACGGCGCTGAGCTGATAGGACTGAGATCGGCAAATGGTCCCCACGAGATCCTTCAGATCAAACCCATGGGCGATGAAACGCTGGGCCAGCCCATCGAGAAGTTCCGGATTTGTCGGAGGATTTGTCTCGCGCATATCGTCCTCAGGTTCAACCAAACCGCGGTTGAAGAAATGTTTCCAGTAACGATTGACCAAGGATCGGGCGAAAAATGGATTGTCCTTGCGGCTCATCCAATCAGCCAACGCCTGGCGCGGGTCTTCATCAGGCGCAAGCTCCAACGGAGTCGCTCCCAAGCCTGCCGGCCCCACTGTCTGCTTCGTCTTTTTGTTGGTTGCCGTCGCTTTACCGCGCTTGTGGAAAATCATTTCCTCGCCGGGTTGCGCGGTTTGCTTGCGTCCCACCTGCGTGAAGAAGGCTGAGAAGCTGTAATAGTCCTGCTGGCTCCACCTCTCGAACGGATGATGATGACATTGGGCACATTGGAGTCTGGTCCCGAGGAAAAGCTGCGCCGTGTCCTCGAGTTGTGCCGTCGGCTCCTTGACTTGCCGGTACCAAGCGACCGCCGGATTCTGGCCGATCTCGCCCGACGCCGCCAAAATCTCGCGAGCGAACTGATCGTAGGGTTTGTTCTCCATCAAGCTGTCCCGAATCCACCCATAGAACGCATACGTACCACGAGTGAATGTCGGCGCTGTGCGTTTATTCCGCAACAGAGCACTCCACTTGTTGGCAAAAAAATCGGCGTATTCACCGCTGCTCAGTAAGGCATCGATCCATTTATCGCGCTTGGCCGGATCCTTGTCTGCCAAAAAGGTCCTGCTTTCTTCGGGCGTGGGCAATCTCCCTGCAACATCGATAGCCGTCCGGCGCAGGAATGTAGCGTCATCGCAGATCTCCGAAGGCGGCATGCCAACCGTGCGCAGTTTTTTAAACACCAATTCGTCGATGAGATTTTTTGGAGTTGGCAGATTCTCAACCACCGCACCCAACGGGACTGTGGCACGAAAGACCGCGACCCGTGCTTGGTAGCGGATCATGACCGCAACGTCGCCAGGCTGTTCAAAAAGCATCACTCGTCCGGCAGTGTCAGTCTTGGCCATCTCTTTGTCATTCGGCTCATACAAGGCGCTGCGGGTCACGTCTTCCACCGAACCATCGGTGTAATGAGCCATGACCACCAGTTGCTGCTCGGCACCTAAAGGCATTGTTCGTTCTTTGGGAAAAACTTCGATGCGAACGACTGTCGGATCGGTCGCTTTGCCGTATGGCATTCCTTGATAAATCCAGCGCACGATCAATTTGTAATCATCGGAATCAGGCTCCAGACGCTTGCCTCCACCATGTGGCAATATGCCCGCCGCTTTCACCAAGAGGAGACTGTGTTCTGGGGATGCCGGAAAAAGCCTGCGCCCACGGGCTTCCTTGACCAAGTGCTCGTAATCTTCGGTAGGTTCAAATCCGAGCAGTGACAACCTGAAACCGTTTTGGCCGCTTGATTTCCCGTGACAACCACCCGCGTTGCATCCGGCCTTGGTGAAGATCGGAACGATTTGATTGGGAAAGTTAATGGGCGTGACGGTGTTAAAATGCTCTACAACCACGGTCAGGGAGACAGTGGTGCCGTCGTCGGTTTTAGCAGAAATTGTGGCGCTGCCATCAGCCAAGGGCGTCACCAAGCCGTTCGAACCGACGCGCAGAACACCCTCGGGAGAACTTTGATAAGCGACACTATGGGTGTAATCACGAAGCGCACCTTCGCTAAATTGGGCCGTGACTAAGAGTTGCTGCCGCGCATCAGCACCACGCAGTCGAAGCGTTTCGGTCGCTTCTCCCCCTGTGGAAGTTCGATAATGAATTTGCAGGCCCGCCAATTTGCCCGGCGATTTTGCTTCGACGGACTCTTTGCCGAAGCTGACGAGAGTTCCCGAAAACAAAAGCACCGCGCATGCGGCGGCAAGATTCAGAGCTGATGATCGTTTCGACATAATTCGCATTTCGACGGCGGTTCGGGTTGTAGATTTGATTGATTCGGGGATCTCTTTGGCCTCAACGAGCATCGTGACTATTTCGCGCGGCAGACGGCCGTGGTCCCACAATCCATTTCGGAGCGTCAACATAGCTAAACCAGTTCGCTCATCGGCTGGCATCCATCTTCGACCAGATACTGAGGGCGTCCGGAGAGGTCGGTGATCGTCGTCTTGTTCACGTCGATCCCCAACTGGTGGTAGAGCGTCGCGAAGACTTCCGCGAAACGCACGGGCCGCTCCGAAGGTTCCGCACCTAAGCGGTCGGTTGCACCGATTACTTGACCGGTCTTCATCCCGCCGCAAGCCAGGACAGCGCATGAAGCTTTCGGCCAGTGGTCACGGCCAGCATCTTTATTGATAGTCGGCGTCCGGCCGAATTCACCCCAAACAACCACTGAAACGTCTTTGTCCAACCCCCGTTGGTGCAAGTCCTCAACCAGCGCCGTAACCCCCTGATCAAGCAAGGGCATATCGGCTTTGGCGTTCTTGAAGTTGTTTCCGTGGTAATCCCAAAATCCGAATGCGACCGTCACGCATCGCGCGCCAGCTTCAACCAGTCGGCGAGCGACCAGAAATTGTTCCATCAACATCGGCGCGGCGTCGCCGTGTGGCTTCGGGTCACCTTTGCCGTAGCGCTCGATGACTTTCTTATCCTCGCGTTGAAAATCCAGAGCTTCTAAAAGTTTGCTCGATGTCAGCACGCCAAACGCCTGTTCATTGAATCGATCAAGTCCTTCCATCAACCCGCTGGCATCAACGTCGCGGCGGAAGTGGTCAAAACCGGACAGCAACATCTTTCTGTCAGCCAGGCGATCCAGCGTCACGCCATTGAGAACCATGTCATCCTTGCCGCTGCCTTCGGGCCGGAACGAACGGTAGCCTGCTCCCAAAAAGCCAGGGGTCGCATCATTGTAAGGGCGATGCTGCATCTTCGGTTCCAAACCGACAAATGGCGGAATAGCCTGATTGGATGACCCTAGCAACCTTGTCACCGCAGAACCAAAAGTGGGCCAACCGCCTGGCGGCTGGTTGCGCTTGGAGCGTCCCGTCATGCAATGGAAATCGGAATGGTCATCCACAGCGTCGGATATCGATCGAACCACGGCCAGCTTGTCCATCATCGCCGCCATGCGCGGGAGATGTTCGCAAATCTGAATGCTAGGAACGTTGGTCTTGATTGGTTGAAACTCACCACGAATCTCCGAAGGCGCATCCAGCTTCAGATCGAACATATCCTGATGCGGCGGGCCACCCGGAAGATAAATCATGATGACTGCTTTTTGAGATCGGCGGATTCCTGCTCGCGCTTCAGCTTGCAACAATTGGGGCAAAGCGAGCCCACCCATGCTCAAGCCTCCGATCTTTAAGAAGTTCCGCCGTGAAATGCCGTCACAGAAACGAGCTTGTTTGCCGTAGATGGTTAACATGGCTTTACGTTTCTAGAAGCTTTTTCTGGATGTGGCGAGCAAGATGTTCGTCAATCTCGGAACGGCGCGAAATCGGCTGGGTTTTGCCAGTCATAGGAACAACATCGATAACATCATCAGATCAGCTCCCGAATAGGCTGGTGCCCGTCCACCAAGAACTGTGGCCGACCAGTCAAGTCTTTGACGGTGGTTTTGCTCGTGTCGATTCCAAGATTATTGTAGAGGGTCGCGAAGACTTCTCCAAAGTACACCGGCCGGTCGGTGGCTTCTCCGCCTAGCCTGTCAGTGGCACCGATGACCTGCCCCATCTTCATTCCGCCCCCAGCGAGCAGTGCGCAGGAAACCCGCGGCCAATGATCGCGCCCGCCATCTTTATTGATTGTTGGGGTGCGGCCGAACTCGCCCCAGACAATGACAGACACGTCCTTGTCAAGACCACGTTGATGCAAATCTTCGACCAGGGCCGAGACACCCTGATCGAGCAACGGCAAGTCTTGTCGCAGGGCACCAAAATTATCGCCGTGATGATCCCATCGGCTGAACGCCAGCGTGACGCACCGCGAACCTGCTTCGACCAACCGACGAGCGATCAGAAAATGTTCCATTAGCTTCGGCCCGCCATCGTCTCGATTCTTGGGGTCACCTTTCCCGTAACAAGCGCGGACATTAGGATCTTCCTTCCCGATATCAAGAGCGTCTAATAATTGGCTTGAAGTGAGCATTCCCAAGGCTTGCTCGTTAAAGACGTCGAGTCCCTCCATCATTCCCGTGGTATCCACATCTCGGCGAAAACGGTCGAAGCTGGCGAGCAGTGCTCTTCGATCCGACAATCGGTCAAGGGTCACTCCATTCAAAACCAAATCGGATTTCCCCGTGCCCTGCGGCCTGAACGGCGCATGAGCAACACCGAGAAAGCCGGGCTTTCCCGCATCCGCCCAGCGCATTTCTCCCATCTTCGGAGAAAGTCCAACAAACGGAGGAATCGCTTTATTGATTGGCCCTTGAAGCTTTGACAAAACCGACCCCATTGCGGGCCATCCTCCCGGCGGTTGGTTACGCACCGAACGACCCGTCAAGCATTGGAAAGCGTCATGATCGCCATCAGCGCCAACGATCGACCGGATGATTGCCATCTTGTCCATCTTGCGCGCGATCAGAGGCAGATGTTCACAAATATCAATACCAGAAACGTTCGTCTTGATGGGCTTGAATTCCCCTCGGATTTCAGCAGGCGCGTCCATCTTGAGATCAAACATGTCCTGATGAGATGGCCCACCAGGCAAAAAGATCATGATGACTGCCTTTTGGGATCGTCGGATGCCCGCGTGTGTCTCAGCCTCAAGCAGTTGAGGGAGAGCGAATCCGCCCAAACCGAGCGCACCTATCTTAAGAAAATTTCGCCGTGATATTCCGTCGCAAAAACGCGCCCTCTGACCATAGATCGTTAGCATTAGGTTACTCGGTTGTTCGAATTAACCGACTGGCTGGGGAGCGGAACTATTCATTTATTCTCCACTTCGAGATCAGACTAACTCGCCCATCGGTTGATAGCCATCCACCAAGAATTGAGGTCGTCCCGTTAAGTCCGTGACAGTTACCTTGTTCACATCAATTCCCAAGTTGTGATAGAGCGTGGCGAAAACTTCACCAAATTGAACAGGCCGATCCGCCGCTTCGCCCCCCAATCGGTCAGTCGAACCGATGACCTGCCCGGTCTTCATGCCTCCGCCAGCTAGCAACGCGCATGAGACTCGCGGCCAATGATCACGGCCCCCATCCTTATTGATCGTGGGCGTGCGACCAAACTCGCCCCATACCACAACCGAAACATCCTTATGCAGTCCGCGCTGATGGAGATCATCAACCAGCGCGCTCAATCCCTGATCGAGCAGCGGCAGGTCCTGCCGCAAAGCGCCAAAGTTGTCACCGTGATGATCCCATCGGCTAAAGGCCAGGGTGACGCACCGCGCGCCCGCCTCAACCAGACGGCGAGCAATCAGAAAATGTTCCATGAGCTTCGGGCCGCCATCATCGCGATTCTTCGGATCGCCCTTCCCGTAACGATCGCGGATCTTGGGATCCTCTCGCTCAACATCCAACGCCTCGACCAACCGGCTTGATGTCAGCAGCCCGAAGGCTTGATTGTTGAACGAGTCCAAGCCTTCCATTAATCGGCTCCCATCGACGTCACGGCGGAATTTATCGAAGCTGGCCAACAAGGTTTTCCGATCCGAAAGCCGGTCGAGCGTAACGCCATTCAAGACCATATCGGATTTGCCAGCGCCTTCGGGCTTAAACGGGGCGTGACCGATCCCAAGGAACCCCGGGGATCCCGCATCAGACCACGGCGTGTGACCCATCTTCGGCGACAGACCAACGAACGGCGGCATCGAGTGTTGAACAGGTCCCTGCAGCTTTGAGAGCGCCGAGCCGAGGCAAGGCCAGCCACCCTTGGGCTGATTCCTCATGTGCCGACCTGACAAACACTGAAAAGCGTAATGATTATCTTCCGCGCCGACCATCGAGCGAATGATCGCCAATTTGTCCATCATCCCGGCTAAAAGCGGCAAGTGTTCGCAAATTTGAATTCCAGGAACGGCCGTTTTGATTGGCTTGAATTCGCCACGGATTTCAGAAGGCGCATCCAGTTTCAGGTCAAACATGTCCTGATGCGAAGGGCCGCCAGGCAAGAAAATCATGATGACGGCCTTGTGCGAGCGCCTGATGTCTGACTGCTGTTCGGCCTGCAGGAGTTGCGGCATGGTCAGGCCGCCTAAGCCCAGAGCGCCGATCTTAAGGAAGTTGCGTCGAGAAATCCCGTCACAAAAACGAGACCGTGGGCCGTAGATTGTTAGCATATAATCTTCTCTCTTTTGTCA
>SIBE01000053.1 GCA_009695265.1 Pedosphaera sp. | reverse complement strand
CGACCATCTTGAAGTCGGAACTTCCAGTGTTGCGGTACGTAGTCCCGGCTTCAGCCGAAGGGGCGTCGGCAAGTCCATAGGTGTTGGGTTCTCCCACGCGATGCCGCCTGAAGGCGGGACTACATGCGCGCGAAAATGAGAATTGCTGTGGGTTTGCCCATCGCTTCGGGGTAAAGCCTTTTCGCTGGACAGGGTACGAGCCGGTTGATTCACTCTCGACTCGATCACAGCCCCCACTCCCATGCAAGCGTCCAGCCACCGAAAACCATGGTATCGCGTTCTCTACATCCAGGTCCTGGCAGCTGTGTTTATAGGAATCCTAACCGGTTATTTGTTCCCCGGCGTCGGCAAATCACTGAAACCGCTCGGTGACGGGTTCATCAAGCTGATCAAGATGCTGATCGCGCCAATTATCTTTTGCACAGTCGTGCATGGGATCGCTTCCATGGGCGATATCAAGAAGCTCGGGCGGATCGGCGTAAAGACGATTCTTTACTTCGAAGTCGTCTCCACCATCGCGCTGGTGATCGGGTTGGTGGTGGTGAACGTGCTGCGCCCAGGGGATGGGTTCAACATCGATCCCACGACACTCGATCCCAACATCGGCCAATCCTATGTTCAGAAAGCTCACGCACTCACCACGGTCGATTTCTTTCTGAACATTATCCCAAACACTTTCGTGGACGCTTTTGTCTCCGGAGATTTGTTGCAGGTATTGGTCGTCGCCACTCTTGTCGCTTTTGCAATCTCGTCCATGGGCGATCGCGGGAAGGCGGTGCTCCATGGCATCGAATGCACCTCGCACGTCTTCTTTGGCGTGATGCACATCGTGGTCAAGGCAGCGCCGATAGGGGCTTTCGGCGCAATGGCCTTCACCGTTGGAAGTTACGGCATTGGCGCCCTCAGCCGACTCCTGGCATTGATGGCCAGCTTCTATGTGACCGCCGCATTTTTCGTGATTGTGGTGCTGGGGTTGATTGCACGCTACAGTGGCTTTTCGATTTTTCGATTTTTGAATTACATCAAGGACGAGCTGCTGCTGGTGCTTGGCACGAGCTCGTCGGAAACAGCGCTCCCTGGGATGATCGAGAAGATGCGGCGACTCGGTTGTGCGAACTCAACGGTCGGCCTAGTGATTCCCACCGGCTACAGCTTTAACCTCGACGGCACCAACATCTACATGGCCATGGCGGCGGTCTTCCTCGCTCAGGCCACGAACACACCGCTCGATTTGCCACACCAGGTCACCTTGCTCATCGTGGCTATGGTGACGTCGAAAGGGTCCAGCGGCGTCACGGGAGCAGGCTTCATCACGCTGGCCGCGACTCTTGCCGCAGTGCCGAGCATCCCGATTCAATCGCTGGCTCTATTGGTCGGGATTGACCGCTTTATGAGCGAATGCCGAGCCATCACCAATTTGATCGGAAACGGAGTCGCGACCGTTGTCATCAGTCGATGGGAAAACGAAGTGACAAAAGAAACCCTGAACGAAAAGCTGCGCCATCCGATTCACTCGGGCCGGCTCATCTAAGACAAGAGCTCTCGAACAAACCATTTGCAGACAGTTGTATTCACTGCGGATTCGCGGAAGTCATCGGTCGTCATGTCACATCTTTTTGATCGTCACCAGAAGATAGTAACTCATGAGGCCGATGATTATTATCGTGGCAACCCAGAGCAACACTGTAACCCAGGTCGAAGGCGCGATTTCATTTGGGAGACGGCGATGTCGCAGATAGAGAGTGCCAATGCCGATGACGGGAAGCATCATGGCTTGAGCGAGGCCTCCTGCCACGACCATCTTCACTGGGGATTCGAAGGATAAAAACATAATCACGGGAACTACCGTGAGAAACAGAATGAAGCCATTCCGGAAGGTGACCCGGCGCGCGTAATCGTCGGGTGCGAAGAGTCCCATTAATCGGCACAGATCGGCGTAAGCTCGGGAATTCGCTGCCGTGGAGGCGAAAATTGTTCCGTAAAGCGTGACGATCGCTCCAAGGTAAAACAGCCAAAGCGACCATGGGCCGAGCGTCTGCGTGTAGATGTTGGAGAGAACCGGGATCATATCCTTCGCGGCTGGCACCTTTCCCATCCCGTGGAGAATGCCAGCGCCAAGCAGGTAAAATGCGAGCGTGGCAACCGTGTAGATAATCATTGAGACAAAAATATCAACGTGCATCACGTGAATCCAACCGGAGGCTCTCCGGTGCCAATCTGACGTCCCATCCCGTTTGCCGGTAAATCGAGCATAGCCCTTTTCCACACACCAGTACGGATACATGAACAACTCCGAAGCTCCGACTCCGGTGATGCCGAAGACGGCCACTGCGGTGGATAGGCCTTCACTCGGCAGATGAAACTGCAATCCTTCGAGAACTTCCTTCCAGGAAAAATATTGCGGCGTGCGGATGAGCACGACGGCCGCAAGCAGCGTGAGCAACGTAAAGAGGCCCACTTTAACCATTGCGAGTTTTTCGATACGAGCGTAAGCGCCCCCGAGCAAGAGAGCCAAAGTGAGCGCCAAAAAAAACAGGACCCACACCGTCACAGGAACAGCCGGGATGAGCAAGTTCATGACTTGCGCGACCCCTCCGAACATAGCTCCGATCTGTAGCATCGTGAAAAGAACCATGATAGCCCACGCCCAAACGATCCAGTTTACTTTGAAACGCGGCCCTGGAACATGGTTCAAACCTTCCAATCCGGTTTCGCCGCTCGCGATGGTATGCCGGCCCAGTTCTGCTTGGATCACCGGCTTGATCAAGCAGCTGAGGATGATGATCCAAAGCGCGGTAAATCCTTCCTGCGCACCCAAAGTGGTGGTCGCAATCAGCTCGCCCGATCCAATGATGGAAGCGGCCAGTATGATGCCGGGTCCAATCCGGCGCAATATGCCGGGCAAAGTGCGTGGCGGCTCCACGATGTCTCCGGGACGGAATTGATACAGATCCTTCGCTGCTGGCGCGACGGATGGATTGGCATCGGCATTTGTCGATGGTCCGCCTTTACTCATATCGTGGGCACGTCTTTCCGCTTCAATAGCTCGTGCCCCTCAGATCGGGCCACGTACGTTGCCGCCGTCAGATCGCCGGTCACATTGAGGGTGGTTCGGCACATATCTAAGAAACGATCCACCCCCAGAATGATGGCGATGAGTGCCGGGTTTACTTTGATAGTCACTAGGACGAGAAGGATAAACGGGATCGATCCTGAGGGCACACCCGCTGTTCCGATGCTTCCCAAAATAGCCAAATACGCGACCAGCACCTGCTGTCCGATGGACAGATCCACACCGGCCAGTTGGGCGAGAAACAATACAGTGACTCCCTCATAGAGGGCGGTTCCATTTTGATTGGCGGTCGCGCCCAACGTGAGAACAAAATTGCCAATGTCTCGAGGAACTCCAAGATTTTCTTCGGAAACACGCAGCGCGGTCGGCAACGTTGCACTCGACGAGGATGTCGAAAATGCCGTCAGCATCACGGTCTTGATTCGGCGAAAAAACTCCAGCGGCGAAATTCGGGACAAAAAATACACCGACAATGAATAGATGCCAAACATGTGCAGACAGAGACCGATCAGCACCGTGGCGATAAACCAGCCGAGCGCTTGCAGGAGATCGAGACCGAACCGCGCCATGTTGCTGAAGAGCAGGCAGGCAACGGCGAGCGGCGCGATCTGCATCACCAAATCGACGATCTTGATCGACACCGCGTAGAGCCCCTCGATCCCAAGCAGCAGACTCGCTGACTTCTCGGGTGGAATCAAAGTGATTGCCACGCCCAGAAGGGTCGCAAAAAACATCAGGTGCAGCATGTTGGGATTCTCTCCCGAGATTGCGGCGAAAGGATTCGCCGGGACGATTGTTTTGACGACTTGCATGAATGGCGAATCAGGAACGCGGGCCGTCGCGGCTTCTTCGACTTTCTTGGATGCATCGACGCCATAACGTTGCTGCAACTGCTGGGCAATCGCGGGATCGATTCGTTTGCCGGGCTGAATCGTGTTGGCGAGAGTGATTCCGATCAAAACCGAAATCGAGGAAATGACGAGGCAGTATCCAAAGGACTTCAAGCCGATCCGTCCTAATTTTCGTATGTCTCCGATCCCAGCGACACCCATGATCAACGAAGAAAAAACGAGCGGGACAACCGTCATTAGGAGCAGCCGGAGAAAAATCTGGCCCACAGGATCGGTGACGTTGCGGGTGACCCAATCGATCGCTGAGTGTTGTCCCCCGAGCCAGCCGTTGATAGCAAGACCAGCCGTCAGACCGAACAGCAAGCCGATCATGATGCGCGAGTGAAGCGGCACGCGTCAGATGTGTTTGTTCGACAGAAGCTCGGATAGACCAGCGCGAACTGGCTGAACAGTGGCAGCCTCTTCAATGGAAATCATAGGGCTGCTTCCTTCTATCGTAGTTACCGTTGAGCGTCGAGTGTTTCCACCAGTTGATGGAAGCCTCATCTTGAGAAGAAGATCACAGCAGTTTGAGTCGGACGCCAAGTTGTTTCGCCCGCCGCGCAAGGGCTTGAACCAAAGCCAGAGAAAGATCCTGGTTTACGAGCACGAACGTCTTTTCGTCTTCGAGGTAGATGTTTCCGCCGTGCTGCTCGTCGTGCGCCTGAAGGATGTCACCGAACAGAGATAAAAATTCTTCGCGGGCTGCTGTGGGGGCGCCTTCAAGTTCCTTGGTTGCCGCAGCAGATGGGACTCCATTCACCGGTTGGCCCGCGCCCTGGCGTAGGAGTTGACGCAGCTCAGTTTTCAGAACCGCAACGTTTCCAGCGTAGATAACCACGGCGAGGTCCCGACGGTCGAACGGCAGATCTTCACCGTGTTGGGCCAATAGAATGACCTTTGTCTTGAGCGCATGGGCATATCCAATCAGGTAGAGAACGTTTGGGTTTTTGCCGGTGATATCAGCCACGATCAGTCCAGCTTTGGAAATCTGGGACTGAGCGTGCGCTAAGGCGGACTGGTTGGAAAATTCCGCCTCCACGCGCTCACATTCTGCTCCGCTTCCACGGCAACAGGCTGCTGCCGCGAGATACACGTTATCGAACATCTTGCCCGAAGGGGTAAGGACGGAAACCAACAGATTTGAAACTCGTTTACCCATAATTCATTAAAACATTTTCAACCTAAGAGGTAGGGACCAATCTCACATTGGGTAGTCGCGCCGGTGAAGGCGTGGACTTGCTTCCACACCGGCAGGAAGCTGGCGGCGACGACCTCCCGTTACCACCAAGCGTTGGTCACATTTGGTTTTGCGGACCAGAAGGGATCAGTGTCCTTGATAGTGGGGAATTTGTAAGCCGCCGCATGACCGTCACCGAATAGCATTATGACGAGGCTCTTTCCCTTGTAATTGTGCCAGATGCTTTTCTTGTCAGTCCACCCACGGTTGGGATGCCATATCCAGTCGCCTTGAATGATTTTAGTGGAAGGACCCAGCGCTATCTCCGATGTCTTCATTGACTGCCCGTCATCCGAGGTGCGAGACGCAGCGACATTACCGCAGACTCGCCTGGTCCGAGCAAAATCGGCAGCCCACTCCACAAGATAGCTGTTGCCATACTGATTGTAACAGTTCGTCGAACCGACAAACGGAGCGCCATCGCCTTTGTCGGATGGACATCGAAAAATTTCTGGAGTGCCTTGGTAACTGTAAAGAGGCTTGTTGGTTTCGTTGACGACAAGATCGTATTTACCACTCTTGCCCCCGGTGGAAGCCCAATCACGGCAGAGCGGCATCGTGTCAGCATTGTCGTCCGCGTACATGTGGAAGGCCAAGCCAACCTGTTTCTGGTTGCTGACGCATTTGATCTGTTGCGCCTTGGATTTTGAACGCGCCAGTGCGGGCAGCAGCATGCCGGCGAGGATCGCGATAATGGCGATGACGACAAGCAGCTCAATCAGTGTGAATGCTGCTTTGATCCTCCAGTTCGGTGATGCGGAAAGTCGGGATTGGGTTTCCATAAGGTTCCGCACTTTAGATTCTCCACTCAATTTGGCGACAAAAATTGTTCATGCGCCAAAGAACGCCATGCCATCCAGTCGAGGAGGATCAAGTCAACCTGTTGAAAGCCGTTGCTCCATCAGAGATAAGATTGCTCAACCGACGGGAGCAAAGTAAGTAAGCTGGGAATGATTGATTTTGCAGAAGCCCGGATTCATCTGAGGATGGTTGCCCTCGGTCTGCTTTTAATAGTCGCAGCGGCGGCGTTATCGGGCTGTCAGAGCATCGGCTACTATAATCAAGCCATCCAGGGCCAATATCGCATCCTCGCACGCCGCAGGCCGATCAACCAAGTGCTGGCCGACCCGCAGACGACTGAAGCGCTCAAAGAGAAGCTTCGGCTGGTTCTGCAGGTTCGTGCGTTTGCCGAGCAAGATCTAAAGCTTCCGGTCAACGCGCATTATCTGCGTTATGTGGACCTCCATCGACGCTTCGTGGTCTGGAATGTCCATGCCGCGCCGGAGCTTTCAATCAAGCCGAAGACTTGGTGGTATCCGGTGGTCGGCCGCCTTAAGTATCGAGGATATTTCTCAGAGCAGGAGGCCCGACGCTATGCGGAGAAATTGGATCGCAAAGGATTCGATGTTTACGTCGAAGGGGTCGAGGCGTACTCAACCCTCGGTTGGTTTGCAGACCCCGTATTAAGCACGTTCATTCATCATGATGCATCGGAGTTGGCGGAAATTATCCTTCACGAGCTTGCACACCAGCGGTTGTTTGTCGCTGGCGATACAGATTTCAACGAAGCCTTTGCAACCGCCGTGGCGCAGGAAGGAGTGCGCCGATGGCTGCGGCGATCCGCTGAACCTATGGCTGCTGAGAATTACCGCCGATCACTCGAGCACAATGATCAATTTGTGGATCTGATTATGAAAGCACGCGCGCAGCTTGAATCACTCTACGGCGATCAGAATGATGAGCAACACGGGAACCACAGCGCGCCTCGTCAATCGACAATCCCTACAACCGGTAAAAGGCAAGGGAAACAAATTGTCATCGGCCAGTTGCGAGAAGAGTGGGAACAACTGAAAGCTCATTGGGGAGGCCACACCGGCTATGACAATTGGTTTGCTCGATCTCTCAACAACGCTCAACTCAACACCATCGCCACATACTACCGTCTTGTTCCGGGTTTCGATCGTCTCGTGGAAGCCAACGGCGGGGATCTCGAGAAATTTTACCAGGCAGTCCGAAGCCTTGCGAAGTTATCGAAAAAAGAACGCCAGCGCAGGCTTGTTGAGTTCGGAGCTCAGTCCTCAGCCGACTTGACACGAGCACACTAGGCAAGGACTTCTCGCACCACGCGCCCGTTGACATCCGTGAGGCGAAAGTCGCGCCCAGCATAGCGGTAAGTGAGCCTTTCGTGATCGAAGCCGAGGAGATGCAGAATGGTGGCGTGAAGATCATGAACATGGACTTGGTTCTCGACCGCTTTAAATCCAAACTCATCCGTCGCTCCGTAAACAGTGCCTCCTTTGACACCGCCGCCAGCCAGCCACATCGAAAAACCGTAAGGATTGTGATCGCGCCCTTTCTTCTCCTTGCCGGAATCATTGAGCTCGACGGTGGGTGTCCGCCCAAACTCTCCACCCCAGATGATTAGAGTCTCATCCAACATGCCGCGCTGTTTCAGATCCTTGATCAGAGCGGCGATCGGCTGGTCAATTTCCTTGGCGAGCTTCGCATGCTGTTGAATATCGTCGTGGCTATCCCAAGGCTGGCTCGCCCCATGCCAGAGCTGCACGTAACGAACGCCGCGCTCCAGAAGCCGGCGGGCGATGAGGGTTTGCCGTCCGTGGATTCCGGTGCCATACATTTCGCGGACTTGCAGCGGCTCTTTACTCACATCGAAAGCGTCAGCGGCTTCGACCTGCATTCGATAGGCCAACTCGAACGATTGGATGCGCGCTTCCAGCTGGGCGTCCTGGCTTCGCTGCTCGAGATGTTCCGCGTTCAGCCGGTACAACAAATCAAGCTGATGCCGCTGGCCTTTCAGCGATGTGTAATTATTGCGGATGTGCTCGATCAACTTCTCGATCTTCGTGTGCTGCGAGTCGATGTAAGTGCCCTGGTAAACACCGGGCAGGAATCCCGACTGCCAGTTCTCCGCCTCTTTGATCGGGTAACCGCCAGGACACATGGCGACGAATCCCGGCAGATTCTGATTTTCCGTTCCCAACCCGTAATTGATCCACGAGCCGACGCTGGGACGGCTCATGACCGCATCCCCACAGTTCATCAGCATAAGGGACGGTTCATGGTTCGGAAGATTCGCCTGCATCGAACGAATAACCGCGATGTCATCAATACAATCGCCCACTCGAGAAAAGATCTCGCTGACTTCGATCCCGCTCTGGCCGCAACTGCGGAACTTGAAAGGTGAGGCAAAAGCTGCACCCGTCTTTCGTTCCGTGCGCAGATTTTCGATAGGCAAGGCCTTTCCATTGAATTTCGTGAGAGCAGGCTTGGGATCGAACGTATCCACGTGCGAGGGGCCGCCGTTCAGGAAAAAATGAATGACGCGTTTGGCTTTGCCCGGAAAGTGTGACGGTTTCGGGGCGAGTGGGTTGAGAGTGTCGGCGGCATGGGCAGATGGGAGAATGCTTGCCTCGTTCAAGAGATTGGCCAGAGCGAGCGTGCCGAATCCCATTCCGCATCGGGACAAGAAATCCCGGCGCGTGAGCAAAGCATCACTCAGTCGCGGTCGATGGCTTGAAACCAGTTGCTCACTCAAGTTCGCAGTCATTGTTGATCCTCCCGATAGTAAGCCATAATCGGCCGCGTTCAAGCTAAGTGCCAGCGCTCTTCGAACTCAGCCACCATCTCGATGTGACATTGCCGAACATGGCTTTCCGACCGTTCCTTTGCTTCGGCGTTTTGAGTTGCCAGATGACCTCGTCGAAGCTCATCACTTCGGCTCGCTCAAGCACGCTTCAAAAAAACGGTACACCTGTTCATTGGCCTGTTGTGTGGGGCTGTGCGTGTCGCGGTTTGTCATGGCCACCCTATTGTCGTGGCCGAGGAGCTTATTGACAGCGATTGAATGGTTGAGAGCAGGCCATCGTTCCGGCAAATCGGCGGTGCCGCCGGAGACGAGAAACGGTCGCGGTGCCATTAGAGCGTGCAGCTCCACGAGATCATGTCCACCTTCCACCAGCGCCTTGTACGCGCCGGTTCTCGGCTGGCCTTCGTTCGGGAGCTTGCGAAATGGCCCGGAGTTTTTCGGATCGGCGACCGCACCCAACTCAAAACCAAGATACCAGACATCGAAGTAATTGACGCTGCCGCTTGGGTTTTGTTTACGGCGGTCCCGCTCGTCGAAAACGATTCCAGGATCCGACCAAACCGCGCAGGCGAACTTGTCGTAAAGACAGGATGCCATCATCGCCCATTTGCCGCCGAAAGAGTGGCCAACGATCCCAATGCGATCCGGACGAACGTCAGACCGCTGGGCGAGCACCGTGTGCGCGTTCGCTGCCGCGTAGGCCAGCGCTGAGAGCGGTTGCACTTGAACAGGCTTGCCGATCGGCCCCAAATAGGCTTCTCCCCGATTCTTCCCAGGATGTTCGAGGTCGATTCGCACGTTTGGCTTCCCGATTGACAGAGCGACGAAACCCCGTTTGGCTAACTGCCATCCATAATCGAGTGAGGGAGTTCCCAACCCCGCGCCCGTTTCGGCGTCGTAGAACAGAACCAAAGCCGCCGGAAATGGCCCCTTGCCATCTGGAACCATGAGGAGTGCGTCCACCATTTCGCCGCCGAGCGCGATTTCGATCCGAAGCTGATGCTGGGTAAGATTCTCGCGGCGTGCCGTCTTGACCACTTCCACGCGCGGCTTCTCGATCAGAGCGGGCCAGGGCCCCATAATACGGTTCCAGGTCGATAGGATCTCATCGCGGCGACGTGGCCAGTCCGCGGCTTTTCGGACCGGCGCGCCGTCCTCAAACAAAAGGGGCGAACGGAAGCTACCAAAGTCCGATCGATACTCCTCTGGCGGGACAAAGAATCCTGCCAATTCGGATGTAGCGAGAGATGCTGGTCGCGCCGTTTCCACGATGAAAGTTGAGCAAACGACCATCAGTCCGATCAGGCGCGTCAATGGAGTGATCATATCTTAAAACCAAAACCGAAAGTCGCGCCCCGGGTCCGCGATTTGCCGAACTTTCATCTGGCGGAAATTGCGCCAGCTCACGTGGCTGTCCAAGAAAAGGATGTTCCCACCGGCGGGTCGCTTTCCATTGAGGTGGCTCGTTTGGTGACCAGTCGGCACATTGGCGGTGGGAATCCCAACGAAGCGGTTTGTTCCCTCGGAGATCACGCAATCGGCTGCGAGTTCCGCCTCACTGGAATTCAACACCACGAGGTTCGTCAGGTACGTTCGACCGGGAAGCAGGGGAGCAGCGGGGTCGCGCCGGATCATCCAAGAATAGCTGGTGACGCGGCGGCCGCTGAAGTTCCACCAGAAATCGGTGTCTTTGACCGTCGGGTGAAATCCAGGGCAATAGAGAATTTTACGCCTGGCTCCATTATCGGTCATCATGTCCACCGTCGCCGTTGGAAGTTCCCACAAAAACGAGCCGGAACCTCCGGGAGTGTACGGAAGCCGGTCGTTGTGGTCATCCCCGTAAATGCAAAGGCCGATCCCGATTTGCCGCAGGTTGCTCACGCATCGGATGCGGCGGCCCTTTTCCTTTGCCGCAGCCAACGCCGGCAACAACATTCCCGCTAGAATGGCGATGATTGCGATCACGACCAAAAGTTCGATGAGGGTGAACGCTTTGGAATTCCGAACTGGTGTCATGGGCTGATATGGAGTTTGGAGGAAAAAAGTATAAAGCCTGCCCCCGTATGGGAAGCACTATTCCTGCGTTTCGGTTTGCGCTGTTGCGCTCTGAGACACTTCACGAAAATGTTCGAGCTGTCCTTGGATCACATTTTAGATAAGGTGACCTACCAAAGACCTTTCTATAACAATTATGAATGTCCTTCATTTTCATCGGATTTGCAGAGCTCTGTCGCATAGATCGCTCATGGGCTTCGTCTCGATCTACCTAACGATCACCGCTCACGCACAAACATCAATGCCGCTTCCGAAAGCGGTCATCGACGGCACAGGACCGGGCTGGTACGCCCTGGCCAAAGAACATTTCGTCAACGTCAACTGCAATCCTGAGACATGGAGTTGGACGAATGGGGTGGTTCAATGTACTGGCAAACCCACCGGCGTGATCCGAACAACAAAGCTCCAAACCAACTTCGAGTTGGTCGTCCAGTGGCGTCACTTACAATCGGGTGGTAACTCCGGAGTTTTCGTGTGGGCCACTCCAGATTCGATCAAGGCGCTGGAACAGGGCAAGGGCCGACTTCCCACCGGGATCGAGGTTCAGGTGCTCGATCACGGTTACACTGAGCAGTATGAGAAGCAGTCTAAAAAGAAGGCCGATTGGTTTACAACCAATGGCGACGTCTTCCCGACAGGATCGACCACAATGGACCCATTTCCTCCCGTGGCGCCGAATGGCAAGCGGAGCTTTCCTTCGAAGAACCTGAGCAAGGGTGTAGGAGAGTGGAATCACTATTACGTCCGGTGCATCAATGGCGAGGTTCGGTTGTGGGTGAATGGCGAGGAAGTCTCTGGCGGAAACAACATCCGTCCGGCTAGCGGCTATCTCTGTTTGGAATCCGAAGGAGCGCCGGTCGAATTCAGGGAGCTTCGAATCCGCGAATTGCCTTAACGGCCCCACGAGCGCGAACTCGTGTTATTCGAATTCGCTTTCAAACTTAGCCGAATTCGCTGGTTCTCTGGGCCTCTGACTTCGTTGCTCGATCGGTTCAGATTCTTCTGGATATGCGTCTCTGATTCGAACCATGCCTGTTCGGTTAGCTGCCAATTCTGAAGGAGCGCGGCCGTGTGCGAAGCACCAGCCGCAGCGGTGCAATAGCTTCTGCGGCTGGGTTTCACCACAGCCGCGCTCCACTGATGCTTTGGCAGCTCACCGGATAGGCACGATTCGAACTATCCATCGATCTGACTACGGATTCTTTTCCGTGATCTTGATGCGTGGCTCGGAGATCCAAGTGCCATTGCATTTCGGACATTTGGATGGCTTTCGCAGCTTGTCTATTCCGAAAGTAAAGTCGCACTTGCGGCACTTTGCTGGAGTGATCACAGCTTGATACGCAGTGTGCCGAAGACTTTTGAGAAGGTGCTCCAAGTCTTCCGTCGTTGTCTTCCCCTTCTGTTCCGCGATGCGCGAGATTTCATCAACGGTCATCTCGCGATCGAGGAGCATTGGTATCAGGTCTTTTCGAAACATGAGGGGGATTTCACAGTGCTTTCCGTTTGGTGATGATCGCGGGTCAAATCAAATCCCACGGCTTGCGCCCTGAACGCGCGAGTAGAGCGGACGCTTGAGGATCGTCGAGGATCTGTTCATTTTCCGGGTCCCAACGGATTTTGCGGCCGCCGATTTTGTAGGAGATGTTTCCCAAATGCGGGACGATGGTGGACTTGTGCCCGGTCTCCACGTCGGCCAAAGGCCGCGCCCGAGAGCGCACGCAATCAATGAAATTGCGGGCATGCAAATCGGTGCAATCTCGGCCAACGACGGACTTAGGTTCCACGCTCCCCCCGCGGCCCGTTGGGAACAATTCGTAGCCGACGCGATCGGAAACAATCGTTCCGTTCGTGCCATAGAACGCTTCGCCATGTGGGCGATCGAATCCGCCGGAGGCATTGTAAGGCACTCTTCCACCCGGCAAGCGCGGGCCGGTGCCAAAGCCATTGATCTGGACTCCTTCGTAGCTCAAGACCCAGTTCCTATATTCGTACGTCACGTGAAGAACGTTGGGCGTGTCCACGATCCCCAAATTACCATAGACCCCGCCGACCCCGGTCGCGGAGAGCGGTTTGTCGTCGTGCATTACTTGGTGAACTGAATCGAGCCGGTGTGCGCCGAAGTCGGTGATGAATCCGCCCGAATAGTCGTAAAATCGCCGATACACCCGGAAGCGGAGCCTGTTGTAGGGAACCTTCGGAGCGGGCCCGAGATAAAAGCCCCAGTCCAACCCTTCAGGTGGCTCAGAGTCGGGAGGCGCTGTCTCGCCGGTGTAAATCGTGGAATAATTCCAAACACGGACGAAGTGAACGTCGCCAATTTTTCCGCTCTGGATAATTCCCTCTATTTCTTTGTAGTGCGGCGCGGAACGATGCTGCATACCAGCCTGCACGACGCGCTTGTGGAGTCGCGCCGCCTCGACCATGGCGCGCCCCTCACGGATCGTGTGGCCCAGAGGTTTCTCGACATAGACATCCTTGCCCGCTCGACAGGCTAGAACGGTGGGAATGGCGTGCCAGTGATCCGGCGTCGCAACGATGACCGCGTCCACTTCTTTCAGATCGAGAACGTTTCGGAAGTCACGGAACGATTTAGCGGCGGGGCCTGCCCACGCTTTCGCCGAACCAGCGGCAGGCTCGTAAACATCGCACACCGCGACAACGTCCACGTTCGGAGCCTCGCGCATGAGTCTCGAAACTAGCCGTCCTCGACCGCCACAGCCAATCAAGGCGACGTTCACGCGGTCATTTGCTCCGATGACTCGATCAGCGGAAAAGGCCGACACGGTGGAAACGGCCGCTGCTGCCTGGGCAACGTGCTTGATAAACTGACGTCTTTTCATAGCGGTTTTGGTGAGTTGCGGAATGTATAACGGCTATGAGAATCTCCGCCAAACGCAAGACCAAAATCGGCCGCGTAAGAAATCGGGAGCACGCCATCACGCTCATCGATTCGGGACGACTGATCTGTCCATGGGAGCGCGGGCATTGTTGTCGGTGTTTGGATTGGAACTCGCGAGCAAGGATGCCGACGCTATCGATCGAGCTTTATGCAGCCATGGAGAACGGCGCGCATCTGCGAAGAGCGACCGGCCAAAACGACTCGCTCTGATGGATCCGGTTACGGATAAGTTAATACGCGTTTACAGACTGTCTCAGCGTGCCTAGCCTCATTGGTCATGAACACAAATAGAATAACGACGCGGGAAAGGATTCCTGGCCCGAGCGACAAGCAAGGCGGATCGCAACAAACCTCACCGTATTTGTGCCCATGACCACAAGGCCGTGTGTTTGAGCGCTTCTTAGTGGTTGCTTCCGTCATGACGCAATTTTCCAACCCGCTATTTCCTTCGCCGGCCGACTGGCGCGATCTCACTTTCTATCAAATCTTCACAGACCGTTTTGCTGACGGCGACACCTCAAACAACGAATCGACACCCGGCGCGAGGTATGAGCCTGCCAAACCGCACGGCATCCACGGCGGAGATTTTCAGGGCATCGAACAGCACCTCGATTATATCCAAGGGCTCGGAGCCAAGGCTATTTGGATTACTCCCGTGTTTCTTAATGAATCCAACAGCGCTTGGCATGGATACGGCGCGATCAATTTTGACCTGATCAGCCCGCAACTCGGCGGCTTAAAAGCTCTGCGCGATTTGATCCAGTCTTCACATCGCCGTGGAATTTATGTCCTGATTGACGTGGTCGCAAATCATACGGGCGATGTCATCACGAGCGATGATCCCGGTTGGCCAAGCTATCGTCCGACAGGAGAAGGCTACCATTTGCGATGGCGCGATCCGAAGACCATTCCCCCTCCTCCGTTTAACAACTTGAATTGGTACCATAATCGCGGCCGCATCGAAAATTGGAATGATCCCACCCAGAGTGTCATCGGCCAGTTTTTTACTCTTTCCGATCTTCGCACCGAGTTGCCGGAAGTCCGCGCTGCCTTGCTCCAGGTTTATCAAAAACTGATCCGGGAAACCAACTGCGATGGTTTTCGCGTGGACACTGTCCGCCACGTGGAACGTAGCTTTTGGGGGCCGTGGTGTACTGCCATCCGCGCGTACGCGACATCATTGGGCAAAACGAACTTCCTGTTATTCGGAGAAGTAGCTGACCGCCAGGACGAAAAGCTCGCCATATTTACGGTGCCCGAAATGAAAGGAGAGAAGGTCTTCGATTCCCTTTTGGATTTTCCCTTTTACTATGCGATCAAAGAAGTCGTTGGCCTGGCGGAAGCTCCGACCCGGCAATTGACGCAGCGCTGGCAGCATCTGGCGGCGCCTCCCTACAGCCGTGACTCGCTTACGCAGCTTGTCACCTTTATTGATAATCACGATCAACCTCGCTTCATGGCCAAGGAATCCGCTGATGGGGATCCGCAGCGGTTGCGTCAAGCACTGGTATTGCTCTATACGAGCATTGGCATTCCGTGTCTTTATTACGGAACCGAGCAAGGCTTCCAAGGAGGCCACGACCCGTTTAACCGCGAGGATATGATCGGTATTGGGAGCGATCCCAAAGCGGTAAACCATTTTGATCCCAAGCATCCGCTGTATGAATTCATTGCGCGCCTCATCCAGGTTCGAGACAAACAGCCCGCGCTTAGAAAAGGCAGCTTGAAAGTGGTTCTTGACAATCGAGCAGGCCCTGGCTTGTTTGCCTTTGTTCGGCAGCTCGGGAAGGATTACGCGCTTATTATTCTCAATACCGCCGACGAGGTCCGCACAATAAAGCTGGCTCGCACTCCCCTGCCCTCGCACGCTGTCTTGAGGTCGGCGCTCGACCCCGTGCAACCGATGAGGCTGGGAGGGTCAGGAGGATTAGCCGCGACGAAGATTCCTCCCAAGGCCGCGTGGATCTTGGTCAAAAGTCCGTAAGCCGGCTGAGTTATTACAGGGTATCGGACAGCTCCAAGAGAGTGACTGGAGAACGAGTGCGAAGCCGTTCAGTGCAATTCGCGGCTTGTGTTCGGCGGTTTTGCTGCATATTTCTCTGCCCGAACCATGGACGCCATGAGAAGGGACACGTTGGTCATTGTGCCAACTTACAACGAGCGTGAAAATCTAACGACGCTCGTTGAGCGACTTTTAAAGCTGCCGGTTTCCGTGGACCTGCTCATTGTGGATGACAATTCTCCGGATGGCACTGGCGAATTGGCGGACAGCCTTTCGCTGACACATCCGGAGATTCATGTCCTCCACCGCAGCCAAAAGCAAGGGTTGGGTCGTGCGTATTGCGCGGGTTTTGCCTGGGCTTTGGAAAAAGGCTTCGACTTTATCTTCGAGATGGATGGTGATCTCTCGCATAACCCGGATGACATTCCCGCTTTCCTAAAGGCGGCCCAGAATGCTGATCTGGTTCTAGGCTCGCGTTACTGCAACGGGATCCGGGTCATCAACTGGCCATTGAACCGGCTCATGCTCAGCCTCTGCGCGGCAAAATACGTTCAGATGATCACAGGAATGCCGTTCAGTGATCCGACCGGTGGATTTAAATGCTTTCGCCGCCAAACTCTCCAATCGATTGATCTCGGAAGCGTGGATTCGAATGGATACAGCTTCCAAATTGAAATGACTCACAAGATCTGGCGTCAAGGTCTCCGCATTGCCGAGGTGCCAATCATATTCACCGACCGCTTCCATGGCACCTCCAAGATGTCGCCCAAGATCGTTCGCGAGGCGCTCCGGATTACATGGAGGCTCCTCTTTCAAAATCGGATGCGCCGTTCACCGCGAAAATAGCCTCAAGCGGCGACAATCTGCCAGTGCTCATCCGAGAGGCGGTCGCAATTTCTCCTCCCAGTTCGCCATTCTCACTTGCTTGAGCGCCAGGTGATGATCATTCTCCCGCCATGATGACCCTGATCGTCGGAACAAATCGACCCGGAAGCAACACACGCCGTGTCGGCCTTCTCATTGAAGAAATATATCGCGAATTGCAGACTCCTCTCAAGACATTGGATCTAGCGCACCTTCCGACCGAAATCTTCCATCCAAGCTCTTACCAGAAAAAGCCCGCCGCGTTCAGTCCGTTCGCCGATGCCATCCTCCAAGCAGAAGGCCTTATCATCGCCACGCCGGAATACAACGGCAGCGTTCCGGGCGTTCTGAAATACTTTATCGACATGCTGAAATTCCCAGAGAGCTTTGAACGACGTCCCGTTTGCTTCGTGGGCGTCGCCGCAGGCATGTGGGGCGCGCTCCGACCGGTCGAACAGTTGCAGCAAATCTTCGGCTATCGAAACGCTTATACTTATCCAGATCGGGTCTTCCTCCCTAAAATCAACGATCTCCTGGACGACGCCGGCCAACTCACAGATCCAGAGATTCTGGCCCGGTTAAAAGCTCAAGCGACAGGCTTCATTGAATTTGTCGAAAAGTTAAATGGCGTTAAACTCGGCAAGAGCGCGTAGAAAATATTGTTTCCAAGTGAAAACCACCCTTCTTGATCGCCTCGCGGTTTGTAGCTGGTCTCTGCAGCCCGCGAATCCCAACCAGTTGATTCAACAGATGCAGGAGATCGGTCTTAAGCGCATGCAGTGCGCCCTCGACCCGGTTCGCGAAAACCCAGCCATTTGGGGCAATCTCCCGGACGAATGTGCAAAGGCGGGGATCGATATCGTCTCTGGGATGTTCGGATGCGTGGGAGAAGATTATTCCACCATGGATTCCATTCGCCGCACGGGAGGCATCGTGCCGGATTCCAACTGGGATGAGAACTGGAAAAATATTCAAGCGGTCGCTCAAATCGCCAAGAAAATGGACTTGAAGCTGATCAGCTTTCACGCCGGTTTTCTGCCGCACGACGAGAAAGATCCCGCCTACAAGGTATTGCTCGAACGACTCAGGCTCGTGGCCGACATCTTTGCCACCAATGAAATCGACCTTGCTTTGGAAACCGGACAAGAGGGAGCAGAAACCCTGAAGTGCTTTTTGGAAAAACTGAGTCGAGCCAACGTGGGGGTTAACTTCGATCCCGCCAATATGATCCTCTATCAGAAAGGTGATCCCATAGAAGCTCTCCAGATTCTTGGGCCTTGGCTAAAGCAGTGTCATATCAAGGATGCCGCCAAGACCCTCGTCCCCGGGACTTGGGGGGAAGAAATGGTGGCTGGAATGGGTGAAGTGGTTTGGGCTGATTTTTTTGAAACTTTGGAGAAATTGAAATTCGGCGGCTATTTGTGCATCGAACGAGAAGCAGGCAGCCAGCGCGTCCAGGACATTCGAGCCGCACGGCTGTTCGTGGAAAAGCTGTCCAAGACCGATCAAGGGAAATGAACATGCCTGAGCCGTGGCAGCGGTAACTAGAGCACTGAAAAAACAGACTCCTGAGAAATATGATTAACGTAGGTATCGTTGGTTTGGGCTTCATGGCCGCCACCCACATCAAAGCGTATCGCCAAGTGCGCGGTGTGCGCGTCGCTGCTATTTGCAATCCCAGCGGCCGTCACTTGGACGGCGACTTCTCCGACGTCGCAGGCAATATCGCCATCGCCGACCCGATAAAACTCGACATGACGCAGGTGAAGGCATGCCGCGCTCTTGAAGAGCTATTGACGAATCCGGAGATCGATCTCATCGACATCTGTGCTCCCACCCTTTCGCATCATTCACTGGCCATCGCGGCGCTGAAGGCAGGCAAACATGTGCTTTGCGAAAAGCCAATGGCGCGAACAGCGAAGTTGGCGAGTGAAATCGCGACGGCTGCCAGCAAGGCCAAGGGATTCTTCATGCCGGCTATGTGCATGAGGTTTTGGCCCGAATGGGTCTGGGTCAAAGAGGCCATCCATGACAACCGCTTCGGGAATGTTTTGGCCGCGCGATTCCGCCGTGTCGCTGAGCCACCCGCTTGGGGACAAAAGAACTTTTTCAATGGCGAGCGGTCTGGAGGCGCGCTTTTGGATTTGCACATTCACGACGTTGATTTCGTTCACTTCTGCTTCGGGCGGCCACTGGCGGTTTACTCCAACGGCTACACCAAGCTGAGCGGAGCCATAGACCACGTTGTGACGCAATACAACGTCGCCTCCGGCGCGATTGTGCATACCGAAGGGAGCTGGGCCATGACGCCCGGCTTCGGCTTCAGCATGAGCTACACGGTCAACTTCGAGAAAGCCACTGTAGATTACGATTTCAGCCGCGGCACCGATGCTCTTCGGCTCTACCAGAGTGGCCGATCTGCCCGCACCGTCAAATGCAAGGGCAAGGACGGCTACGTCGGTGAATTAAGCCACCTGGTGGAATGTATTCGCACTCGCCGTGCTCCCACCATCGTCACCGCCGCCGATGGAAAAATCGCAGTCGAGATTTGCGAAGCAGAGGAAAAATCGATTCGTGACAGAAGGCTCGTAAAACTCGCCGCATAGTTTCGACCGCGCCTTGGACTCCCTCGCAGCGCAGCCAAGTCGCCGCTCGCGCTCGAACAGTCCACCAAGCATCGCGCGGGACAAACTCACGAGCGTTCGATGGCGTTAAGACTGGCTTGGCCAAACCATCCTGTCCGAGCAAGGTGATGGGCACTCTATTTCTGCGTGATGGTGCGCGGCTGCGCGGCTGCCAATGCCATGGACGCCCAGGCAGTGCCGGCGGTCGAAATGAACTGGTCTCGGCCGTACGGGAACCCGCTTTCGAAGTAAGGCTGCAGCCAAATGGCACGTGATTTCACTTGCCATGTGCCATCGGTCGCTTGGGTAGTGAGAAGAAAATCGACTCCCTTTTGATATACGGGATCGGTGACGGAAATGCAGCCGGCGGTGAAGAGCGCGTACAGGACCTGACCGGTGGCGTAGGCATCGGACTCGATCTCCGGCAGTTGACTCCAGCCGCCGTCACCCCGCTGCATCGCCGCGATTGCGCGACCAGCGCGTTTGGCCGTATCCGATCCCGGGTCCCCCCACGCAAGGCCCAGCAAATGAAAAGCGCGATCCTGAGTCGTCTGCGGCTTGGACCGCTCCAACCAAGCGACAGCTCGATCGACCGCACGTTCGCTAGCCGCCTGGTCGCCGTCCGGCGCGTAATATTTAATCGCATAAATGGCAAGCGCCGCCGCCTGGAATTCACCAGCGCCCATTGGCGGACGCCGACTTTCGCTCGCCGACCAGTTGCCCTGCGATGTCTGCATGGCCTTGATCACACGCACGGTTGCATCCGTGTAGGCGTTCTTTGGAAGGCCGTTCATGCCGAAGTCGAAGAGTTCCCAAGCCTTACTGGTCACGCTCGCGATCTCCAAGTCCATGATACGTTCCGCCGACGGCATCATGGAGGCAGGTAGCTGCGGAATCTCGCGGGGAGCGCTTAGGCCACGACCGCGTGCGAAGGCAGCAGCGGCGGATGGCAGGTCTTGAGAATGACACGAGTTGCACCCAGCGATACGAATAAAGTTATAACTCTGTTTTTCCGTCATGATGAGCGCGCGCTCCACGGCGTCAGGGATGGAGGATAAGCGCGGATGCTTCATGCCAGTTGACAACGGTGAGAGAGCGATCTGCCTCGAATCGCCGCCGAGCAACCGGGCGACTTCCGTATCACCACGCTTGCACGCCAGATCGTACGCAGTTTCATCGTAGTCGCCCCTAAAGCCTGCGTTCGCCCTTTTAGCGAGCAGAAGTTTCACTGCGGCAGCAGGAAGAGCGTCGGAGCTGGCTGCCAGCATGAGCGGTGTGTAACCCCGAATGTTACGAACATTCACCTCCGCGCCATGGTCGAGCAACATACGAAGGACTTTCTCGTTGCCTGTCGTGGCAGCGTTCCCAAGGGCGCTTTCGTTGCGCTTGGTCACGGCACGAGCGTCGGCCCCGCTGTTGAGCAGCAACCGAACGGCCTCTGAGTTGCCGTTCGATGCGGCCAGCATGAGGGCCGTCTCACCCGCGCCATTCCTGGCATCGATCTTGGCCTTTTGCGCTGATCAGGAGACGGAGCGCCTTTGCATCACCGCGATCCGCCGCAGCCATAAGTGGCCGGCGGCCGTTGGCGAGTGCCAGGCTCGGATCGGCCC
>SIBE01000052.1 GCA_009695265.1 Pedosphaera sp. | reverse complement strand
TCATATCCCGGGCATGGAAGTCGGCACTCTGGACACTTGCCCTGGCCCTGCCCATGAGCTCGGATTACGACGTCAATCCGGGCTTTCCCGCGCTCCTCCATGAAGTGAGCCCGTTCCTACACAAATCCAGGAATCGGTTGCGAGTAATTCAAAAGTCTCTTACAGCTCATCACGGTGTGGGTCCTCCTTGTCCGTCTGCTTTGTTTAGTTTCATCACTGCGAATGTCGGCGAACGGGGATGGCTCCGCTCCTTTAATTTTTCCCGAGGCAATCCGCCAAGGAGCTGAGAGACCCAGAGGGGGTGCTTCAAGGCTGAACAATCCCGTCCGATTTTTCAAGTTGCGCCTTCCTAGCACTGAAAACCTCCCACAGATTAGCCGGAAGAGCCTCATTTTGAAGAATTCTGACGTGCAAACCGCGAGACCCTCCGGTACATCCTTGGCATCGCCCCGGCGTCGATGCACCGGGGGTTCATTTTAACAAACAAAACCGTCCTCTCAAACCTCGCAACGTATCATGAGCCAGAAAATCGGATTTGTCGGAGTCGGCCGCATGGGGGCCAACATGGCCCGGCGTCTCAATGAAGTGGGTTACCAAATCAGTGCAGTGTATGACGTGCGCCAAGAAGCGGCGGCTGCTCTTGCGAAGGAGCTTGCCTGTCCCCAAGCCGCCACGCTTGCCGCAGTGACCGCAGTATCGGACGTCGTCATCACCGTGGTTACGGACGATAAGGCGATGGAGGGGATATTTGCTCGAAAAGGAGACAGCCTGCTCACGGGGGCCGTGGGGCGTACGTTCATCAACTGTGCGACCGTTTCCCCGGGCACCCATCAGGAGGTTGAACGGCGATGCGAAGCCGTTGGGGCTCGAAGCCTTGAAGGATGCATGGCATCGAGCATCACTCAGGCACGTCAGGGCACGTTGTATCTCATGGTTGGCGGGCGCGAATCGGTCTACGAACGGGCAAAGCCGCTCCTTGAAAAGCTTGCGCAATCAATGCGTTATGTTGGGCTGACGGGTAAGGCCGCGCAGGTGAAGGCGTTGGTGAATATGGTGATGAATATCAACACGGCGGGATTGGCTGAAGGATTGGGACTGGGCCAGGCCCTCGGATTGGATCTCAAGATGCTAATGGAGATCTTTTCACAGACCGGGGCGAATTCGCGCGTCTTGGCGACCGATGGGGAAGACATGATGAATCGGGACCACAGCTGCTTCTTCAGCGCTGCCCACGCAGCTAAAGACTCGGGGATCGCCCTGAAAATTGCGGCGGCGCAAAAGATGAGTCTACCGCTGGCAAAAGCCACGTTAGGACAGTACTCGAAGATGGTGAAGCTTGGGCTGGGCGAACTGGACAAATCGGGCATCGCAGAGCTGACGTTCAAGGGTCGCGGGCAAAAGCAGAAACCCGCAGCCAATACGAAAGCGAAAGCGAAAGCGAAAGTGGCGCCTGCCAAAAAGAGTGCCAAAGCTCGAAAGTAGATCACCCGGCGTTGCTTATTTCACATCCAGATCCCTGGCGAGATCCGCCGGGGAAATTGACGAAAGAACACCGCCCGAAGGGACCTGGACTTTCGCGATCCAGTAAAACGCGTTGAGCACCAGTTTGCGGAAGTTTTCGTCGCCCCAGTTCTTGTGGTAATGGCCACCTGTAAAGCCGAATCCACGGCCGCCGTCAGGCCGTTCGAGCACCCACATCAAATGCTGGGCCTCGCTTCGGGCGGCAGCGGCGCGGACGAATGGATTACCGCTATGGGGGCCGTTGGGTCGATTGAGGGTCTCCTTCGGCGGAATCACGCTGAGGATCGGAGTGACGCCCAGGAGGTTCGGAGCGAACCGCATGTGGTAATACCATTCGTCGTGGATTTCGAAGGGCTTCACTCCCCGGGCGACCGGGTGGTCCGGCAGTGAATTGAACCGCGCTGTCCAGGTGGGGTTGATGCTCCAGAACGCTTCAAAATAGCCTCCGGTCCAGCGGAGCATGGCGAAACCGGGCTCCCCAGCCGGCACCTCGACACCGTAGTGCATGGCGCCGATCCCAACCCCCTGAGAGGCGAGTTGATCCAGAAATTTCAGTCGCTCGGGCTGAATCACCGGGTGACTCGAACCGCCATCGGCGTATGTGACGACGGCAGCGGCGCCCGAAAAGACAGAAGTGTCTGCGGGCCAACCGTTGCTCACGACGGTGACCTGGACTTCCGGGTGATTTTCGAGCGCGTGGGCGAGCAGGAGGCAGCCGGCGCGGAATTCATGTTCTCCGGCGCCATGGCTGCGGGAGCCCGCGAGAAGAACGATTTTCTTCGGAGCCGCCTTAAGCGAGAGGGCGGTAAGAAACACAAGGAGGAGAGAGGTTAGGCGCATGGGATGAACGAAAGATTTTTTTAGATGGATCGGCCAGGATTCACAAGGGTGACACTGATGATTCTTCGAACTTCATCCCGCAGTGCGAGCAGAAATTGGCGGTGCGCCCGGCAGCATGACTGCAGGATCGGCAGTTCTGGAGTTCCCGCTGGTGCTGTCGGTGGATGATGAGGTTGCGAACGTAGGGAATCCAGTTAAAGGCGTTGGCGAGTATGAATACTGAATCCCGTCGGTAGAAGAGTGCGTAGAGGAGCAGCATCCAAGAGCCGAGTATGCTGAGCCACCAGAATGACTCGGGCACAACCACCTGGCGCCCCTTTTCCGTGGCGTACCACTGGACGAAGAAGCGGCTGAAGAAAATGGCGTTGCCCGCCCAGCCGATGATTTTCCACAGGTTCCAGCTGATCCCAAGGAATTCGCCGTGTGGAGACAGCCAATCTGTGGCGGCAAGCATGACAGGATTCTGACACGGCCTTGGGGCCGTGGGAACCGTGAATGAAAGGTTCCTAACAACACATGGGTCATGGCAAATGGCGCCTCCCGCTTGACGGAGGGCAAATTCCTTCCGAGCTTCGGGTGGCACGATGTCAAAAACCAAACCCAAGAGCCTCAGTCCACGACAGGCGCGGGATCTTGATATCCAAATTGGATTCCTGGAAGGGTTAATTCGACGTGATCCCACGTATTCTGAAGCACTTGAGCAGCTGGCGGACGCGTATTTGGACCGGGGTCGAGTGGTGGAAGGGTTGCAGATCGACCGCCGGCTGGCGAGTCTCCGTCCGGCGGATCCGCAGGTGCGGTACAATCTGGCATGCAGTCTGACGCTGGCAGGGCAGATCGACACCGCTGCGAATGAATTGGAGAAAGCGGTGGATCTCGGTTTCCGCGATTTCCAATGGCTGTCTGAAGATCCCGATCTGGCCGTCCTTCGCGAGCAGCCCGTATTTCGTCGGGTACAGGCCCGGATCCTCGAGCTGACCGGCGAATCGATTTGAAAAATGGCTTGCCGGCTTGTGGTCAAAAAACTAACCGTTCTCGCCCGTTGCCAGCGTAGCTCAGCGGTAGAGCAGGGGACTCATAAGCCCTTGGTCGGAGGTTCGATTCCTCCCGCTGGCACCACCTTCCATTGCAACAGGTTACATAGAAAATTCGGTTGAGTGCTAAAGCCCAGTGCTAACATGTCCGCCTGTGTCAGGGGTGTTTGACGGCGTCAGGAAAGTTGCTTTCCCACGTTCCCTCGGGTACCGGGTAGCGATGCAAAAAGGACTTTCCCCTTCTGCCCTTCGCCTCGCCCATCTTGGATTCCTCGCCATGGTCGGTGTTTCGCTGGCGATTCATGCCGCCACGTTTCCCCTGCCGGTCGCCACACGGCAAACCGAGTTCCCGCTCAAGCGACCGACTGTCACGGGCACGGTGGTGGCTTGGGGGAACAACGACAATGGCCAAACGAATGAGCAAGTCGGCTTGCACAGCGTGGTGGCAATCTCAGCGGGAAATTCTCACACCGTGGCCTTGAAGAGCGATGGCACGGTGGTCGCTTGGGGGCTGAATTCTCAGGGCCAAGTGAGCGTCCCTTTAGGACTTAGCGAGGTCGTGGCCATCTCAGCGGGCAGTTATCACACTGTGGCATTGAAAAGCGATGGGACCGTGGTCGCGTGGGGGTACAACAGCCATGGCCAAACCAATGTGCCCGTGGGTCCTGGCGAAGTAGTGGCCATTGAGGCGGGAGCCGGACACGTGGTCGTGCTGCGACAGGACAATTCCGTCGATGGGCGGGTGGTGGCTTGGGGGAACAACGGTTATGGCCAAGCCAACGTCCCCGGTGGACTGAGCGGAGTTGTCGGCGTCGCGGCCGGAGATTATCACACCGTGGCCTAATAATCGCGGAGCGTCAAAGGAAATTCCTATCAATAAGGAAACGCACAACTCGGGCGCGGAGATTCTCATGCATCCCAGCGGCCGCTTTGTTTACTTTTCCAACCGCGGGCAAGACACGGTGACGGTATTCCGGACCGATCCGGCGACCGCGGCGGCCGAGGTGATTCAGGTGCAGCCAGTGCGCGGGGCGTTTCCGCGCAACATCAACCTCGCGCCCGGCGGCGAGTGGCTGCTCGCGGCCGGGGCGGATTCGAACACGGTGTCAGTGCACAAGGTGAATCCGCAGACGGGTGAGCTGACCTATCAGCTGCGGAGCGTGATCAACGTCCCTGCGCCAATCTGCATCGTCTTTGTGGCGCGTTAGGTAATCGAAGTTATTCAAGGGGCGGTAGGCATTGCAGGACTTTGAAAAGGCTCCGGTGCCCAAAGGGTCAAAAGTGCAGGTTTGACTCCACTTTCTAGACCCCACTCCCTGGGGTGCGATCGTTCATGGCGTTCTAACGAACTTTTACCCGCGCACCGTCTTGAATCTTGTCGCTGGGGTGGAGAATCACCCGGGCGCTCTAATCGCGGATCGTCAAAAAGCGATGTCCTGCTATCAACAACTCCATTAACCTATAAATAAAGACTGAGCTTGGGCCTGCCCCGCGGTCTTATTGAGGCCGCTGAGCCGGCGGCACGTAGTTTTGATGCCAGGTCTGTTGCCAAAGTTGCTCCAGAGGAACCACGGAAACATGGCCGTCGGCGTAGCAGATGTGGATCGCAGCCGGCAACCGAGCGCCTGCCGGGACGGTCCCCTTCGCGCTTTGGGGTCCGGAACCGTGCCGCGCGATCGTGATGACCGAGATGGTTCCATTCGGGTCTCCGGTCAACAAATTCCGGGCGGGCTTGTCGGTAGCCTGGGGCCACACGTCCACAAAGGTCGAGTCACAGAACATCGGGGTGAGTGCGGGGGCTAGAATATCTCCATCTTTTCGAAACGCGTTTGCGTCGAGAGGCATTCCGCTGCCTTGGCCGCCCCAGCCTCCGGCGTACATCCAGCCGTTCAGTCCATAACTGCCGGTCCAGCGCGGCTCCTTGGTCACCGGATTCACCTCCGTGCTATTGGGCCACACCCAGGCGGCGGTGGCGGTGCCCAGGTATCCAGCCATATTTTTCCGATAAGGGGCGACTGGACAGATTCGCACTTTGTCCACATTCGCATAATTCGCTATCAGGGTTTTCATCCAAAGACTGTCGTTTGCCGAGTAGGGGACAGCGCGTCCATGGTCGTTCAAGTACATGAAGTTCGCCAAACCGATTTGCTTCAAATTGTTGACGCACATTATACCCTGCGCCTTGGTTTTTGCCCGCGATAGAGCCGGCAGCAGCATCCCGGCGAGAATCGCGATAATCGCAATCACCACCAGCAGTTCGATGAGCGTGAAAGCCCGGCGGCGAACCGCGTCCAGATTCGCGTGCTGGACGGCAGAATCAGGTTCGGGTGCGTGAAACCGCATCGCATGATGTCGATTCATAATTGATAATCATTGGGCCGCCAACGCTTCTCGGTCAGATTGGATTTGTGTCAAATACTTCTGGATTGTTCCTTCACAATGTATCGGGCTTGAGTCCTTGAATCAAGGAATTTGAACCAAAGAGATTCGGTTTTCAATCGCGCCCGCAGAGGGCGTACAGCTAGTGAGGCGGGGGAAGCGGTGCTGACCAACGCGAGGCGCTCTGAAATTCACAACCCTCGTCGATCCGAGGCGCGCCTCACTAGATGGATTTCATCCGCCAGGCATCGAGCTTCTTCAGAAGGGCTTCCTGTCCCTGGGCGCGAACGGAAACCCCGATGCTGTCTTTGCGGCTTGGATAGACCCGGATGGCGAGGTATATCCTCTCGTTGACGAAAACCTCCACCACACTGCGGTCAATGAACACCCGCAGCTTCAAGGGCTTGCCGGGCGTTGTCGCGGTGGGAGCCGCAGCCCAGTCCCGAGATCCTTGCTCCAGGACCACTCGTTCCGGCGGCCGGATCCAGACGTCCGGATTCGTGGTCGAGCGGGTTCCGTCCAGGCAAATGACCGCCTTCGTGTCATACCAGATGCTCAGTTTTCGGTCGAAGTTGTAGAGGGTGATCGAGGTTTGTTCCTCGGCATTCGGTGAACGCAGCACATTGAGTTGCACCCAGCGCGACAGTTGCGGGTCGATCTCCGCCTCCAGTTCCATGGTGCTGCCTTGGATTGACTCCAGCACGAGATCCTTATTCGCAGGCATGACGGTCTCGCCGACGTGCCGATGCCCGGCTCGCAGCGAGGCGACAGCTTCGACAGGTCCGATCCGGAGCTGTGAGTCCGGCCCCAAGGTGAGCCGTTGCGCTAGGGACATTATTTGATCCCAGTCCGGGCTCGGCTTCGCGTCATTGATATTGAGAATATTGATGACCCCACCCTTGCCGTCCGGCGCGGCGGAGGGCGCGTGGACGCCTCCGGGGGAAACGGTTCCATGATTAAAGCGGCCGTGGGAGTAAGGCTTGAATCGATGGCTTTGCTGGTTGTAGTCTCCAAGAAGATACTGACCTCCCGTCGTATGGCTGAAGGAAAGGAGCAAGTGCTTGTCGCCGATCGGAACAAAGTTAGGGCAGGCTCCGGCGTCACCGAGCGGAAAGGGATTCCCTTCCAGAAACCCACCGTGAGCCGTCCAGTCCGCCAGATTCTTTGAAGAAACGAGGCCATTGGCGCCCACCAGTCCGAAATAGGTGTCCCCTTCCTTCCATATGCACGAATCCCCGACTGGGCTCCTCACGGGATTTGCCTCGAGTTTTTCCCAGTTCAGGAGGAGTGGATCCTTGGAAACCGCGACCATTTGTCCCGCATTGATGCCGGGATAGAACGCGACGACCTGATTCTCCTCCACCACCGTGCCGCCGGAAAAACACATCTTCTCGATGCTCGGATAGATGGCGTAAGGCAGATCCCGCCAATGGACCAGGTCATCGCTGACCGCATGGCCCCAATGCTGCCGACGTTGAGGGATGTCTTTGGGGTTGGGGAATTCATCGGGCGGGTAACCCTGGTAAAACATGTGCCAACGGCCCTGCCAGAAGCACAGCCCGTTTGGATCGTTCAACTGGCTCTCCGGACTGACAAAGTGGTAGGCCGGGCGATAACCGTCGGCGGCCAGTTTCCTGCGTGATTCCGCAAAACGAAGCATCTGTGCGTTGGTCATTAGCTCCTTTTCCTGTTCCGCCAGTGTATCGGAGAACAACTGTCTCGGCACAGGGGACGGAAACCTTTCCAGCCTTGGTTGCCTCGGCGTGACGTTGAGCAGGGCGTTGGCGCTGGGCACGGAGCCGACGACAACGGAGTAAACGCCGGCATCGGTCATCTTCACACGGCTGATTCGGTGGCTCGCATTCGTCGCGCCTGGAATGGGATTGCCATCCTTGCGCCATTGGAATGCTCGCGCGCCTGCCGTCGGGACGCTGAAGCTAAAGTCGCTTCCGGCCACAATGGTGCCGCCGGAAGGCCGGGCAGCCATCGCGTCTGTCGGCACCCCTGGCACCGCATTGATAAAAATGTTCACCAGGCTGATATCGCCGCCAGGGTCCCCACAAGTGTCGAACCGGAAGAACAATTGATCACCTTGCGCGACGACGATGCCCGTCAGGCCGTTGGTGAGGCCGCTGCCGATGTTATCCAAGGCTAAAACTCTCGTCGTGACCCCCCCGAGACGCTTGATGATCTGGTATCCAATCCCGTTACCCTGATCGGCGCCCCGGCCGAAAACATAGTGGACGTCAATTACCAGGCTGTTGGGAGCCGTCCAGCCAACGACCAACCCCGAAGGGGAAGCTCCGACTTTGGGATGAAACATCACTTCGCCCGGCGCCCATCTCGTGCCATTCCTGGTCGAAAACTGTTCCTTGCCACTGGTGTTCTTCCCAATTCCCCAGTAGCCCGTGCTCTCGCTCCACATCCTGGGTGGACTGGGAAAATTCGAGCCCCACAACGCGTTCGCGTCGCGGTTGGTCGAAGTCAGGAGAGGAAACGTGGGAGGGTCATTGGCGAAGTCGTCCATCCGGTATGACCAGGTGCTGGTGGCGTGGTTGTCGGTGTATGAGAAACCGTTTTCTAGCGAGTAGATCTCCGCCTGGGCGGTGGCGAGGAGTGCTGAAACGCACGCGGAAGCAAACAGGCCAGGAAGGAGACTGCGCTGCGTTGGATCTTCCATTCCGATCCCCAGGATCGCATACAGCGGAGCCTCAGGCAACAAGAAAGATTGCCCTCCCAGGTGAATTTGGTGTTCGAGGTCGGACCTGAGGAAGTGGTTGAAGATCAGGAAACTCGTATGGTCAAAAAACTCATGCGGCATCTCGGTAGAAGAATTTCAGGAGGCCGCCGAGGCGCTCGCGAGTCTGGATGTCCCCTGCCATTTCACCGATCCGATCCTCGGGCGCTGGAAACAGGATCACGTTGCTCTTGCCTTGGTGATTTCGCTCCGCGTGGAAGTGATTCACGTAATTCTCAAGGCAGTGGCGGAGAGAGCTTTCTCCGAACAGAATCATTTTCGACAGGAGCTCGTCCTTTACGGATCGAATCCGGTTCTTCGTCACCAGATACTCGTTGCGCAGAAGAAGTTATTGATAGGAATTTCCTTTGACGCTCTGCGATTAGGATGAAAGCGAGTTTCAAATGCCCCGGAGACAAATCGCTCCACAGCCCATCGATTTCTTAGGCAAGAAGTTACGCTATGAACACTTTCGTAGGCTGGACTCCGTTTCAAGGTAGCAATATCTATCACAATGAGCCAGCCGGCTTCCCGAACTCCGAATACAAAATGTTCAACAAAACTTCTGATGGCAGGGCTTCAGAGTATTTCGTCTTCAGTGAAGTGCATCCATTCAGCATTTGCCGCCCGCCATTCGGCACGCACCCCGGCGGGACTACCCAGGGCAGGATTTACCATTTGCCAGGCAATTATAATATCCAGGCCTCGACTTTTTCCTTTGGCGATGGTCATGCGCAACCCCACAAGTGGGTTAATTGTAACTTCAATAACTCAATAATGATGGAATATGATGGGAATTGGCACAATCATGATACTCCATTTCCAGCACACGGTGGAGCGCAGGCGATTGCAAGTGATTTGGATTGGCTCAACACCCACACGACGTATAAAAATTAATCATGCTGTCAATAATCAGGCTTCGCAAAGAGCTTGATGATGACCCAGTCCATGCACGGTTGCCTGCGGTGCTTTGTTCGCCTGTTGAACCGAGCTTCAGGGAGCGTTCACCTCGGATCAGATGTACCTCATTCCTCGGCCGCTTGTGGTGACGTTCCAAATTGTGGTCTTAAAATGGGTGTTGCCTGGTGAGTTCAATTCCAGTTCCTGAACGCCGTGGGGCCGCACAATCCACCTCCCGCGTTTATCTCTCGAAAAAGAGTTTGACATACCTAATGGCGTTAGGTATATTGCTTCCATGCTTTCAAAGGAACTCATCGCTGCTTCGACCAGGCCTATCCTTTTGTCGATTCTTGAACGCGGCGAAAACTATGGTTACGCCCTGCTGCAGGAGATCGAGAAAATCTCCGCCGGCCAGATCGTATGGTCTGAAGGCATGCTTTATCCAGTGTTACATCGAATGGAAAATGAGGGCATTATCGAGTCATTCTGGCAAGAGGCCGAAAAGGGGCGTCCTCGCAAATATTACAAGATCACCGAAAAGGCGAGGCCAATAATTCAAGTTGAGAAGCAACAGTGGTCCACCGTAAATCAAGTTCTGAAGAAATTATGGAAACCAGTGAAACCAATCAGAAATTCGACTTAGCCAAGGCTCGAACTCTTTGGCGGGAGTCTTTCTCGTCATCACCTTCGATGACCAAGGAATCCATCCGGGAGCTGGAGTGCCATTTGGACGATTCCATGGAAAAGCTGAAGCGTTGCGGGCTTAACGACGAGGAGGCATTCCTGCTCGCCGCCCGGCGCTTGGGCAGGGTCGATGCGTTGGATGCGGAGTTTGGGAAAGTGGATGTTCAACAAATGTGGACGAATCGCGCCCTCTTGATATTGCTTGGTCTCCAAGGATTTCAGTTTGTGAACCAAGGCAGTTATCTCCTCGGCACAATCGGGCAGGCCAGCATTCGAAATCTTGTTAAGGTACAGCAGCGGTACATTTATTTCAACGGCATAGAAAACGCCGGTGTTATCGCTGCCGCCGCTCTTCAATTGGTTTTGCCTCCGGGTACCTCTCCTGCGAGGCTTCAATTGCTTACGAGCTGGCCATATTATCTCATCACACTTCCGCATCTCTTGATGATCCCGCTTGCCCTCACGTGGCTGCTGCACCGTCGCGCGGCCAGACCCACCGTCAGGCCTGATTAAGGGCACTCTCGAAGCATGGGTGTTCGGGGCTTTGAGCCCAACCTAGCTCGCTCCGAGCCAGAGACAAACGCGGAGCAGAATCTCCAGGTTGTTGTTCTTGATTTCGCGGTCTTGGTGAGTGGCGTTCACGGCGGCGTCAGAAAACGCTTCCGCACCCGTGATTACCGCGATGCGTCCAGGGGCGCGTTTGCCCAAGATCATCCGGAACCCAGGACGATCATTCGGCGCTCCGTTCTGGGTGGGTTGCTTCAATTCATTCGGGACGAGAATCATTTCGTTTAGTGCTTCTTCGCTTGCATCCAATAGCCGTGTTTTCGGACTGCAATAGCGCAAGCCCTGCAGGAGTGACGTGCTCAAGAGTTGAGTTTTGGCCGGGACGGGTTCGGCGTTGAGGGCTATCCTGTAGTGGCGGAGCAATGAACGCGCTCCCGCGCTGGCCGCTTCCGAACGCACCAGAATCAGGATACTCCCGCCTTCTTGCACAAATCCGTCCAGCAGAGCTAGCGATGCGGAGTCGATCTCCTGTTCGTTCTGTCCGGCGACAATCACCCAGATCACTCGGTTTGTTTTCGCCGACTCTCCAAATCCTGCCCCGGTCCAATGCCTAATCGGCAAGCCCCGTTCTCGCAGATGCTTTTCTGCCCCGCTAAATTCGGCGCCGGGCGAAGGATGGGGAGCGCGCTCCAATGAGCTCCAGAAGAGGTTCGTAGATGAGTGTGGCATTGCCATCCAAATCGCCAGGACCATCAGATAGTTCATGAATGAATAATACAATAGCGGCAGCGAATTGCGAGCGGTTCGCTGCCGCACCATTTGCGCGGTCGCTTACTTGGCGACTGCTCGATAAAAACGATACTTGAACTTGGGTGCGTCCGGGTCACTGAGTTGGACGCCGCCAGCCCCGATCGTGCCCAAATCCACCCAGGTTCGGAAGTCGGATGAAGCCTGGACAATCCAGGAACCTCCCGAAGCTTCGACGCTGAGGTTGAATTCGCCAGCGCGGCCGAATCCAATGGCCGAGAGCAAGGCCCGGACGGGAGTTCCGAAGTCGGTTTCGATGAAGGGATAGCCCTCCGCGTGAACTTGTACCAGGGAAATTTCCTCCGGCTTGATCTGCGACAGCAGCAGGGAACCATTGGGTCCCGTGAATAGGTTTGTGTGACCTTGATTTGCCAGGATGACGTTCACCAGGGCATTGCTCACCACGCCGCCGAGTGAATCCTTAAGCGTTATGGTTGTGCCAAGATTTTGGACGAGCGCCAATACCGGTATGACGCTAAAGCGGAATGGAACTGCTTGCTTGCGGATCGTTAACTCCGGATCGCCAAGCAGGTTGTAGCAGAACGTATTGTTGTCCCATCCCGCTCCTCCGCCCGTGGCGCTATAGGAGATCCGTTCGCCTTCAGCCAATGCGGGCCCCAGGCGAGTGAACCCGTTTTCGTAAATGGCGCGGAACAAACCTTTGGCTCGTTCATGATTCTCGTCCGTGTAGGAATTGACGCTGGCGCCAAAGTGAGCGACTGCGCCGGCATTCGCGCGACTCATCCACAGTTCAGAGATGGCAACCTTGTTCCGCAAGCGTCCGTTTTGACAGGCGATGGAAAGAACGATGGGATACGCATGGTTTGTGAGCGCGTTGATGTGGGACGTCGTAAAGTCCAAGCCGAACGTGCTGGAACCGTCCCAGCCCGAGACCCAGCCGCTTCCGTCGCCGTGACCCCGGTAAAGCACGATCCCACGACCGCCATTGATCGCATCGACGACATCCTGATTGACAGCGCGCGTGGCCGCTGCCGAGGACGCGCCTGCGTGCAGCACTTGGAAACTCGGAGGGGCGGTATAGCTACCGTAGCCTGCGACAGCATTGACCGCAGCGGCATATTTGCTCGGGAACGACGGACTCACCCCTCTGCTGCCATCGTCGTTTTGACTATTGGCCGCCAAAGTCACTTTTGTGGGCCAGTCCCCAGCAACGGGGCTCCGTTCGTAGGACAGAATCTTGCCCAGTTGCGTGCTTAGTTCGCTCTCGGAATTGATTGACAGGCGTCCCACGTAAAGGCTCGGGAAACGGTTCGATCCCAGGACTTCGTAGATGTGATCTGAATCCGCATCGTTGCCATCGGGATCGCTGTCCACGCGCGTGGAACGTCCGCTCGGAACGACATCCACGTCCCCAACGATGAGCACATAGACACCATGGCAATAGTTCGCCTTGAAATAACTTTCGAGGTACCCGTCGATGGCATTTCGATCTGCTGCCACATCATCGCCCGCGGCGGAACCAACATAAGCGAAGTCCACATTCAAGCCCTTGGATTGCTTCCAAAGGGCAAACTCGTTCAGGGCATTGCGATACACTCGCGGAGTGAGAATGAGGTAATGCGCACTGCGTGATCCTTGGATGGCGATGCCTTTGACAGTCATGGCTGCGCGGAGCGCGGCGCCATTGATGAAAGGCAGATGGAAGAGCCAGCTATCCCAGGAGAATGGGCATACAAAATCCTCCGTGCCTTTGAGGTGCTTGACCGATATGAGGAGGTCCACATAAACCTTGGCCAGATTCGCCGTGGTGACTTCGACCAGCGGGATTGTCACTTCGGCCACTCCGAAAGCTCCCACGGAGCCAGCCGGATCAATCGGTTTTTCGGTGCCACGATACGCGCCTTTGAAGCTCGCGTAGAACTCTTCGTCGAAAAGTTCCGGCGGGGTGTAACCGAAGGCGTCAGTCGCTTGATCCGAGCCCGTGAACCCGGCTGGACGCAACGGAGCGGGCAACGCGACTTCTTTCTGAGTTGAGTTGCCAAGGTCAATGCTGAGGTCCTCTGGGGAGCTGGCGCGAGACACCGCCAGGAAACCGCGCAGCGTCGGAATGCCCGGACGCGCTCCGGCTGGATCAAGCCCTGCCGCGATCATTTCCCTTTCGGTCTTGGGATTCTTTCCCAAAGCCGATTTTGGATAAACCGGTTTGAACATGCCCTGCTCGAAAGGATGTTGGTACCGCGCGGGTGACAAAGGCGAGATGCCGGTGGATTCCGGAAAATCGAACCAACCTCTCTCGCCTGGTTTCTGCGGGATACCGGCACCGATGAGCTTATCCAATTCTGGAAATTCCAATGTGGCAACTTCTTTTCCGCCAAATTGGCTGATGTGGATCCAGACCCCCGGGATGTGCAATCGCAGACTCGTCTCAGTTTGCGTCATTCCGACAATGGAGGCGGAAACTGGTGTTCCAGGCTTTGCATTTGTATCCAAGGCGATCCACTGCCGAGTGGGCTGGGCATTTGAGATCCGAGCGGCCCGGTATCCATCTGCTTGCAAATCGACGGTCGCCACTTGGGACGCAGGGATTCCTGGCAGCGCCAGTTCGCCATTGGGATTCGCAAACCCATTGATGGTGCGCCCGTCCAGCAGAGTTGCCAGGACGAAACTGCCCGGGGCAACCGTGCCTTGCTCGTCGAATACTCGAATGACCGCCGCCGCATTGATGTTCGTGATCAAAGCCGCGAGGTTGAAGCGGAGAACGGGACGCTTGCGCACGGTGAGTTCAGGGTCGCCTAGCAAGTTGTAGCAGAAGGTATTGTTGTCCCAACCAGAGCCGCCACCGGTCGAGCTGTAGGAGATTCTTTCGCCTTCCGCCAGAGCGGGCCCGAGTCTCGTGAAGCCGCCCTCATACAACGCGCGGAACAATCCTTTGGCCCGTTCATGGTTTTCGGATGTGTAGGAATTGACGCTGGCACCGAAATGAGCAACCGCTCCACCGTTGGCCCGACTCAACCAGGTTTCCGAGATGGCATCGTTATTGCGCAGACGTCCGTTTTGACAAGCGATGGAAAAGACGATCGGGTAGGCCGAATTGGTGAGTGAGTTGACATGCGTTTGAGAGAAGGACGTGCCCGAACTGCTCGAACCATCCCAGCCTGAGACCCAGCCTGTCCCACTGCCATGACCGCGGTAGAGCACGATTCCGCGACCAGCATGGATGGCATTAACGACATCCTGGTTGACGGCGCGCGTCGTCGCTGCTGACGATGCCCCTGCGTGGAGCACTTGGAAAGTCGGCGGGGAACTGTAGCCGCCGTAGCCAGCCACCGCGTTAACCGCTGCCGCATACTTGCTCGGGAACGAGGCACTTACTCCCATGGAGCCGTCATCATTCTGGCTGTTGGCGGCCAATGTTGTCCTGGTCGGCCAATCACCACTGGCAGGCGCTCGTTCATAAGAGAGAATCTTCGCAAGCTGCGTTTTTAGTTCGTCCTCCGAATTGATGGACAGACGCCCGACGTAGAGGCTCGGGAACCGGTCCGATCCCAGGACTTCATAGATATGGTCCGAATCCGCATCATTGCCATCCGGATCGCTATCCACACGGGTCGAGCGCCCACTCGGGACGACATCGACATCCCCGACAATAAGCACATAAACGCCGTGGCAATAATTCACTTTGAAGTAACTTTCGATATAGGCATCAATCGCATTGCGATCCGCTGCCACATCGTCCCCAGCGGCAGCACCGACATAAGCAAAGTCCACATTCAATCCTTTGGCTTGTTTCCAAAGAGCGAACTCATTCAAGGCGTTGCGATAAATGCGCTGGGTCAGGATCAAGTAATGCGCGCTGCGAGAACCTTCGATCTCGATGCCTTTGACCGTCATGGCATCTCGCAAAGCTTGCCCATTAATGAAGGGCATGTTGAAAAGCCAGCTATCCCAGCTAAATGGACAGGTGAAATCTTCCGTGCCTTTGAGATGTTTAACGCTCACGAGCAGATCGACGTAGAAATTCGCCAGATTCGCGCTCACTAGCTCCACGAGTGGGAGATGCATTTCGGCCACTCCGAAAGCGCCCACGCTTCCCGCGCGATCCAAAGGCTTCTCCGGGCCTCGATACGGAGCGGGGAACTTCCCGTAAAATTCCTCATCGAAAAGTTCCGGCGCGTCATAGCCGAAGATTTCAGCCGCCTGGTCGGATCCTGTGAATCCGGCCGGACGCAACGGCGCCGGCAACGTAATCACCTTTTGCGTGGATTTGGAGAAATCAATCGAAAGTTCCTGCGCGGAGGTCCCGCGCGCCACGGCCAGGAAACCGCGCAAGGTCGGGATGCCAGGACGGGCTCCGGCGGGATCGATTCCCGCCGCGATCATCTCCCGCTCGGATTGGGGAACTTTCCCAAGTGCGGCCTTGGGGAACACCGGTTGATAGATGCCTTGCTCGAACGGATGTTGAAAACGTTCGGGTGGCAAAGGAGCGATGCCGGTCTTTTCGGGAAAATCAAACCAACCCCGTTCACCTGGTTTCTGAGGAATGCCAGGACCAGTTAATGACGCAAGGTTTGGAAACTCGAGCGTGGCCACTTCCTTGCCCGCATACTGGGTAACATTCACCCACACACCAGGGATATGAAGCTTCACGATTGTGTTGCTCTGCGTGACTTCAGAGATCGTGCTCGTGATCGGCGAGCCGGCAGTCGCATTTGGGTCAAGTGCGATCCATTGGCGTGTCGGTCGGGTGTTTGAAATCCGCGCGGCTCGGTATCCGTCTGCTTGCAGATCGACCGTCGCCACTTGGGAGGCAGGAATTCCCGCCAGTGCCAGTTCGCCATTGGGATTGGCAAATCCGTTGATCGTGCGTCCGTCCAACAAGGTCGCCAGCACAAAGCTGCCGGGAGCGGGCGTGCCTTGCTCATCGAACACTCGAATGACTGCGGCCGAGTTGATATTGGTGATCAAGGCAGCAAGGTTGAAGCGGAGAATGGCACGCTTGCGCACTGTCAGCTCAGGGTCACCGAGCAGATTGTAGCAGAACGTATTATTGTCCCAACCAGAGCCGCCTCCGGTCGAGCTATAGGAAATCCTCTCGCCTTCGGCCAAAGCAGGCCCAAGTCTGGTGAAGCCGCTTTCATACAAGGCGCGGAATAATCCCTTGGCCCGTTCGTGATTCTCGGAAGTGTAAGAATTGACGCTGGCGCCGAAATGAGCAACCGCTCCACCGTTGACCCGGCTCAACCAGGTTTCCGAGATGGCATCGTTATTGCGCAGACGTCCATTTTGACAAGCGATCGAAAAGACGATCGGGTAGGCCGAATTGGTCAGAGAATTGACATGCGCTTGGGAAAAGGACGTGCCCGAACTGCTCGAACCATCCCAGCCTGAGACCCAACCCGTTCCACTGCCATGACCGCGATAAAGCACGATCCCGCGACCCACATGGATGGCATTGACGACGTCCTGATTGACGGCACGCGTGGCGGCTGCGGAGGATGCCCCTGCGTGGAGCACCTGGAAAGTCGGTGGTGAGCTGTAACCGCCGTACCCAGCCACGGCATTGACTGCGGCGGCGTATTTGCTCGGGAAGGAAGCGCTCACTCCCATGGAGCCATCATCATTCTGGCTGTTGGCCGCCAATGTTGTCCTGGTCGGCCAATCACCACTGGCAGGCGCTCGTTCGTAAGAGAGAATTTTCGCAAGTTGCGTTTTTAGTTCGTCTTCCGAATTGATGGACAGACGCCCGACGTAGAGGCTCGGAAACCGATCCGATCCAAGGACTTCATAGATGTGGTCCGAATCCGCATCATTGCCATCCGGATCGCTATCCACACGGGTCGAGCGCCCACTCGGAATCACATCGACATCCCCGACAATGAGCACATAAACGCCGTGGCAATAATTCACTTTGAAGTAACTTTCAATATACGCATCGATCGCGTTGCGATCCGCCGCCACATCGTCCCCAGCGGCAGCACCGACATAAGCAAAGTCCACATTCAATCCCTTGGCTTGTTTCCAAAGCGCGAATTCATTCAAAGTGTTGCGATAAATGCGCGGGGTCAGAATCAAGTAATGTGCACTGCGAGAACCTTCAATCGCGATCCCTTTGACCGTCATGGCATCTCGCAAAGCTTGCCCATTGATGAAGGGCATGTTGAAATACCAGCTATCCCAGCTAAATGGACAGGTGAAATCTTCCGTCCCTTTGAGGTGCTTAACGTTCACAAAAATATCGACGTAGACATTTGCCAGATTCGCGCTGACCAACTCAGCGAGGGGGATGTGCATTTCGGCCACTCCGAAAGCGCCCACGCTTCCCGCGCGATCCAAAGGCTTCTCTGGTCCTCGATACGGAGCTGGGAACTTCGCATAAAACTCCTCATCGAACAGTTCAGGCGCGTCATAGCCGAAGATTTCAACTGCCTGATCGGAACCTGTGAATCCAGCCGGGCGCAAGGGCGCGGGCAACGTTATCGGCTTTTGAGTGGAGTTGGCGAAATCTATCGACATATCCTGGGCCGTGGTCCCTCGCGCCACGGCCAGGAAGCCGCGCAGAGTCGGAATGCCAGGACGGGCTCCAGCAGGATCGACTCCCGCCGCGATCAACTCTTTCTCGGTTCGCGGAGCTTTCCCAAGCGCCGCCTTGGGGAACACCGGTTGATAGATGCCTTGTTCGAATGGATGTTGAAAACGTTCTGGTGCCAAAGGAGCGATCCCAGTCTTCTCCGGAAAATCAAACCAGCCTCGTTCGCCTGGCTTTTGAGGAATCCCGGGGCCGGTGAGTGAAGAGAGGTTTGGAAATTCGAGCGTGGCGACATCGCGTCCGCCATATTGACTCACATTCACCCACACGCCTGGGATATGAAGCTTCACAATCGTGTTGCTCTGGGTGACCGCGGAGAGAGAGCTGGTAATCGGCGAGCCTGGGGTCGCGTTGGGGTCCAACGCGATCCACTGACGGACTGGTTTTGGGTTGGCTACACGGCCAGCTTTATAACCGTCTGCTTGTAAATCGACGAAAGCCACCTGGCTGGGGGTGGTTCCGTTCAAAACCACGTCCCCATTCACGTTCGCAAACCCGTTCAAAACAGAACCATCATGCAGCGTCACAAATGCGAAGCTGTTTTCAGGCGTGGCACCTTGTTCGTCACGAACTCGGATGACAGCGGTGGTGTTGAGGTTCGTGATCAAACCGACCAGGTTGAAACGGAACACAGTCTTTTTCCGAACCGTCAACTCTGGATCGCCCAGCAGATTATAAGCGAAGGTATTGCTGTCCCACGCGTCTCCGCCTCCTGTCACCGAATGGGAAATACGTTCCGCCTCAGCCAGGGCAGGCCCCAAACGAGTGAAGCCGGATTCGTACAGGGCGCGAAAGATTCCCTTGGCCCGCTCGTGATTTTCATCCGTCCAGGAATTGACGCTGGCGCCAAAGTGCGCCACCGCTCCCCCATTGGTTCTGCTCATCCATGATTCGCTGATCGCTTCCGTGTTGCGCAGCCGTCCGTTCTGACAGGCGATGCTATACACAATCGGATAGATTTTGTTGTTGAGCAGGGGAAGGTGCGCGCTCGCGCTGAAGGGAGTTCCCGAACTGCTCGAGCCATCCCAACCGGATGTCCAGGTTGTGCCACCCCCGTGACCGCGATAAAGCACCTGCCCGCGGCCTTCGTTGACCGCGCTGATGACATCCGCGTTCACGGCTCGAACCACCGCCGCGGAGGCCGCGCCCGCGTGCAGTTTTTGGAAAGTGGGAGGCGATGAATAGCTGCCATAACTCGCAATGGCATTGACCGCTGCTGCATACTTGCTCGGGAAGGAAGCGCTCACACCCATGCTCGCATCATCATTTTGGCTATTAGCGGCGAGCGTCGCCTTGGTCGGCCAGTCCCCGGGAGCTGGGTCCCGTTCGTAACTCAGAATTTTCTGGAGCTGCACTTTGAGCTCCGCGGAAGAGTTGATGGAAAGTCTCCCGACGTAGAGACTCGGAAACCGATCGTTCCCCAGCACCTCGTAAACGTGATCTGAATCCGCATCCGCGCCATCTGGACCGCCCGTAACTCTGGTGGACCGCCCACTCGGGATCACATCCACATCGCCGATCAGCAGGACATAAACACCGTGACAATAGTTTTTGCGGAAGTACGCTTCCAAATAGGCGTCGATCGCGGTGCGATCTGGCGCGACATCACTGCCCGCCGCTGTTCCCATATACGCGAAATCCACATTTAAGCCTTTGGACTGCTTCCAGAGAGCAAAGGCGTTCAGGTCGGAACGATACTCTTTTGGGGTGACGATTAGATAATGGGCGCTCCGGGATTTCTCGATAGACAAGCCTTTGACGGTGAAACTTTCACGTAAGGCCGCTCCATTGATGAATGGGAAAATGCAGGTCCACGCGTCCCAACTAATTGGGCAATCGAAATCTTCCGTTCCCTTCAGGTGCTTGACGGAAACCACCAGGTTCGTGAAAACTTTGATGACTTGCGGATTGGCGACTTCAACCAGGGGAACATGGGTTTCAACAGTCGCGAAGCCGGCGCCGGCCCCACTGACTTCGCTCAGAGGTAATTCCGTGCCGCGATAAGCGCCTTTGAAACTGCCATAAAACTCTTCATCAATGAGTTGGGGTGGGATGTAACCGTTGTTATCGACACGGATTTGGTCCGATCCCTCAAATCCCGCCGGAGCCAGGGGAAACGGTAATTGTAGCGTCATGCTTCCACCACTAAACTGCAAATCAAGATCCCCTTTCTGGTTGGCGCGCGACACCGCCACGAATCCGCGCACCGCCGGAATCCCTGGTCGCGCCCCGGCGGGATTGATTCCAAGTTTTTCCATCTCCGTGGCAGTCTGCGGCTTTTGCCTCAGCGCCGCTTCGGGGAAGATCGGTTTGGGTATGCCAACCCCGAGGCCATTCACAAAAGCGTCGGGATCGCGCAACGGCTGGCCCGTTTCCGCTGGAAAATCAAACCATCCCCGCTCACCCGCTCTTTGCGGAAATCCCTGGCCAGACAACTGAACGGCGGGCAGTAGCAGACGCGTGAAGGATCTGCCCGCATAGGTGGTTGTCTCCAGCCAAACACCCGGGACACGCAATTCGTAGGTGGTCCCGTCCTTGGAGGTTTTCAAGACCACCGCTTGGATTGGTGTTCCGGCTTTCACTTTTCCGTCAAAGGCAATCCATTCTTGCCGGGGCGCCTGCCCAAAAAGGTTGGGAATGCAGAGAATTATCCAAAGGAAAAAGCATTTGCAGGTTCTCATAATGGTGACGACTCCTTGTTTCGTTATTTGCTGGCTTAGACCAACAGCACGGTCTCCCAGCATCAGCCGTACCCGGGCTCGTTAGCCGTGGGCGGGAGCTCCCGGACAAAGATTGACAGGAATTTGCTTGACGCTCCGCGATTAGGAAGATTTGGTTTATTATTGATTCGGGTAAATTTCAGCCACATTCCACCCGTCAACGGGCGGTAGCAAGGGTATTTAGAGGCTGGCAACCGACATACGGTGGGCTGGAGAGTGGGTTGAGGCCGAAAGAGGGGAAAATGGAGGCTGATGGAGGTGTTTTTAGCAATATTGAGACGCGATGGTGAGTACTGATCGTGTTCAAGATCCGTCGGTTATCACGTTCTGGTAGTCTGGCATCGGGTCGGAGTCGATCGGGAATTGGGGGTCCGGCTCTGGGGGATCCGCAGA
>SIBE01000051.1 GCA_009695265.1 Pedosphaera sp. | reverse complement strand
CATTCGACAACGGCGATGATTCCCGCCTCGATGTGCCATACCGTCCAAGAAAGCATCCACTTCACAGCCTGCATTGGCGCGATTACTGGCCAGGCGATGATTGACCTCCAGGCCGGATGCGAGTAAATTTCTGGCGCATTAGTTCGGGTAAGGGGCTCGCCAGCAAGCGGGCCTTTTTCTTTTGTGGTGGTGATCATTCAACCCCCTTCCCTGGCAAGGTTCGAGAGCGGAGGAACTTTTCAACCGCGCTTACAGAATAAAAGACCGGTCCCCCGCCCCTCTTCGCCAAGGGGTTGCTTTTGAACCTTGGAATTTTGGCCGAATCGAACCAAGACCTTAAAGTACCTCCGCTTGGAACGGGAGATAGAAACGCTGGGATTGTCGTTTTGGCCAGCTCATCGAGAGTGGCCAATCTTGCTGAAGTGTGAGTCTCTGACATGCGCTCACTTTCAGACGCAATAGGGCACAATGCGAAGGAATTAAGGGGACATGTTGCCTACGGTTTGTCCCTTTTAAGAAATTGACAAGAAGGCTTCTATTGGCCATCGCCAACATCGAAACCCTCATCCCGCAGGACGCGAAGAGCCGCCCGCAATTCCGGCGTAGTTCCGAACCGCTCATGGGTTGGCAGTCTCACACGCAGCCGCGCTTTTTTGACTGCCTCGGTTGCCTTCGGCTTAAGTCGTGGATCAACCTTGAACCGAATCGAATCATCCTTTGCATCGGTGGTGAATTCCCCCTTCACTCTATGTTTGGGCCGGGTGTGCCAAACTTTGGTGAGACACTCCTTCTGAACCTTCGCGGCGATGCTGACGTCGTTCCACTTCGCCCTGATGACGGTCATCAACTCGATGGTGAGGTCGGGTCGGTCGGCGTAAAACTCCGCGAACAGTTTCGACAACTCGCCAGCCCCAGGAATCCTCAATGACGCTTTCAACGTGCTCGGGTTTATCGCAACGACGATCACGGCGTGGATCGACCAGTAGCCTATCGGTTTGTAACCCGGCTTCTTGGCCGCCCGATCAATCAGCTTCATCACAAAAGGTCCGAGATATTCCCAAGCCGAGTAAAACTTGATGTCAGCTCGTGGCATATTCGCTCCTTTCAAATGGGACCAGCGCAAAAAAACGCCTCGTGTCGTCGCTCGAAACCCTGCCTTGATAGTGGCGCTTGATGATTGCCTCAGAGTTTCCGAATTGCTCGGCGGTCTGGCCGTAGGACCCACAATTTCGGAAGTAATGACTGACTGCCGTATGGCGCAACACATCTTCCGGCCACGGCTTGAGGTCCGGATTCTCTTCCGTGGGTGTTCCGTAGCCAACCGCAGTTTTGATAGCGTCGAAATCTTTGCGCCAGTTCGACGGATAGAACTCCTGGCCGCTGTATGCTGCCAACCAGGCGCGCAACGTCGGGCAAATAGAAACAACACGCGGCCTGCCCGTCTTGGTCTGGCTGGCCTCCAACCGGATTTCACCGTCGGTGATATTCACGGCCCCCCACGTAAGCCGCGAAGTCTCGAACGGTCGAAGCCCACCGAACAGGCAAACCGCGACGTATAGAGCAAGCCTCCCGTCTTTGTAGCGTTGCGCTTCAACCAGGAGTCTCCGGCACGCTTCAACATCAAGAACTGATGGCGGTGGTTTCTCCCCCTTCTCGACATGCACGTCGCGACAAGGATTAGACGCCGCCCACCGTCGAGGCCGCTCGATGCACCAGGAGAAAAACCTTGAGATAGCTCGGCGGTCATTGTCTTTTGATGCCGGGGATATGAATCTCTTGTCCAAGAAACCTTCGACAATTTCCGGCGTCACATCCGCGATGCGGTGGTTTCCCAGAAGGTTGACGAACACATTAACCCGAGTTCTTAGGTTGCTCTTGGTTCGGTCGCGAAGTGATTGCGTCGCGTCGAGCCAGCCGCAGAACTCCTTTTTTGCATCATCAAGCCGTGGCGACTCAGCAACGGAATGTTTTTTACCGTGCTTGCGCCAATAATCGACGGCGGACAATAGGTCATCGTCGGTGTCGAGTTTGTTAAAGGCTACCTCGGCCAACCGCAGTTGAGTTTCCGTCAATTTGGTCGCTCGGACTGATGTGTCTGTCTGCCGGGCTAGCCACTCCATTTGCAGTTCTACTTGGCGACAACGCGCAGCCGTCACGTCAAAGAAGTTTTCCCTGACCCTCCCGCCGTCACGCTTAATTCCTGCTACTCTCCAAGACTTCGAGGAGGTGCGCGGGTTGGTGAATTCGGATATTTTGAACCGGTCGCGGACACTGTTTTTGGATGCTCCCGACTGCTGCCAAACTCGATTGGTTCTCATTGGCCAGCATTGTTTCAAGACCGTCCAATTGTGTCAACTGATAAGGCAACCGTTTTTAGACATACACAAACACATTGCAAACAAAGGGTAATAACGATATTGAGCGAAGGCCTTTTAAGCCGTTGGTCGTGGGTTCGAACCCCACCCGACCCACCACTTCAAAATGATTGGTGCATCCGGCAAAATCAATCTGCTGTGAGCCGCGGCAATTAGTTTCCATGGAAACCTTCTTTTACTGCCGCCACGCATTGGTTGCAAATCGTTGGATGATCCGGATTCGAACCGATGTCGGTTTCCCAATGCCAACAACGCTCGCACTTTTTCCCGTCGGCATGGGCGACATGAATCTGAATCTCGGCTGAAACAAACGTTCTAACCTCGATCTGCGAGACGTTGAGCAGTTCACGGAGCGCATCACTATGAGCCACAGCGGTGACCATGAGGTCGGCATCAGAGTGTCCGGAAAGGGCGATCTTGGCTTCCAAAGCTTTTCCGATGACTTTTGCCTGGCGCGCCTTCTCGAGCTCTGGCAACGCTAGTTCGCGAATGCTAAATAAATTCTTCCACGTCTGTTGTTCCGCACCGGAACGTACGAAACTCGGCGTGGGCCAATGGATCAAATGCACCGAATCAACCACTTGGCCTGGGACAAACTCCCATGCCTCGTCCGTCGTAAAGGCAAGCATCGGTGCAAGCATTTGGCAGAGGCCGATAACCATTCGATGAAGCGCTGTCTGCGTCGAGCGCCGACGGCGGGAATTCGCTGAGCCAGTGTAGAGGCGGTCCTTGACGATATCGTGATAGATTGCTGAAAGCTCGACTGCGGCGAACTGGCTGACTTTCTGATAGACGACGTGAAACTCGCAGGCTTCGTATGCCGCGATAACCTCAGCTTGAAGCTCCGCAAATTCGCCGAGAATCCAGCGATCCAACCCTGTCAGCTCTTGATCCAGGTTGGCATGGTTTTCGGGTTGAAAGTCGTAGAGATTAGAAAGCTGATATCGGAGCGTATTACGAAGCAAACGATAAGTTTCGCCCACCTTATTAACTCGCTCCTCACTGACAACGATGTCATTACGGAAATCCTGCGAAGCCACCCATAGACGAACGACGTCGGCACCGTACTTCTTAATATAAGCGTCGGAAGTTTGCGGCTTTTCGTAGCCGCCTTGCCCCTGTTTGCTCTTGGAAATCTTCTCCCGATCGGCATCCACCATGAAGCCATGGGTGAGCACAGTCTTGAAAGGGGCAGTTCCGTTGCCGGCTAAGGAGAGTAGCAATGACGATTGAAACCAACCACGATGCTGGTCGCTGCCTTCAAGGTACATGTCGGCCTGCCATGTGCTATTTGAAGGTTGAGGGTAAAGAGTTGAGCGTTGTAATTCTTCTCGCTGCATCAGAACAGCACGCGAGGAGGAGCCGGAGTCGATCCAGACATCGAGAGTATCGTTTGATTTGGCGACGGGTTCAGCACTGGCCCAATCCGTCGGTTTCACAGCTTTCCACAATTCAGCAACGGATTGCTCGAACCATATATGCGAGCCGTGCATCTGGACTAGGCGAGCCGTGTTGCGAACAATAGTTACGTCGAGGATGGCCTTGCCGCTCGCATCGTAGAAAGCGGGGATTGGCACACCCCATGTTCGTTGCCGGGAGATGCACCAGTCTGGTCTCGATTTAACCGCGGCTTCGATGCGGGTTTTTCCCCAATCCGGAATCCAGTTCACCCGATTGATTTCATCGAGGGCAGAGAGTCGGAAATTGTGATGATCGATTTTGATGAACCACTGATCCATGGCTCGAAAAATCACCGGAGTCTTGCTGCGCCAGCAATGGGGATAGCTGTGGAGATAATCTTCCTCGTGGACGAGCATAGTTTTTTCGCGCAGCACGTGAAGGACCGACTCGTTGGCGTCGCTTTTCCCATTTTTTTCCAAGATCGATTTCCCAAGAAACTCGGACGGCATCTGCTGCTCAGAAGGCAGATCGCTAGTGTGCGTGAACCGTCCGTCATCATCCACGGGAGAGTAGACTGGAAGATGATGTTGCAGACCCAGTCCATAATCCTCAAGGCCGTGCCCTGGCGCGATGTGGACGAAGCCAGTGCCAGTCGTGTTTTCAACAAAGCTATCGCCGGCCAACAGTCGCCCCTGGCGCGCGATGAAAGGGTGGTGGTACTCGATCTGGTTGAGATGGTCGCCATCCAAGCTCCGAATTATCTCATAGCCTCCCCAGTTGCATTTTTCTGCAACGCTTGAAAGCAGCATCGTAGAGAGGATATAGCTTTCTGCGTTGGTGTGCACCAAGGAGTAGCTGAAGGTGGAATTATACGCGACGGCCAGATTGGCCGGCAATGTCCACGGAGTCGTAGTCCAAATGAGGAGAAAGGTGTTCGGGTGCCCAACCACCGGGAACTTCACAAAAACGCTCCGGCTGACATGATCCTTGTACTCCACCTCTGCTTCAGCCAATGCGGTGCGGCAAGGAATGCTCCAATAAACCGGTTTTTTTCCGCGATAGACAAAGCCTTTCTCGACGATGTCCGCAAAAAGGCGGAGTTCAGCTGCTTCGTATCTTTTGTCGAGCGTCAAATAAGGGTTTTCCCAATCTCCCAAGACTCCGAGACGCTTGAATTGTGTTCTTTGAATATCGATATATTTGTGCGCGTAAGCTTCGCAAGCTTTTCGAATGGTGACTGGGTCAGCGTTCATGTCACCGGCCTTGCGCATTTCCTGAGTCACTTTGAATTCAATCGGCAACCCATGGCAGTCCCAACCGGGAACGTATGGAACGTTCTTCCCCCTGAGGGTCTGGTATTTGACAATTATGTCTTTCAGAACCTTATTTAGAGCTGTGCCAATGTGGACGTCACCGTTCGCAAAGGGCGGACCATCGTGCAGGACAAATTTTTCAGCCGAAGCTCGGTTGGCTTGAATTCGCTGGTACAGTCGGCTGGCTTGCCATTTTTCGAGGCGCAGGGGTTCGCGCGACACCAGATCGGCTTTCATAGGAAAGTCGGTCTTAGGAAGGTTGAGTGTGTTTTTGTAATCCATTGCTATGTCGTTCAGGAACGCGGAACCTAGCAGCGGCTCTGGCAGGTGTCAACGTGAGCCAAAAACGGAGTGATTGTATCAAATCCACGGATAACCCGCTCTTGACGAAATGAGCTTGATTCGCTACGTTGAAATTCTAGTCGATAAAGTTTTTTCATGATGCAAAATTTTCTAGTTCCAATGGTTGTCGAACAGACCGGACGTGGCGAACGCGGCTATGACATTTATTCTCGGTTGCTCGTTGATCGAATTGTTTTTCTGGGCACTCCGGTGGACGACATGGTGGCGAACGTGATTATTGCCCAGCTGCTGTTCTTGCAGATGGCCGATCCGAAGAAAGATATTCACCTTTACATCAATTCTCCAGGGGGCAGCGTGACTGCGGGTCTGGCGATTTACGACACCATGCAGTTTATGACATGCGATGTGAACACTTACTGCATTGGCCAAGCCGCCAGCATGGGTGCGGTGCTACTGTGCGGTGGCACCAAAGGGAAGCGTTATGCTCTCCCGAACGCAAACATCATGATTCACCAAGTCTTGGGCGGGGCAGAAGGTGCCGCGAGCGATGTTGAAATTCGCGTTAAATACATGCTGCGCCTGAAGCAGCGCTTGAATGGCATCATCTCCAAGCACACCGGCAAACCAGTCGAGCAAGTCGAGAAGGATTGCGATCGCGATAATTTTATGACCTCCGAAGAAGCCAAAGCGTATGGCCTGGTGGATGAGGTGGTCCAGTCACGCAAGGAAATTCCTGGGTTGGTTGAAAAGGGAGACGTCGAAAAGAAAGACTAATGTATGGCGCGTCCATCGCAGCTAACGTTGTGTAGTTTTTGCGGTAAATCTCATGCCGAGGTTAAGAAGCTCATTCAAGGACCCGGGGTTTATATTTGCGACAGCTGCATCATCGTCTGCAAAAATGTTCTCGACAAAGAACTCCGCGCTGAGAGTAAAAAGAACACGATCAAGTTAAAGATTCCCAAGCCTGCCGAAATCAGGCGCCAGCTTGATTTGCACTGCATCGGACAAGACCACGCCAAAAAGACCCTGGCTGTCGCTGTCCACAACCATTACAAGCGAGTTCAGCAGGGAGCGATTCTGGCCAGCCGCGAAGGAACTGATGAGTTGATGGTGGACCGCAATGCAGAGGTGGAAATTGAGAAGAGCAACATCCTGGTAGTAGGTCCGACGGGCTCGGGCAAGACATTGCTGGCTCGGACTCTCGCTCGGATCTTGGATGTTCCCTTTGCTATCGCGGATGCAACCACTCTCACCGAAGCGGGCTACGTGGGTGAAGATGTCGAGAACATCATCCTGCGCCTCCTCCAGAATTCAGACTACGATGTGAAGCGCGCCCAGATGGGAATCGTTTACATCGATGAAATCGATAAGATTGCTCGAAAGACCGAGAATGTATCAATCACCCGCGATGTGTCCGGAGAAGGCGTCCAGCAAGCTTTGCTCAAGATTCTAGAGGGAACGATCTGCAATGTCCCCCCCCAGGGAGGTCGCAAACATCCGCAGCAGGAGTATATTCGAGTCGATACGAGCAACATTTTATTTATTTGTGGAGGAGCATTCGTCGGCTTGGAAAAGATTATCCAGCGACGTGCAGGCAACCGCGTGATGGGTTTCGGAGCGATCGACCGAGAACATAACGTCGCTGACTTGGATCGTAACGCCATCATGCAAGACGTGGAGCCGGAAGATCTGCTTAGCTACGGTTTCATTCCTGAATTCGTTGGTCGGTTGCCCATGGTGACAGTGCTTGAAGAGCTAACAGAATCTCAATTGATGTCCATTTTGACCGAGCCGAAAAATGCTCTCACAAAACAGTACGCCAAACTGATGGCCATGGAAGGAGTGCTGTTGGAGTTCCTTCCAGATGCGCTTGGAGAGCTAGCAGCCCAAGCTCTCAAGAAGGGAACTGGAGCTCGTGCGCTGCGTGGCCTTTTGGAAAGGTTGATGCTCGACGTAATGTACGACGTTCCTGGCAGCGACGACATTCTGTCGATTAAAATCACGCGGCCCGTCGTGTTAGAAGAAGCCAAGCCGATCATCCGTCGCAAACACGACCAAGCCGCAGCCTAAATTTCTCGCGTCGGCAACGTGGTTTTCCGTTGTCGGCGCGAAATTTGTGTACCTCCATTCCTATGGCCTCACCTTTCCAAGCCAAACAATTCATCGCGCACCATGTTCGTGATATTCCGCGTTCGGGCATTCGAGAATTCTTCGACATTGTCCAGAATCGAGCCGACGTGATTTCATTAGGCGTCGGCGAACCAGACTTCGTCACGCCGTGGCACATTCGCGAAGCGGCCATTTACGCCTTGGAGCGAGGAAAGACGAGTTACACTTCCAATCTTGGCCTCTTGAAGCTGCGACAAGCCATCAGCACTCATCTGAAGAAGAGCTTTGGCATCGAGTACGATCCCATCGGGCAAATCCTCATCACCGTTGGAGTGAGCGAAGCATTGGATATCGCTTTGAGAGCGGCGATCAACCCTGGCGATGAGGTGCTCTACCATGAACCCTGTTACGTCAGCTATTCCCCGAGTGTCGCCTTGGCTCATGGGGTTCCTGTTCCAATTTCGTGCAACGCGGACAACGGGTTTGCCGTCACGGCGCAGGCGATCGATCGGGCGATCACATCTCGCAGCAAAGTCTTGCTCTTAAATTTTCCGACGAATCCCACGGGCGGAACCATGACGCGGCTTGAGCTTCTGCAGATCGCCGATGTCGTGTTGAAGCATAATCTTCTCGTCATTACGGATGAGATTTATTCCGAACTAACGTTCGAAGGCGAACACGTCAGCATCGCATCACTGCCCGGCATGCGTGAACGAACCATCTTCTTACATGGCTTTTCCAAGGCTTATGCGATGACGGGATTCCGCATCGGCTACGCCTGCGGTCCTGTGGAACTTATCGAGGCGATGATGCGGATACATCAGTATTCGATGCTCTGCGCCAGTATTATCAGCCAAGAGGCGGCGTTGGAAGCGATCCTTCATGGAGAAGAGGATACCGCCGAAATGCGCGAGCAGTATCGTGTCCGGAGGAATTTCATCGTCGGGGCTTTCAATGCCATGGGCCTCCCGTGCCACCTGCCGCGCGGCTCTTTCTACGCCTTTCCTTGTGTCAAATCAACGGGTCTGAGCTCAAAGGAATTTGCTTTGAAACTGCTGGAAAAAGAAAAAGTCGCTTGTGTTCCCGGAAGCGCTTTTGGGCTGAGCGGAGAAGGCTATTTACGATGCTGTTTTGCCACCGCACTGGACCAAATTCAAATTGCCACTGACCGCATAGCACGCTTTGTGGCAACCCATAAAGTTTGACTTGGATGGTATTGCCTGGGCTCTCTCGGTTCACGCCGAATCACCGTGCTTGGTTGGAATGCGCCCAAGGCCAAACCTTGCACGGTGAGTTTGATTGATCACCGCGCAAAAATCTGTCGGATGATGTCTTCAATCGGCACTTCTTGAATATCAATGTCGCTGATCGGCAGTTCGTCGAGCAACGCTTTGCAAACCGGGATGACTCGATCACGTTTCACTTTCAACCTGATGCTGGCTGCATTCTGCTCCACAACCTCTCCGTACTTCGTGAGATCGGCCGCTGAACAGTTTCCTCCTCCGGCACATCGAATGGTGACTACTTTGAAATCCGCAAACCGGTCGAGTACTTCGGCCAGACGGCCGTCGAAAAAAACCGTGCCGCGATCTATGATAATGACGCGCTGACAAAGGGCCTGGATATCGGCCATGTAATGGCTCGTCAGCAGAATAGTGGTCTTGTGCGTCGAGTTGTGATGCTGGAGGAATTCTCGAACTTTCTTCTGTGAGACGACATCGAGGCCGATCGTGGGTTCGTCCAAAAATAAGACTTTCGGACGATGAAGCAGAGCGGCTATCAACTCCATCTTCATGCGTTCTCCCAGCGAAAGCTCGCGCACCATCACGTTGAGCTTATCCTTGACGTCGAGCAACTCGGTCATTTCGATCACGGTTCGCTCAAAAACAGCGCCGGAAATCCCATAGATCTTACTGTTTAGTTCCAGAGACTCTCGAGTTGGTAAATCCCACCAAAGCTGATTCTTTTGCCCGAGCAACAAAGAAAATTGGCGGCGATAACCATCTTTGCGCTCCCACGGGACGTAACCAAGAACTTGGGCTGTCCCTCGGGTCGGATACAACAGTCCAGCCAGCATCTTAAGAGTGGTGGTTTTTCCCGCTCCATTGGGCCCAAGAAAGCCGACCAGTTCTCCTTCGTTGACTGAAAACGTTACATCGTTGGCCGCGAGTAATGTTTCGTATTCGCGATGAAACAACCCTTGAACAGCCCCGACGAAGCCCGGCCGCTTTTTGTAAGTGCGGTAGGCTTTAGTCAAGCCTTGGACTTGAATGACAGGCATGGCAAATCTCAAAGATCAATTTGAAATCTTCGGTTACCTTTGCAACTGCTTTTCCAAGTAATTAACGACCTGCCGTACGTTCGAATCGATTTCCATCCGATCTTTAACTAAGCGACACGCATGGAGAACCGTCCCGTGATCGCGGCCGCCAAAGGCCTCGCCAATGTTGTTGAGTGAACTCTCGGTCAACTGGCGTGCAAGAAACATGGCGACCTGTCGAGGGAAAGCGATGTTTTCGGGACGCCTCTTGCTCGTCATATCCGCCAGCCGGATGTCGAAATGTTCCGCGACCTTCTTTTGAATCACCTCGATATTAATGGCGAAGCGCCCCTCTTCATGAAGCACATCGCGCAGCAATGCTTCCACCATCTCGACGCTCAGTTTTTTTCCTGTGAGCGACGCATAGGATGCCACACGGATGAGAGCACCCTCCAACCTACGAATGTTAGACCTTATCCGGTGGGCCAAGAAGTTGAGGATGTCATCCGGGAGCTCAACTCCCATCAATTTTTCTTTTTTTCGAAGAATGGCAACGCGAGTCTCCGCATCGGGAGGTTGCAGATCAGTGACGAGACCCCATTCAAATCGGGAGACTAAACGATTCTCGAGGTTTTGAATCTCTCCGGCCGGCCGGTCACAAGTAAGGACGATCTGCCGATGCGTCTCGTGCAAGGCATTGAATGTGTGGAAAAACTCCTCCTGGATTCGCTCTTTTCCTGAAAGGAATTGAATATCATCGATCAACAGAACATCGGTCGCACGGTACTTTTTCCGAAAGCGAGCTAGCTGATTGTTTTGGATCCCGTCGATATATTCATTGGTGAACTTTTCGGATGACAAATAGGCCACGCGCGCGCCCTTTTTGTGGCTGACGACGTATTGCCCGATGGCATGGAGCAGGTGAGTTTTCCCAAGACCTACCCCCCCATAAAGAAATAAGGGATTATAGGACTTGCCTGGGGACTGGGCGACCGCCAGAGCGGCGGCATGGGCAAAATTATTGTTATTACCAACAACGAATGTGTCGAACGTGTTTTTGGGATTGAACAGAACGTCCCGATTGCCGTTGTTCCGGTCTATTTCTTCGACTTCTTTGGCTTTTTCTATCTTCAACTCTGGACCCTCATTGGTCGGTAAGTGAGCTCCCACCTGAAAACTCACTTTCAATTGTTGTCCTGAGGCGTGCATCAGGACATCCTGAATCAAGCCCAAGTAATTGTCTTTAAGCCAGAGTTCGCAGAAGTCGTTCGCAACTTTCAGACTAATCGAGTTAGCGTCAGACGTTAAGGCCTGAATCGGGGCGAACCAAAGATTGTAAATATCCGAATTAAGCATGGTGCGCAGTTGCTCTTGCGCCATAGCCCAAATTTTTTCAGCAGAAGTTTGCATTACGATTCTATTCCCGCTTGACTGAGTTGAACCGATTTATTCACTTCGCTCTGCCACATGTTCGTAACATGCTTTTTTACAGCCGCTTGCATCGCGCCAAGGAGCCGAACTGTCCACGCGAGGGCTTGTTCTTCCGACTGGACAACTCCGGTGTTTTGACTTCGACATATCATTCTGATTACAAACTAGTTAAGCACAACCTATCCCACGGTCATTCGTTCGGTGAAACTCATCCCGAACCCTGATTATCTCGGACGGATTGGCCGCGGAGTTCTTAGTCCAAGCACCCACCCTTTGCTAGGACAACATATTAACTCTTATTCACGAGTTATTCACTCTCGGTTTTTCTCGAAAAACAGGCCATTATCGATGTTTCGCTCAAGAAGAGCACCTCACCGGGAGAGGTGCTCTCGAAAGAAAATTCGTTCTACACGTCGTAGTAGAGGCAGAATTCGTATGGGTGAGGCCGCAGGCGCAAAGCATCGTGCTCCTTGCGCTTAGCGCTAACCCACATGTCCAGGAAGTCCATGGAAAAGACGTCGCCTTTAAGAAGGAAGTCGTGGTCTTTTTCTAAACAGTCCAATGCTTCACCTAAGCTGCCGGGCACGTTGGGCACCTTCTTCAACTCCTCCGGGGGCAACTCGTAGATGTTCTTGTCCAAAGGCTCGCCAGGCTCAATCTTGTTTTGAACACCGTCCAAACCAGCCATCAGCATCGCGGCAAAGGCCAGGTATGGATTGGCGGATGGGTCGGGCGGCCGATATTCGATGCGCTTAGCTTTGGGGTTCTCGCTGTAGGTGGGAATGCGAATGGCCGCCGACCGGTTGCGTGAACTATAGGCCAAGTTGACCGGTGCCTCATAGCCAGGCACCAAACGCTTGTAGGAGTTGGTGGTCGGGTTGCAAATGGCGCACAAGGCTTTGGCGTGCTTTAGAATCCCGCCAATGTAGTAGAGGGCCATCTGGCTTAAACCCGCATACTCGTTGCCAGCAAACAACGGCTTGCCCTTCTTCCAGAGAGACTGGTGCGTGTGCATCCCGGAGCCATTGTCTCCAAAGAGAGGCTTGGGCATGAGTGTGACGGTCTTACCATGCCTTTTAGCTACATTCTTGATCACATACTTATAAACCATCATGGCATCAGCAGCTTTGATCAAAGTATCAAACCGATAGTCAATCTCCGCCTGGCCTGCGGTTGCCACTTCGTGATGCTGGCGCTCGATCTTGAGCCCCAAAGACTCCATGACCAAGCACATCTCGGTGCGGATATCTTGTTGAGTGTCGGTGGGAGCCACCGGAAAGTAGCCCTCCTTGTGCCGGATCTTGTAGCCTAGGTTCGGCATCTCATCGCGCCCGGTGTTCCAGACGGCTTCTTCGCTATCCACACTGTAGAAGGTCCCGTTGGCCTTGTGATCATATTGTACATTGTCAAATATGAAGAACTCGGCTTCCGGGCCGAAGACCGCTGTGTCGGCAAGCCCGGTGGACTGGAGGTGCTTCTCGGCTCTTTGGGCAATGCCTCGCGGATCACGATTGTAAGCCTGCTTGGTGCCGGTCTCAGCGATGGTGCAGGTCAAACTCAAGGTGGGCACGCTGCAAAAGGGGTCCATGAAAGCGGTGTTAGGATCGGGCATGGCCAACATGTCACTAGCTTCAATGCTCTTCCAACCCCGAATCGAAGAACCATCAAAACCCAAGCCCTCAACGAAAACCTCCTCGGTGAATTCCCTGACTGGCACGCTAAAGTGCTGCCAGGTGCCAAAGGTATCGACAAATTTTATGTCAACCATCTTGGCCCCTTGCTTCTTAGCCATCTCAATTATGCTTTTCGCTGTGCTCACTGATCGATTGGTTTGCTTGAGGTTAATCGACAAAAAACCACTTCTCTCAAAAAGACAGAAGGGGAAATCCTAATCAGATGGCTTCTTCGCCCGTTTCACCGGTGCGAATACGCGTAGCGTTGTCAATCGAAGTGACGAAAATTTTCCCATCTCCAATTTTGCCGGTTTTCGCCGCTCTGACGATAGCCTCAATGGCGGGAGCAACGCGGTCATCGGACAATACGACTTCGATTTTTATCTTAGGGAGAAAATCTACCTTATATTCACTACCGCGATAAATTTCGGTGTGCCCTTTTTGGCGACCGAAGCCTTTTACCTCGCTGATCGTCATCCCTTCAACTCCAACGCTCGCGAGGGCTTCCTTAACATCTTCGAGCTTGAATGGTTTGATGATCGCCTCAATTTTCTTCATCGGTGAGTTTGTTCTATGGATACTAACAAGCACTAGGTGGCTGTAAACAGGAATCTGAATGAAAAAAGGCGAAGCGCCGAGGTTTTAACAGCTCTCATGATGGCGCGCATGAGATCTCGACTCTAGCTCAGTCGCCACGTGAAAACCGATTGATTCCAAGTTGCTTTCAAGTTGGAATGAAGAAAGAACTCCATGCACCGAACCGACAGGGTCCTGATCCAAAATGAATTATTGTCGAAGTTTTTTGATGGCTTGACACTCCTAGCGAAGCGTGATCTATTGACTTCGGTTTACGGCAGATTAATTTTAGGGCGAAATGTCGGTTTTGTTCTTTGAGCTAACGCCCAGTAGATTTCGGTCTTGGTTTTGTACGGTCAAGACCGAATATTCCCCGTAAACTACAGTAGTACTGATTCTGAAAATTCCCCGGGTTTCTCGGTCATCCCCTGACTTAGAAACCCGGTTTTTTATTTAATTTGTGCGGCGGTCGCCTCACCGAATTCAGTCACCCGCCGCTAGGGTGTTGTAGTCGCGTTCTCGCTGGAGTGCTATTCTTCCGAGACAAGCAAAACAAGAGCGAACAAAACAGGATGAACAAGAGCAAAACGGAATGAATCTGAAATGGAAAATCGAACTTGGCGTGGAGCAGGCAACCGGCAAGAGAAAGCCATATCATCGCTACGAATCCCGGCGGACTTGATATCCCTTCGCCAAAGAACCACCCCAATAACACAAGGCTTAGCATCCCGAGAATCAGACTGAAGCCAGCCCAACCAAAAGTGATTCGTGTTTCGAGCCAGTCGTCGTGCGCGTATGCTGCCCAAACCTGAATCGGATCTTTGTATAGTTGGTAAATTGACCCAAAGGTTCCGGGGCCCGTTCCAAAGAGAGGAAAATCCCGCGAAACGACCCCGGCATTCTTATAAATTTCAGATCGTTGCCCCACCTCGTCAAGAGGCGCCATCTCAAGTCTTGGTCGCAGTTGCTGCCATCCGAGGTAGCCAGCCAATCCCAAGATCACCACGAATGTCCCGAGAATGCTGGCTCGCAAGAGCGTACTCTCGCGTCGAGTCGTCGCCAAGAAGACTCCCGTAGCTCCTAACATCATGGCGAGCGTGGTCAAAGCCCCTCCACGACTCGTTGTGATAATCGATGAGGCCGCCATAACGACCGCGCAAGGCAGGAGCATGACATGACTCCCCGCACCCAGCCGCCGCCCAGAAGCATTGTTGAGACTCGCATGATTGTTTAAGGCGAACCAAAAACCGATGCAAACTGGCCAAATCAAATTCAGATAGGCGGCCGCATTGGCACGATACGCGTAAGGGCCGAATTGGCTTTCCGCAGTGTTGTTGAAACGTGGCTCGACGAGCCACAGAAGTTTGTTGGTGCCGTCCAGACGTTGCAAAATCCCTTCGAGGGCAACCAATGCGCCGTTGATGCAGAGCACCCAGAGGAGGCGACGCAGCCTCGAGGGTACGATGATCGACTCACGCTGCCTCGGCTGAGGAGGCGAAGAAAACCCTGGTCCGAATGCCGAGGTGGAGAAACCTGGCTGCGCCGCTCGATTTTCCAGCTGAGTTTCGCGAAGTTCCCGGCTGGTTCTTCCCAGTGTCCAATCTCGGATCGCCCAAAAGACTAGCGCCATGGCAAGATAGCTCCAAAGAGCATTCCAAGTGCTGGTGCTATCGTAGCTGTGAGGTAACCACCGGATGTAATCGTGATATTCGAAGCGCTGCTGTCCGGACAAATAGGTCGCCCGAGCGTTCGATGCGCTGACCAGACAGTAGGTCAACACCATGATCGTCAAGGCAGCGAGAGCAAGCGTGAAAACCCGAAAACTCTTCTCACGAATGGCCAGGATTTCTCCGGTCCGAGATTCCTTTCCCCATCGGATTAACTCAAATCCTGTCCGCCAACGAATCAACCATTTTATGAAGAGCAAGCCCCCAAGAGCATAAGCAGCAATGTTCATTGTCCAGATGGACCATAACTCCGTTGTTCCGAAGGCCCACGGTGTAAAAATGATGAGGAAATGGACCAGCGCCTCAGTCATACCGTCACAAACACCGTAAGTTTGTGGAGTTTCGATACCAGGCCTTTCGCGCTCCAGTAAAGGGCCGCTTCCCGTCGTGCGCTTTCGGCGGCGAAATGGTTGACCGGCTGGATCGGTTCGATCAAAAGGTTCCATTGAAGGCGCATTCAACCGCAACTGAGTTCAATTCCACAAGTTTGAAATCCTCGACTCGAACCGAGAAAGAGTGACCACGGAAGACCTGAGACTTGGAGGTGGCGCGAAATGAATTGCCATGACCTCCGCAGGAATGGTTATTAGCAAACAGTCTGATGATTTATCCGAACTTGATTTTGCCAAACGTGATTGAACACTTTATTATCGCTCCATCAACGGCGTTGAAAATATGAACTTACTTGTGACTGGAGGAGCTGGCTTTATTGGATCAAACTTGATTCACCTCGTCATCGACAACCCCGAAGTAAATCGATTGGTGAACCTCGATTCGCTGACCTATGCCGGGCATTTGGAGAACCTCGCCGCTGTGAGCGCTCATCCAAAGTATGTTTTTGAAAAAACGTCACTGGCTGACAAAAACTCCGTCAGGAATGTAGTCCATAAACACCGCATTACCCACGTGATGCATCTGGCCGCAGAATCGCATGTGGACCGCTCTATCACTGGTCCCGGCGATTTTATTCAAACCAATATCGTAGGAACATTTCATCTTTTGGAGGCATGCCGCGATTGTTGGACGAACGATCTGGCTGGGAAACGATTCCATCACATCTCCACGGATGAAGTCTATGGCAGTCTCGGTGCAACCGGATATTTTACTGAGACCACGCCCTACGCTCCGAACTCTCCTTACTCGGCCAGCAAGGCTTCCAGTGACCTTCTGGTCCGAGCCTACCATCACACCTACGGACTGCCGGTGGTGATTACAAATTGCTCCAACAACTACGGACCTTATCAGTTTCCCGAGAAACTAATCCCTGTCATCATCGGGAATGTTTTGGAACGGCGCCCCATTCCTATTTATGGCGATGGCATGAACGTGCGCGATTGGCTCTACGTTCGAGACCATGTCGAAGCGCTTTGGCGAGTTTTGTCGCGGGGTCGTTCGGGCGAAACTTACAATATTGGCGGCAACAATGAGTGGCCGAATTTGCGCATCGTTGAACTCATCTGCTCTTTGATGGATCAATTGTCACCCGAACTCGGCGGCAACTCGCGGCAGCTCATTTCGTTCGTCAAAGACCGGCCTGGGCACGACCGGCGCTATGCAATTGACGCGACGAAAATCAAGAATGAACTTGGTTGGACCCCCAGCTATACCTTCGAACGGGGAATTCGCGAGACCGTTCAATGGTATTTGGCCAACCAAAGTTGGGTGCATCAAGTCAAGAAATGCGGTTAGTTCGCCTGTCTTTCGGGAGCGAGTGGAGCCGTCGGCAATTCGCGGCTGCGCGGCCGCACCAAAAATCTTTTGAGTATGAGTGACACTGAATGGGAAACACGCTACCAAACAAAGGACATGCCGTGGGAAAAAGGTGAGCCCTCACCGGGCATCGTCGATTTTTTGGCTGATCATCCTGGATTGCCCCAAGGAACAGTGTGCGTTCCCGGGTGTGGCACGGGCCACGACGTGCGGGCTTGGGCGAGAGCTGGATTTGCAGCTGAGGGCTACGATCTAGCCCCCAGCGCCGTTTGCCTCGCGCAAGAGAAGTCGCGCGAGGAAGGGCTGGCACCGAAGTTTCATCTCGCTGATTTTCTCATCGACGAACCGCAGCAGCGCTTCGATTGGCTTTTCGAGCATACTCTTTTTTGCGCGATAAATCCGGGGCGGCGCGATGATTATGTCAAGGCGGTGTTGAGATGGCTGAAGCCAGGCGGCAATTATCTAGCCGTCAATTATCTGATTCCAGACGAGGATGGGCCACCTTTCGGCACAACGCGCGCGGAATTGTGGGAGCGGTTTTCTCCCCACTTTGATCTTCTCGCAGAGTGGGTGCCTCGATCCTATCCCAACCGCGTCGGCTTGGAATTAATGCTATGGTGGCAGCTCAAATCACCTGGAAACAGCCAGCGGGATGCCAACCCGAGCAAGTGACGTTGAATTGGCCACGGTGGCTTAGTTGCGCTTTAGTGCTCTCACTTTACCCAACCATGGTAACGCCCCATCCAATAGGGCAATAGAAAGAACGCGCCATCATCTTCCTCGCTCCCGTTCCCGCCTCCGTTGGGACGGTAGGGATTACTGTTCCACTTGCCGATTGGGCGTTCGTCGGGCGCCAAAACTTTGATCAGTTGGGATTGGCCAAAGCGGTCCTTGTTCTCTTCGAACTCGACATCGACTCGATGTGAATTGCGCACTCCCCAATCGATCAAATCCATCGGGATTCGCTCCAAAGTCAGCGCTGACTCCTCGCGTAACTCACGCGTCATGCGGCCTGCGCCGCCCGCCACAGAGATGTAGTTCCAAAGTGGATTCATGTCCGGGCGGATCTTTTTCGATGTGAAACGAAGCCCGTCCAAATAGATCTTGCGGAGCTTGGAATCCTTCTCGTAGCGCAGCAAAGGATCGTAAGAGAGATAGGCAAGCTCGTCGTCGGAGAAATTAATTTCGCCACCACCAGCCCAGCGTCGATAATGGCGCATGTGCTCGGCGTAACCCCGCCGAATTCGATCCTGATACGCGTCCGCATATTTTTTCTGGCCCGTGATGTGATGAGCGGTCTTGAGAAAAGCCAGTAATTCGATCGAGCGCAGAGCGGCTTCGTAACTGCCTTCCTCGGTTTGAAAATAGCGCTCGGACCATTGGCCCCAGCGAGTCGGCTTGCCATCGAGATCAATTAAATCGTAGTCATTCTCGATCATGTGATCAGTCAGCCGTGAGACCACTTTGCGGATCTCCTCCTTCTCGGCTTTGTTTGCGACAAGATCAAAATAGAGGGCGTAAGCATAGTAATGGCCGACGCTTTCATCGGAGCTGGTGTCGCCTTTCCAAAGCCATTTGCCATCAGGCGTCGGATGCCATTCACCCCCTTGAGGCCGGGGTTCATCCATGGACACGAACGAGCGGGCGAAGAAGCCAGGCTTACCAGTGATTTCTTCCAATCGGATTAGAAGCCGAAGCGCGCGCTGCGCCTTGACTCGAGCATCCGGCTCGCGCGTGACTGCATAGCGATAAACCTGAGCACTCAGATACATCGCCGTCCAGAGGCCGTCGTTGTCGTTATCGTTTTGGAAACTTGTGCTCAAGTCTCCCGCCGCACCGAGATGAGAGCCCGCAACCATACCGTGGCGAACATGACGCTTCTCAACTCGCTCATCAAAGAGCTTCGCCTTTTGTTCCAATGTCATCGGCCGCCACTCGATCAGGGAAACGCCCGTCCGAGTCCGAACCCAAATGTTCCGTGCGGAACCGGATTCATCCGTCCAAATATTTTGAACGTCATCGTCGAGCAACCAGCGGCGTCCGCAGAAATATTGCCAACGGTCCCACCGATGGCGTGCCCGCGAATCAAAGCGGGCCGCACCTTGAACGCCACCAAGCCAGACCGCGCCAGACTTCTCCACGGCAAACAGCTTCAAACCCGGAACCGGTCCCGACTCGGTTCCCGTCCAGGGTTTTCCGTTCGGTTTTTGGCGAACCGGAAATGGAACATCGATCGATTCCGAAGGAAAGTGGGTCGCGAATTTTTGAGTTTGAGCAAACCCGGTGAGGCATATAAAACCGAGTCCAACGATTAAGAACCATTGTTTCATGAGTATTTCACTTCGTGGCCGGACGGCGGGCGTTGAGAACCGGCGGCTGATTCGTTTCCAGCCGAGCTGAGAATTTATTCGCTCTGCGGATCCCCTCACCGACCTGGACAGCACTCATTTTCAAACCGAGCTCTAACTGTTCGTTTGCCGCATCTTTGTCGCCTTGCCCCGCAGCGAGAATGTACCATTTGTAAGCCTCGATGTAATCTTGCTCCAGTGCTTTGCCTTCAGCATAAGAGTGCCCCAAATTGAACTGAGCCAAGGGATGGCCTTGCTCCGCTGCTTTCCGAAACCATTTGTTCGCCTCGGCGAAATCTTGCTTCACTCCTCTGCCACTCGCATAAAAAACGCCCATGTTGGATTGCGCGGCGGCCTTGCCTTTCTCTGCCGCTGCCAGATACCAGCGAGCGGCCTCCGCCAAATCGGGCTCCACTCCCTGACCTTGAACGTAGAGGGTCGCCAGATTATAAGCGGCCTCGATGTGCCCTTGTTCGGCAGCTTTGCGAACCCAGGCCACTGCTTCCTTAAAATCCTGCGGCACTCCGATTCCATTGGCGTAAATGCTCGCGAGCTTGAATTGGGCTTCAGCGATCCCTTGGTCAGCGGATTTCTGAAGCCAAGCTTTCGCCTCGGCCAGGTCTTGCGTGACGCCCCGGCCGGAGAGGCAAAGAACCCCCAGATTGTGCTGGGCCCCAGGATGGCCCAGCTCAGCAGCTTGGCGAAAGAACTTGCCCGCTTCGCTCATGCTTTGAGGCACGCCATCGCCTTGCATCCGGGCAACGCCGTCGTTGTAAAAAGCAATTGCCTTGTCCGAGTCCGTTGCGGGAATTTCTGAAGGAGTGGAATTTGTCGCGGGAGCTCCAGAGGAAATAGGCGTGTCAGTTGGCGACGCGATCGGCTCATTCGTTCGCACGAGATCAACAGGCATTGAGCTTCCAGCGAGTTCGTTGGTGGATTTGGCTTCGACTGGAGATACTTTCCGAGGTTCGTTTTGTTTGCGGCAGCCACCGGTCAGCAATGCAGTTGCCAGGAAGCTAGCCATCCAGATCGTTCGAAAGGCTGACTCGTAAAATATTTCGCGCAAGCGCATCGATTTCAGACTAGGGATTTCGGTGCGCCACTCAAGCGCTCAATTCAGTGGGCAATCGCTGAACGCCAGCGACGTTTGTTGACGGAAATACAATTTCGCCACTAACCTAAGAAAAAGCTATCTGTATGAACTCCGCCACCCACATCGTCCTTTACGATGACCAATGCCCGCTTTGCACGTTTCAAATGAAGGTCCTGACCTGGCTGGATTGGTGCCACGTCGTCAGCTTGATGCCTCTCTCACACTCTCGCGCAGCGGTCATTGCGCCCAGCTTGACTCGTGAAGATTTGCTCTCCGCCATTCACTGCGTGACGCCGACAGGAAGGATTTACCGAGGTGCCAGGTGCATCAGATTTGTCGGAATCCGTATGCCGCTCCTGGTGCCGTTGGCGCTGATCCTCTGGTTCCCAGGAGTTATCTGGGTCGCAGAGAAAATTTACACGTGGATCAGCCGGAACCGTTATATCTTGAGCCGCATCTTTGGATGCAAGGAGGCGTGCTCCATAATGCCCACACGCAAGCGTGAGAAGGACCTGGTCTGAACGCAAGCGAGCGCTACCACGTGGCCAATGAATGAGCCAACGTCCAACATCAAAGATCGAACGCTGAACCTACATTCCCCTTGCCCCCATGTCTGCTCATGGTTGGATGTTAGAAATTGAACATTGGACGTTCGAGTCGGCTCGCGGGCTTGCCACATGGCACCTTTAAACCAAGCAGAGCTTCCCCCCCGCCTCCTCGGAGCTTTGAAGAAGGCTCGCCAGGAATTGCTCAATGCCCGTAATCCAGATGGCTATTGGGTCGGGGACTTGTCAAGCAGCGCCCTCTCCACCGCCACCGCCGTCTGTGCGCTGGCCGTGGTAGAGAGAGAAACCT
>SIBE01000050.1 GCA_009695265.1 Pedosphaera sp. | reverse complement strand
GGAGTGTTTCAGTTTCGGCTGAGCGTTCCAGAAGGAAAGCGCGGCACGGTCCAGAGCTCCACAGACCTCGTGACGTGGACTAGCTTGGCGGTGAACCCGTATAACAGCGGAACCTTTAACGTCGAGGACCGGGAAGCCATCAACTTCCAACTGCGATACTACCGCGTTCTCTTGGAATGATGATAGCCGTCGGGCCGTAACAGCCATTGAAGATGCGAGGCGCTCAAGCAGGCCAGCGAGAACGCAGATTTCCTGAACTCAGAAACCGTGACGCGTGGAAATCGAGTAAGACTGTTTCGATGGCGAGCAGTTGAAGCCCAGCTCACAAGGATGTCGGCTCTCTTTTCGAGAACTTGAAGGTTTCCAAGTTAACTGTGCAGGGTTAGGATGAAAACCAGAGATGAATTCGAAATCTCCATCACGCTCAGAATTTCAGCGGTCATCGCCGTCGCGATGGCGTGGCAGGATCGGGTTTACACTAATCGAACTCCTGGTTGTCATTGCCATCATCGCAATTTTGGCCGGGCTTCTGTTGCCTGCGCTCACTCGCGCCAAGTCTGCTGCGCGGTCCGTGGCTTGCAAAAGCAATCTGCGCCAGCTCGGTTTGTCTCTCAGCCTGTATGTTCACGATTTGAGCGTCTATCCCATCTGGTATTCTCGCTCGAATTATTGGGCGGATGATCTGAACGCATATATCCAGCAACCTCGAGCGCGGTTTAGCAATATCGTTTGGTGGTCTGGAGTCTTTTCGTGCCCGGGAGATAGAAGGAAAGGCGAACGCTTTGCGGCCGGCAGCTATGGCTACAATGTCGAAGGGATCTTCTATAGCCAGCCGGCACTGGGTCTCGGTGGGATCCTTCCAGCCTCGACGCCTTATCCATTTTCAGCCCCAACTCCAGAAGGAGACGTCAAAGCACCGAGCGACATGATCGCACTGGGCGACGGTTTTTTCGCGGAATCGACCAACATGCTGAGAAGCGGGGATATCATAGGTAGAAGCTCGGGGAACGAACCCTACGTTGCAGCATTGAACGAAGTAAAGGCGGCCCGAGACCGCCACGCCGGACGTTCAAACCTCGCTTTCTGTGACGGCCATGTCGAAGCAATCAAAATCCAAGAATTGTATTTTGAGAAAACCGATCAAGCTTTCAAGCGTTGGAATAAGGACAACCAGCCGCATCGTTGATGGCCGATCGGACGAGTGCGCGCGATGAATCGTGGACATTCCTGGTTTGCCAAAGTGGGTCGCGATGCCCTTTACTTGGCGGGTGCAGTTTCAATTGAGCGTGGACCTGAAAGAACATCAAGCTTCATCACCGGACTGTCTGTGGGTTGGCGAGCGACGGGTTCCCCTTGCATTTGTGCGCCATCCTCGGGCGAGGCGGTATGTGCTACGGTTGCGTCGCAATGGCGTCGCGCGGGTGACGATTCCCAGAGGCGGATCCATGGCTGCGGGGAAGGCGTTTGCGGAACGGCAAACAGCTTGGGTGGAGCGTCAGTTGCAGCGGTTGAATGCGCAACCAGGCGTGCCCACTCCATGGCAAAACGGTTCCGAGATTCTCTTGCGGGGACAAGTCGTTCGCCTTGAGGTCGGACCCGATAGCAGCCCAGGGATCATTTGTCTGGGAGATGAGTCGATCCGCCTCGCGGATTCGCGCTTAGACTTGCGGTCGGTGATTCAACAGCATCTTCGCGGACTTGCTCATCGAGAGCTGCCGCCGAGGGTCATGGAGTTGGCCGCGCTCCATCACTTAGTTATTCGCCGGGTGAGTGTTCGCAACCAAAAGACTCGCTGGGGTTCGTGCTCACGTCGCGGGACAGTATCTCTGAACTGGAGGCTCATCCAGGCGCCTGTTTTTGTTCGCGATTACGTCATTTTGCATGAGTTGATGCACATGCGGCAGATGAATCATTCCTCGCGCTTCTGGCGGCAAGTCGAGCAGGTATGCCCGGACTACAAAGCGGCTGAACTCTGGTTAAAGCAGCATCCAGGGCTGTTGAACTAATCACTTTAGAACTGGCTCACGGAACAACGCGAGAGCGCTCGCAACCAAAGAGATTAAGCCGGAAGTCCAACAGCAAAACCCGCAGGCCACGTAGAAACCGAAACGGCGGAACAAGGGTTCATCTTTACACTCCTGCCGGATATCTCGTTTCTCGGACTGGCCAGGCGTTGAGTTTTCCTTGCATCGCATCCCGCACAATTTCTGTTTGCTGCCCTTCTGGAAATCAGCTAACGATTGCCCATGGATTCCAAGGAAGCGTTGGTGGCATTGAACATGATCGACCATGTCGGGCCGGTCCGCGTTCGGCAGCTACTCGAGGTCTTCGGAGAAGCTCCCGCCATTTTGAGCGCCCCAAGACAGCGGCTGCTTCAGGTGCGCGGAATTGGCGAAGAGACTGCCGAGGCGATTGTTCAGTGGGAACAAAGCATTGATCTTAAAGGAGAGTTGCAACGCGTCCACGACTTCGGATGTCACATTCTCATTCAAGCCGACGAGGCTTATCCGGAGCTGTTGCGTCAGATTTACGATCCACCGATGGTGCTCTATGTCAAAGGGAGCCTGACGTCGAAGGATAAAAATGGAGTGGCTTTGGTGGGTTCGCGAATGACGACGCACTACGGCGTTGAAGTGGCTCGCAAACTGGCGTACCAGCTCGCTTATGCTGGTGTCACAGTTGTTAGCGGCGGCGCACGAGGCATTGATACGGCGGCTCATCAAGGCGCTCTCAGCGGCAAAGGTCGAACCGTCGCGGTTTTGGGGACTGGAATCAACTTGGTGTTTCCATCGGAGAATGCCGAATTGTTTGAACGAATTGCGGCCACCGGAGCGATCATCACTCAATTTCCATTCAACCGCTCCGCTGATAAACAATCTTTTCCCATTCGCAATCGGATTGTGGCTGGGATGACGCTTGGCACCGTTGTCATCGAAGCTAACTTGACGAGCGGCGCTCTAATCACAGCCAACATGGCTGTCGATAATGGGCGGCAGGTATTTGCCGTGCCAGGTCGGATTGATTCGCCACGCAGCAAAGGATGTCATGAGCTGATCAAGAAAGGGGCGAAGCTTTGCGAATGCGCCGAGGATATCTTGAGCGAGTTTGAATATCTCTTTCCGCCCACCAATAGACCTCCTGCTCCCGGCGAGACCGGTGTTTTGCCGGGGGTAACTCTCTCCGCGACTGAGCAAAAGATTTACGATGCGATCGGATCGGAAGAATTGAGCATCGACGAGCTAATTCAGCAAACCGGCTTGCCGAGCTCAGGTGTATCTGTTGCCTTGCTGGGCCTGGAGATGAAGCGCGTGATCAGACAGCTCCCGGGCAAGGTTTTTCTAAGGAGCCGGTGACGAGATGATTTTCCGCGTCTTGACACGGTGAGTTCGGTCGTGGAGTTTCACGGCGCGCAATGAAATCCGATGGCCTACCTAAGCACGTCCTCTTCGCTTTCGTCCTGGCGCTGGCTTTGTATTTCGGCAGCTTTCGAGTCATAGAACACTTTCGTCAAGTGAAAGGCCCTTGGCAGGTGGCGTTCCGCAGCGACGCTGAAGGACTTTTGTCTGTTACTGTGTCGCAGCCCCAACTTAAGATTTCCGATGTGAGCTTCGAGTTTCCAGATGTTCAAAGCGATCAAAGCAACACCACTCGCACTGTTATCTTTGATTCGCCGATTACCAATATTCCTTTCGGAAAAGTTATATTTTTAGACACGACATTCCTCCCGGGGACTGTCACGCTGGATCTCTTCGGTCACGAGATTGAATTGCTTCCGCGGGTTCTGGCTGTGAACCGAAAAGAGGTTTCTTGGAAGTCCGGCGCCCGGTTTCAGTTGCTGCAAACCGAGAAACCGCCGCCGCGCGACACCCCTCGGAAATGGAACGGCGCGCGCCCAAAGCCGTGAACCCATCACGCCTGAGGCCATACCGGCAGGCCTTTGGAGGAGATCATCATCACGTATCCTCGATTCTCTTCAGCGCCATCCGGGCTTGCCGCTGCACAAAGTCATACTCGTCATTCAAGCGCTTCTGCAATGCGGGAATGGCCTCCTTGGCCTCGGGGCCGAGTCGGGCTAGAGATTCACATGCAAATAGACGGACTGCCGGGTCTCCATGAGAGAGGGCCTCGATCAAGTATGGAACCGCTCTTACTTTGATCTGTCGCAATGCTTCCAGGACAAGCTGTCGCTCGTCGCTTTCCTTCAGCATCTGAAAAAGCAGCGGAACGGCTTCTTGCGCTTGAGTTCCCAACTGGCCGAGTGCCCGCACCGCTGGTTTCCGGACGGTGCTGGATGGATCTTTCAACGCCTCGATGAGGAGAGGCAAAAGCCTTTTCGGTTCGGGATCAATTTTGCCGAGAGCCGACACGGCGCTGGCACGGATTTCGGGTTCAAGATCTCTCGAAGCATTCATCAGAGCTGGCACGGCGGCCTTTGCACCGGAGCCGATATTTCCAAGACTGATGAATACATTCGCTCGGATATCCTTCCGTTCATCCTGCAATAGCTCGATCAGGCGAGGAACTGCCGGCTCGGACGCGGGGCCAATCCTACCGAGGGCGTTAACTAACTCCAGTTGATTCTCTCCACGTAATTTCAACGCTTCCGTAAGGGAGGGGACAGCCGCTGCTGCTTCAGCCCCGATAGCGCCGAGAGCCTCGATAGCGGCGGTTTGGACTGACGCATCATGGTCTTTCGCGGCCGCGATCAGGAGTGGCACCGTGCGTTTTGCTTCCGGCCCAATCTGTCGCAAGGTTATCGCACCAGTCCTTCGGGCTTGCGGGGACTCATCCTTGAGCGCCTTCTCAAGCTGGGGAAGGTATGATGCAGGCTTGGTGCCGATGGAATGAAGGCTGACCAAAACCAGCGAGCGAATTTTTGGTTCCGGATCATCGAGAAGATTGAGCAAGGCTTTTTCAGACGCTTTGGCTTGAGGTCCAAGTCCGCCCAACACTTCCATGACCGCCATTCGGGCGCTGGTGTCTTTCGTATTGAGCGCCTGAATGAGGCTGGGAACGGCGGGCTCACCGATGGCTTTCAAACAGCGAACGGCCCAATGTTCTCCTTGAGCCCCTTTCTGCACATCGAGCTCGCGGACAAGAGAGGGAACCGCGGTCGTCCCAATTTGCACTAAAGCGTCCGAAAACGGAAAGAAAGGAGGCTCTTCTCCGAAAGTATTTAGAGCTTGGATGAGCAGCGGAATGGCTGCCTTGGCTCGCGGACCGATTCGTCCCAGGATATAAGCGGCCTGTTCCTTCAGAAGGAGGCTGCGGCTTTGCAGGAGTTGGATCAGCGGAGGAACCGTGACCTCTTCAGCGGGACTTAAAGTCAGCAGGGCGTTGATTGAGGCAAGACGAACCTTTTCCTGGTCCTCTTTCAGTGCGGCCAACAGGAGTGGAACAAATTTGTCGGCTTCATAGCCCACTTTGCCCAACGCTTGAATCGCGTTAGCACGGATATCTGCGTCTGTTTCCTTGGCCAAAAGGCGGACCAATTGAGGAGCCGCCTCTTTGGCATCACGCCCGATTCCCGTCAATGCGACGGCGGCACCGGACCGGGTGTTTGCCTCGGAAGCAGACAGCGCTTCGATCAGCTTGTCCTTGGCCGCAAGACCCATCTGGCTGAGAGCTTCGGCAGATTGTTGACGAACATCAGAGTCCGAGTCAGCCAGAGACTGGATGAGTTGAGGGATTGTTTCCTTGGCCTCTGCGCCGATCCAGCCCAAAGCTTTCGCTGCCCCCGCTCGAATTGACGCTTGCCGATCTTGCAGGGCAACCACGAGAGCCGGGATCGCCCCTGGACCGATGCGCCCCAGGGCGTACGCGCATCGATACCAAACCTGCCGACGATACGCCCGGCGCTCACCCTGTCCTTTTGTGCTATCCAACCCTTCGATCAGCGCGGGGATGGCTTCCTTGGCTTCTGGTCCGATTTTGGCCAAAGCCGTCAGCGAGTTAAACCACACTTGCTGATCGCGGTCTTGCAGCGCACGGACCAGCGCCGGAACTGCAGATTTCGCGGATGAACGCAATTCGCCCAACTGTAGGGCCGCGTCTCTTTTGACAAATTTATCGCTGTCTTCAAGCTCCTTGACGAGTTGTTCAAGGGATTTCTGCTTTTCTTGAGCGAAGGAAGGGCAGGGGAGGCTGATTACAAAAGTAACGAGCAACGTCACTAGCAGAGAATTCCAGTATCGCATAGTGGCGGTGGCACTTAGTTGGCCATGGATGAATTCGTCAAAGGCGGTTCCCGCAACCGAAAGAGCACGGAAGCCTCGTTAGGGTGGTTCCGAAAGCTAATGATGCAAGTCAGCAAAGCGGGACGACTCTCAGGAATCCAGTCCGCGTAACACCCCGGTGCTATCGCCAAACGAGTCTGCTGGCGCGCCGACGCGATGGAGCATGGACAGCAGCAAATTGGACATGGGGGTCTCGTAATCGTATCGGATATGGCGACCCGTGAGAATGGTTCCCCCGCCTCGACCTGCGAGCATGATCGGCAGGTTTTCACTGTTGTGAGCGTTGCCGTCGCTGAGAGCGCTGCCATAGACGATCATGCAATTATCGAGAAGCGAACCTTCGCCTTCCGGAATGGATTTCAGTTTCTGCAGGATGTAAGCCAGTTGCGTGACATGAAACTTATTGATCTCTCGAATTTGAGCATGTTTCTTCGGGTCGCCCTGATGATGGGAAATACTGTGGTGCCCTTCATTGACTCCGACAAAAGGATAGCTCTTGTTGCTTCCTTCGTTGGCAATCATGAAAGTGGAGATGCGTGTCACGTCGGCCTGGAACGCCAAAACCATCATGTCGCCCATCAAACGAATGTGCTCCTCAAAAGAATCCGGCACATTGGAAGGTTTATCGTAATCCGAAGGCAAGATGGTCTTCAGCGGGTTGGTTTGCTCAGCAGTTTCAATGCGCCCTTCGATTTCCCGAACGGCTGTCAAATATTCATCTAACTTTTGCCGGTCGTTTCCGCCCACTTTGCTGCTCAGTCGCTTCGCGTCATCGAGCACGAAATCCAGAATGCTCTTCTTGTAACGTTCACGCTTAGCCCGGCTTTCATCCACTTCTTTCTTCGAATCGTTCCCAAACAAACGCTCGAAGACTTCGCGCGGATTGGTTTCCTTGGCCATCGGCGTGGATTCGTCCCGCCACGAAATATTGTTGGAGTAGGAGCAGCTATAGCCGGAATCACACTTGCCAGCCTGGCGTCCGCGCTCAGTGCCTAATTCCAATGAGGCAAAGCGCGTATTCTTTCCGATGCTTCGCGCGGCCACTTGGTCCACGGAAACTCCGGCGCGAATCGAGGCACCTTCGCTTTTCATGGCCTGAGCACCAGTCAAGAAAACCGTCGCTGATCGGGCGTGGTGGCCAGCGCCATCTCCGTTGGTCCGGCCCTTGTCATGAGTGAGACCGGTGAGAACCAGCAGTTCGCTTTTAACAGGTGCCAGCGGTCTGAGAGTGTAAGGAAGATCAAAACTTGAACCTTGCGTGAGCGGGGTCCAATCCTGCATGTGGGCTCCGTTCGGCACGAAGATAAAGCCCATCCGGACCGGTGGCTTGGCTTTTGCGGCGATGCTCCCGAGTGCTTTCACTGGTGCCATGGCGTCCAACATCGGCAGCGCAACGGCTGCGCCAAGGCCTCTTAAGAATGTGCGTCTGGGAATTTGCCAACTCTTGCTCATTTTGAATCTCCTTCTTTTTTCCTCATCAGGAACGGTTCGCTTTTCACGATTTCAGTTATCAGGGACGAAAACTTGCAGTCGTTTTTTACAAGCGCCTTGCAGATGTCATCCACGGCACATTTATCATAGTATTCTAAGCCTCGACCCAAAGCAAATGTTAACATTTTCTCGGCCAGAGACCGGACAAACGTGCTTTGAGACTTGAGAATCGCCTTGAGTTCATCCGCGCCGTTGAAGGTTTGGCCTGTTGGCAATTTCCCCGAAGCGTCAATTGGAAATTTGCCATCCAACGAACGCCACGCGCCGATAGCATCGAAGTTCTCAAAAGCGAATCCCAGCGGGTCCATCTTGTTGTGGCAAACCGCGCAATCCGGATTGGACCGATGTTGTTCCAGGCGCTGCCTGAGGGAGCCACCCTGAATGGCTTTTTGGTTCTCGGCAAGCTGCGGCACGTCCGGTGGCGGTGGCGGTGGCGGTGCTCCCAGAATTTGCTCCAAAATCCATTTGCCGCGGCTTACCGGTGATGTGCGCGTCGGGTTCGAAGTGATGGTAAGGATGCTCGCTTGAGTGAGAATCCCCCCTCGTCCATTAGCTTTGTTCAAACTCACGCGCTGGAACTGTTCGCCTTTGACCCCTTCGATACCGTAATGGCGAGCCAACCGCTCATTCAGAAAGGTGAAATTCGAGTCCAAGAATTCTAACACACTGCGATCTTCGCGCATGATCGCTTCAAAAAACAATTCGGTTTCCTTCCGCATCGCTGTTCGGAGCTTTTCGTCAAAATCAGGGAACAAATCCGGATCGGGTGCAGCGATCTCCAAATTGCGGATCGTGAGCCACTGACTGGCAAAGCTCTCCACCAACGCCTTTGCTTTGCTATCCTGGAGCATACGCTCGACCTCTGCTTGCAACGTCGCTCTCTTCGTAAGTGCCCCTCGTTCGGCTCGCGAGAGAAGTTCCTCATCCGGCATGCTGCTCCAGATGAAATACGACAGGCGAGAGGCTATTTCGTAATCTGAGAGCGGACGAATCGTCCCCGGGTTCTCGGGCTTCGGGTCGAGTTCCCATCGATAGAGGAAATGCGGCGAAGTCAGGATCGCTTGAAGTGCTAGCTGAATGCCTTCTTCAAAGGTGCCTTTCTCCGCATCCGCGATGTCAATGAACCGGACTAATCGCTCCACTTCGTCGCCACGCACCGGGCGCCGATACGCGCGCCGGGCAAACTTGCCCAAAATCTCTTTGGCAAATGCTCGTTCCGTCCCGGGAGCGGGATGGCGGGGGATTATTCGGGAATGAGCCTCCGGGAGTGGTTGCGGTTCCGCGCCAATCGGGCCTTCCACTTCGATATAATCCACAATCAAATTGCGATCGCCTCGGAGTTTCGGATCGGGGTGGTCAGACACGTTGTAATTGTTCACGTAAGCGATCGCGAGCCGTTGCTTTCCCGATTCGATTCGCGCTCGAACCTCATAGATGCCAGGGTGACTTTCGACCGTTGGAACATCGACGACCTTCAATTCCTTTCCTCCCAATCTAAAGGCCATCCGGGCTGGATCGGGACCGGCTTGCTGCCCGAAGGCTCGGGCTCGAATGATGTAGTCGCCCTTTTGCGCGAAGGCATACTCAGTGTAAGCTTCACCTTCCGTATCCAGCGACAAAGCTCGGTCCTCGAATATCCCTCCATTAGCCGTCGAGGGAAGAGTCTCTGCCTCGATGCGCTTTACCAGCGAGTTCCAGGAACTATCGGCAACGATTGCCCTGGTGACGATTTGCTCAGCAGCCGCCAGATATTTCTCCATCAGAATGGGAGGCAGCGAAAGCACGTCTCCAATGTTGTCGAAGCCGTAGCCGACTTCATCCGAAGGGAAGTCGGCGGCTGGCTTAAAATCAATCCCAACGAGGTCGCGGATGGTATTGTTGTATTCGTTGCGGTTGAGGCGTCGGAGCGTGACTTTGCCCGGGTTGATTGGCCCGTTGCAATCCAACTTGGCCAGCTCGGAATCAATAAACTGGATGATTGACTGGCGTTGCTCTTCGCTAGGCTGAGGTTTCTTCTCCGGCGGCATCTCGCGAGATTCGAGCATGTCCAGAACCGTTTCCCAGACTTTGCGGTCTGCCAGGATAACGGTATTATCCCCGAAAACTTCCAGGTTAACTCCTGCCTTCTTCTTCTCTTTTCCATGGCAGCTAAAGCAATACTCGGCGAAGAACGGTTTCAGATGCTTGGCAAACGTCATCGTCTCAACGCTAGTCGTTCCGGTCTGGGAAAGCTGCGCAGGAGCGACTGCTGCAGAGAGAACCGTTGGGCAGAATCCTCCCAAATACCCGCATCCCAGCAGAGCAAAGAGTGAAGCATTCCGAATCATCTCAATAGTATTATCAGAGCGATAGACGATTGAAACCATCAAGAGGTTAAGGAGAATTTTCGACCACCGGAATTGCACGGCCGCGCTACTCACTGACTCGACTTGGTAGCTGGGTTCTTTGGAAGCCGTTGTCGCGCTCGGAGCGGCTCACGAGACAATGCTGACAAACTCTACGATCTGCTCTCGTGACAGGGAGCAGATCAACTCATTTCGCGGACCTCGACGGGATTACGTTGCACCGGCGGTTGACCGCGAGAGAGCAAGGTCTTCTTTGCGCTGGTTGAGGCTTCTGAAGAACTCGTAACCTTCCCGGCAGCGTCGGACGAAGACGTCTTTGTCCTCGAGCATTGTTTTGACGATGCGAAGAATCGGTTTCGGACGGAGATAGTAAGCGTGGTAAAATCGGTCGAGAGCTTCGAAGATTGCGTCCTTGCTCAAGCCTGGGTATTCCAGCGCGCTTTGTTGAAATCCGTCTTCGTGAACGATGTCAGTCTTGTCTTTCTTCACGAACCATCCGTTTTGGCGGGCCATCTCATACAGCTCGGTGCCAGGATAAGGGGCGGCGAGACTCACTTGGATGCTAAAAACGTCGAGCTCTTGTGCGAACCGAATGGTGTTCTCAATGGTCTGGGGCGTTTCGATCGGCAGGCCGAGGATGAACGTTCCGTGGATGACCACACCGGCCTCATGGCAAGACCGAGTGAACCGCCGCATTTCATCGAGAGTCACCCCTTTCTTAATGCGCTGGAGAATGTCGCTGTTTCCGCTCTCATAGCCTACGAGGAACAAACGCAGGCCCGCGTCCTTGAAGAATTTAATGGTGTCGTAATCAATATTGGCGCGGCTGTTGCATGACCAGGTGAGGCCGAGCGGCGCGAGTTTTTTTGCGATTTCCCGGGCGCGTGGGAGGTTCGCCGTGAAGGTGTCGTCGTCGAAAAAGAACTCTTTGACCTGCGGAAAGAGTTTCTTCATGTAGGCCATTTCATCGGCCACGTTTTGCGCCGAGCGAACGCGGTACTTGTGTCCCCCGATCGTTTGTGGCCAGAGGCAGAAGGTGCACTGGGCCGGGCAGCCTCGTCCGGTATAAAGACTGATGTAAGGGTGCAACAGATAGCCGATGAAATACTTTTCGATTTGCAGGTCGCGCTTATAGACATCGGCGACCCACGGGAGCGTGTCCATGTTGGTGATCAGCTCACGCTCGGGAGTGTGTTTGATCTTGCCGTCTTTGTCCCTGTAGGAGAGGCCGGCGATGGTTTCGAGAGGTCGGCCTTCGGCGACTTCTTTACAGGTGAAGTCGAATTCCTTGCGTCCTACCCAATCGATCACCGAGGAGGTTTTCAACGTTTCGGTCGGCAACACTGCGGCGTGTGCTCCGACAAAACCAATCAGTGTCGATGGCTTTTGCTTCTTGATCGCCTCGGCCACTTTGCAATCGTTTTTCAGAGACGGCGTCGAGGTGTGAATCACGACATGGTCGTAGCCTTGCGCCTCCTTCAAGCATTGCTGGATTCCGATGTCATGCGGAGGGCAATCCATTAGCTTTGCGTTCGGCACAAGGGCAGCGGGTTGCGCCAGCCAAGTCGGATACCAAAAGCTGGTCACCTCACGCCGCGCTTGATAGCGCGAGCCAGCACCGCCATCAAAGCCATCGAAAGAAGGAGGGCTGAGAAAAAGTGTTTTCATGACTTAAATACTTCGTTTGCTTTCTCGTTGGCCCAGCGCACCGCTATCACGCCTTGGTTTCGAGCTTCTTGGCTTCGCGAATCTTCGCCAGTAATTCGTCTCGCTGCGAGGCGTCACCGGTTCCGCAACTGCTGCCGCTCGCCGCGACATCGGTTTCGTGGTCGGCTGCACTGTTGCGCTTGAACGCGGATTTAGCGCCAGCCAAACCGCTGTTGATTGCTGCCTTCGCTTCGGCCAAGTGGCCCTTGCCGATGGAGAATCCGTTGAAGGCGTTGACCTCGTTACCATGTTCGTAGCGCTTCGGCTTCGGCGAAAAGTTGTATTTGAAATTCTTCCAGTTGTCGCCGCGTTTGAAGTTCGTTCCTAGCGCGCCGCTGGGGTCGTAACCACAATGGACCATGCAATTCTCGCAACGTGGATCCCGGGCTACTCCGTTGACCACTCCATATTTGTTCCAGTCAACTTTCTCCAACATCTCCTGATACTGCGGATAGTGACCGTCTGTCATGAGGTAGCACGGTGCTTTCCAGCCCTTCACGTTGCGTGTTGGAATCGCCCAGGCGGTGCAGGTGAGCTCGCGTTTGCCCGCTAGGAATTCTTGATAGACAGGTGTGCCGAAAATGGTAAAGAGCCGCCCCCACTCCTCGACATTCTTGAACTTCTCACGGGTCATCGCGCGCGTTAGAAAGAAATCTTCGGGTTGCTTGGCCAAGCGCTTGACCATGTCCTTCTTGGCGGCGTCATACTCATAGCCAGGAGAAATCGTGTGGCCATCGGCCCCTAACCAGGAGAAGAATTTGAACATGTCTTCTATCTCCTGAACGTTGGTCTCCTTATAGACCGTCGTATTGGTCGCCACCTGGTAACCAAGAATCTTCGCCATCTTAATGGCTTCCACGCATTCCTTGAAAACGCCTTCGCGCTCGACGATCAAATCGTGGGTGTATTCCAGGCCATCGACATGGACGTTCCAGTACATCCACTGAGTTGGCTTGATGGTTGGGCGTCCATCGCTTTTGCCTTTGCGGATAGTTTCGGCTTCCTTGTCCGTGATGAGCTTTTCGTTGAGCAGCTTTGAAATCGTTGAATCCAGTTCTGGCGAGTAAATGTCGGCCAGGTAATCCCTCATTTTCTTGCGCATGAACATGCCATTCGTGCAGACATAAACGATACGACCTTGTTCGAGCAGTCCGACGACGAGTTCCTCGATCTTTGGATAAATCAACGGTTCGCCGCCGCAAATCGAAACCATTGGCGCCTCGCATTCCTGGGCCGAGCCAAGGCAGTCCTCGAGGCTCATCATGTCTTTGAGGCTGGTGGAGTATTCGCGAATGCGTCCGCAGCCTGTGCAGGTTAGGTTGCAGGTATGGAGAGGTTCGAGCTGAAGCACTAGCGCGAATTTCGGCGTCCGTCGCAGTTTATGCTTGATGATGTGCGTGGCTATTTTCGCCGTCAGGATCAAAGGAAAGCGCATAAAATTATTCAGCTCGCGCCATGGGGTGAGCAGTCTCAGCGAGGCGCGTTGGGGAAACTGGCTGTGGGTGGTCGGGACTCGTTTGGCCCAAACCCGGGAGGAAAAATGTCGCCGGAGACACGCTCTGCGAGGCATTGATGCCACCACAGCCGATGCCCACCAAAACCAACGCTAACGCGCCACACAACCAAAGGAACTTCCAATTTAATCTCACATGTTCTAGCCTATCGAAGTGGCGAATATCTTAGCAATACTTTATTCGAGTTCCGCAACGATGGCGCGGGTCGCGACTCTGCTGAGCCAACCTTTGACAAGCCCCAAGCCACGTTTTCGCGCTCGACTCGGTATTTCGGTGATCTTGGCCTTTCTTCTGCAAGCCACCGTTTCGATTGCCAGCCCTTTGTTTGCTGCTCGATCCGAGCATGCTTTTCTGACTAATCGTTCTCGTTTTCAGATCGAGAAAACCAATGTCTTGGCAGCCTGGCAGTTCGGTCGGGCCTGTTTTGATTGGGCGGAGTTTGCAAAGACTAACAAGGAGCGGGAAGCAGTCGCTCAAGAGGGAATCGCGGCATGCAGCCGCGCCTTGGTGCTCAGGCCGGATTTAGCGGCCGGACACTATTACCTAGCGCTGAATTTGGGACAGTTAGCGCGCACGAAAACTTTGGGCGCTCTGAAAATTGTGCTGGAAATGGAACGTGAGTTGAGGGCGACGATCGAGCTGGACGCGATGGTAGATTACGCGGGGCCTCATCGTTCGTTGGGCTTGCTCTATTTAGAGGCTCCCGGTTGGCCGACGAGCATTGGCAGTCGGACCAAGGCAAGAGTTCACCTCGAGAAAGCGGTGGAACTGAGCTCGGATTACCCTGAAAATCGGCTTTGCCTGCTGGAGGCTTGCTTGAAGTGGAATGACAAGAAAAGCATCGAGCGAGAGGGCAAGGCATTGAAAGAGTTGTTGCCCCGTGCCCGGAAGATCTTGGCCGGAGACGCATGGCAAGAGAACTGGGTGGACTGGGACAAACGCTGGAGCAGTGTCGCGAAAGATGTCCAAACCAAACGTTAACTTCGGTGAGAGGCCGATTTCCGAAAACAGCGAAGGCGACCCGATGCACAAAGGGTCGCCTTTTTAGTCGCCGAAGCGGGAATTTAACTCCCACCGTGATCCCCGAACCTATCCAATCACCCTACTGCTAACTCGTCTTCACGCTGTGCCCACATAAGAGGATCGGCCACTCGGCAATTAACTTTAGGTTTTCTTGTTTATTTCTTTCAGTCCGAACTCTGAGGTTCGTGCTGGCTGGCTCGGAAAAAATATTTCTAAAGTTTTTCTAAACCCTGCCGATTATAAGATTGAGTAAGAAAATCTTCAGGACTTTCCTGGGATTTTAGAAATGCTCAAGAACGATGGTGCTGATGCCATTGTGCAGTCAAATAATAATGTTCTTAACGAAGATAGAACTGTCTAATGAATTCTAAAGTTGCCCCCTCCACAGCCGGATCGCATCTGCCGCCTGAATCGCGTTCACCCTACTTTAAGTTCAATCGGCAGCAAAAGCCGAACGCTGAGACGGAAACTCCTCCCGAGAATGGTGATTTCACATTGGAGACCTTTCAGCGGCGCTACCTGAACGAGCCCACTGCGGCTAATTCCAGCGTTGGCAACGCGATATCATTTAGCCAAACCCAGGCTGGATTTTTGCCCATCGTCAATACGGCGCTGGATCGCATGAGCGAACTCAGCGTCCTCTGTCAGGATACTGCCAACGCGGATGCCGACCGCGCGAAGTACACATCGGAGTTTACTCAGTTGCAGAATTTTATTAGCGACATCGGAGCGAAGAAGTTTAATGGATCAAGTTTGTTCTCCGGCTTAGCTTTGGATGTCAATGTTGATGACGGCAATATCCCCATCAATCCTATTAACTTGAATGCGACGGTCCCTGAAGGCGGTTTGGCTGATGTGTACGATTTGAAATCGACGCAGGTGGGCACAAATACCAGAGCAGCCAGCGCAGTCACGGCCGTTACGAAAGCCATTCAAAACCTCACCGATATGCAGGCGCAAGTGAGCTCTAACCTAAAGCGCTTGAATTTGTCCAATGAACAACTGTCGCTGCTGCGCGAAAACCTCTCTGCGGCGACCAACCGGATCAACGGCCTCGATTTGGCAAAAAGTTTCGCGGAGCTTGTCCGTAAAACAATGCAGGGCCCGTCTGGACCAGCAATTACAGCCCAGGCGAACACAATTCCTCAAGCGGCCATGCGGTTATTGGGATAAGCCGCCGGGCGCTTTAACGGCGTGTGGCAACCTTTGCCATTAGGATCGTTACGTTCTCCGGTCTTGTTGCTTCCCACCCGATCGGGTTCTTGGGCCGCGTCTGTTGCCTTGGAGGAAAACTTCGCAATTTTTCAGGGTCTCTTGCCTCTCAATGCTAGGGGTGCGTACGCCCTCAGGCTGAGAGAGTGCTGCTGTGCAATCGACCTATTCGTTGACGCGGACTTTCGAGCGGAGGCAAAGAAAACTCGGAACCTGTTAAAGCTTGTTTCTTTAGACAAGGCGATACCCGCAGATCTCTCGTTACTTCACCGTTGGGGAAACCATGAGAATTGTTTTGCAGAGAGTCAGACATGCCTCGGTGAAGGTGGACGGCGCGGTGGTCGGCTTGATCAAGCGAGGTTTTTTGGTCCTGCTGGGTGTTCACCGAAACGATACAGTGGAAAGCGCGCGCTTCTTGGCCCGCAAATGCGCCGAACTGCGGGTGTTTGAGGATGCCGAGGGAAAGATGAATCTGTCGGTTCGGGAGATTGAAGGAGAGGTTCTGGTCATCTCACAATTCACCTTGTACGGGGATTGCCGCAAAGGGAAACGGCCAAGCTTCAGCGACGCTGCGCCGCCGCCACGCGCGATTGAGCTCTATGAGGAGTTCATCAAGTCTTTGCGTGAGCATCTGTCTATTGTCCAAACCGGAATCTTCGGAGCGACGATGGAGGTTGAGTTGTTAAATGATGGACCGATCACTTTGATCCTGGAAAAGTAACGGCAGGTGGTAATTCATCGGCGCGGCAATGACTTCCAACAAACTGATTATCTTCATCAAGGCTCCGCGGCCGGGCTTTGTGAAAACGCGCCTGGCGTCAGCTATCGGCCCTTCTGAGGCCGCGAACGCTTACCGGGTTCTTGTGGAGAATTTACTCGGGCACCTCGCGAACTTATCGGAGGTCGAATTACGCTTTTCACCCGACGACGCATTATCAGAAATTCAACCTTGGCTTGGAGTTGGTTGGATCGCCCGGCCTCAAAGCTCCGGTGATTTGAGCTGCCGTCTCAGCTCCGCCTTTGTCGAAGCCTTCGATGCAGGGGCCAAGCGCGTTGTGATCATCGGATCGGACTGTCCGGATGTTACCGAGGAAGACGTCAGTGCGGCGTGGGCCGCGCTGTTAACCAGCGATGTTGTCCTTGGCCCGGCGATGGATGGCGGCTATTGGCTCATTGGTTTGCGGCAGCTCCAAGACGCGCTCTTTCGCGATATGGTCTGGAGCGTGCCGACTGTGCTTGAGGAGACTCTCAAGCGGGCGGAATTCGAGCACTTACGCGTGCAGTTGTTGAGGAGGTTGACGGATGTCGATACTGGAGTGGAATGGTCGTCGTTTTTGAACGCTGCGCGAATGACCTGATTGCAGGTTGCTTGCAAGTTGAGACTAATTCGCTGGTCTGCCGGGAACCTGGCTTCGTTGCTCAAAGGCCGCAGGCAAGAGATTGCGGGCTCCGCAGGCCATAAAAAAGTCCGATGTGCTCCGACTGGCGCGTCGCCTTCTAAATCACTCTTGATTTGCGTCCATTGGACTCTACTTTCCTCGCATGTTTGAAACCCAACACGCGTTGAGTAAATCGCAGCAAGGCAAGGGTGAACGGTCAAGCCAGATCTCGGCAGAGCCGTCATCTGCGCTGGCTCATCCCGATCGCTTCGTGGACCGGCACATTGGCCCGAGTGCCGAGGAACTGGTCCAGATGCTGGAGTTGCTGAAGTTTTCGACCTTAGACGAGTTGATCGACAAGGCTATTCCCAGGAAGATCAGGACGGTCAAGCCGCTCGATTTGCCGAACCCCCGGACTGAATACGAACTTCTTGCTGAGCTCAAAGAGATCGCTTCGAAGAATCAAGTGTTTCGGTCCTACATTGGAATGGGTTATCATGACTGCATTATTCCTCCCGTGATTCAGCGGAACATCCTGGAAAACCCCGGTTGGTACACTCAGTACACTCCTTACCAAGCCGAGATCTCGCAGGGACGCCTCGAGTCCATGCTCAACTTTCAGACAATGGTCATCGACTTAACGGGAATGGAAATCGCCAATGCCTCTTTGCTCGACGAAGCAACTGCCGCCGCCGAGGCCATGACCATGTGTTACGGTCTCAACGGAAAAGAGGATAAGAAGCTGTTTTTTGTTTCCCAGACGTGTCATCCCCAAACCATCGAAGTGGTGAGGACGCGTGCTCTCCCACTGGGAATTGATGTCACCATTGGCGATCACAAGACGTTTGAGCTTACGGCGAAAGTGTTCGGCGTCTTGCTCCAGTATCCGGACGCTTACGGAGCAATTCACGATTATCGGCGATTCATCGAATCCGCGCATCAGGTGAGCGCTCTGGCGATTGTAGCAGCGGATCTGCTGAGTTTGACTTTGCTCACGCCCCCAGGAGAGTTTGGCACCGACGTGGCTGTTGGCAGCGCGCAACGCTTTGGGGTTCCGCTGGGTTATGGGGGACCGCATGCCGCTTTCTTCGCCACTCGCGATGCGTTCAAGCGGCAAATGCCTGGCCGGCTCGTAGGCGTGTCCAAAGATGCGCAGGGCAAACCGGCCTACCGCTTGTCGTTGCAGACGCGGGAACAGCATATCCGGCGCGAGAAAGCTACGAGCAACATCTGCACAGCGCAAGCGCTGCTGGCCAATATGGCTGCGATGTATGCCGTGTATCACGGCCCCTCTGGCCTCAAACGAATTGCCCGACGGATTCATCTCTTGACCACCGTATTGGCGACGGGTCTGAGACAGCTTGGTTGCTCGGTCGGTTCGTTGCCTTTTTTCGACACATTGCGCGTCGATTTTGGCAGTCGTCTAGCCGGAACGACCATGGAGATTGCCGAGGAGCTGAAGATCAACCTTCGCCCGATCGATGAACATGTCATTGGTGTCTGCCTGGATGAAACGACTTGCTCGCGCGACGTCAACGAACTGTTTCAGATATTCAATCGAGGCATCCCCGTGGAATTCACCGCCGAGGAGATTTCCAGGAAGATTTCGGCGCAATTCGATTCGCCCTTCCGAAGAAGCAGTCCCTACCTCGAGCACCCGGTATTCAACAGGTATCACTCCGAAACCGAGATGCTCCGGTATCTTCGAAAGTTGGAATCGAGAGATCTTTCGCTAACGCATTCAATGATTCCACTCGGCTCCTGCACGATGAAGCTGAATGCTACCGCGGAGATGTTTCCGGTCTCGTGGCCGGAGTTCAGCAAGATTCATCCGTTTGCCCCGCTGAAGCAAACTGAGGGTTATCAAATCCTCTTTGGCCAATTGGAAAAATGGCTCGCCGAGATCACGGGATTCGTCGGTGTCTCCTTGCAACCTAACGCCGGCTCCCAGGGCGAATATGCTGGTTTGCTTGCCATCCGCAAATACCACGTGCATCGCGGTGAGGGCCGACGCGGCGTCTGTTTGATTCCTCAATCCGCTCACGGGACGAACCCAGCCAGCGCTGTGATGGCAGGCCTCAGCGTCGCCCCTGTCCTGTGCGATAGTCAGGGCAACATCGATCTCCCGGATCTGAAAGCGAAAGCAGAGTTGCATCGCAGCGATCTGGCAGTGTTGATGGTAACTTATCCGTCCACACACGGCGTTTTCGAGGAGACTATCAAGGAGATTTGTCGAGTCGTTCATGAGAACGGTGGGCAAGTGTACATGGATGGGGCGAACATGAACGCGCAAGTTGGGTTTTGCCGGCCGGCTGAGCTCGGTGCTGATGTTTGTCATCTCAATTTGCACAAGACCTTTTGCATTCCTCATGGCGGGGGCGGGCCGGGGGTCGGGCCGATTTGCGTCGCGCCGCATTTGCTGCCGTTCTTGCCGAACCATCCGGTGATCCCGTTTGAAGAGGATCATAAACTGGGTCCCGTGGCCGCCGCGCCGTGGGGCAGCGCCAGTATTCTGACGATCTCATGGGTTTATATTGCGCTGATGGGCGGAAATGGACTGGCGAAGGCCACACAAGTCGCGATCCTGAATGCGAACTACATGGCCCAGCGGCTGGAGCCGTACTTTCCCGCCCTCTACAAAGGCAGAGGTGGAATGGTCGCTCACGAATGCATTCTGGACCTGCGACAGTTCAAAAGTGTTACTGTCGAAGACGTCGCTAAACGGTTGATGGATTACGGATTTCACGCCCCTACTATTTCGTGGCCTGTCCCCGGCACCATGATGGTCGAGCCGACCGAAAGCGAGTCGAAGGATGAGCTCGATCGCTTCTGCGATGCTCTCATCGCCATCCACGGTGAAATTTGTGCCATTGAATCCGGGAGTGTGGACCCGCAGAACAACGTATTAAAAAACGCCCCACACACCGCCGAAGCTGTCATCTCAGACAAATGGGATCGACCGTATCCACGTGAACAAGCCGCTTATCCAGTTAAGTGGACTCGGGAACACAAGTTCTGGCCTCCGGTCGGGAGAATTGACAATGTCTATGGCGACCGCAATCTGGTTTGCTCCTGTGTGGGGATGGAAGCGTATGCCGGTTGAGGAAAAGCTTTCAGCATTTGTAATAGTCATCGAACCGTCCATCACGGATATCCTCTCCTCCGATGTCAGCTCAACGGTTCAACAAAGCTAGAACTCTCATTTCCCTTGTGGTCGCTGCCGCGCTCGTGGTCCTCGCGGTCGAGATGATCAGGCCGCACGCTCCAGCTCCTTTACCGCGATCGCCCTCTCCGAACGGGTATGTTGACTTTCTCAAGGCGGGGAGGAGCGTCGTCGCCATGCCATTCCTCTCCAACAGTCGATCGACGTGGAAGCTGGAAGAGTTGCGTGATCTTGCTAGTCAGAACGTCGAACCGCTACGATTGGTCCACCTTGGCTTGAGTCGCGAATGCCGAGTCACGACAGATTATTCGACCAATGCAGTTTCTTATCTGGGGAGGCATGAGCCGGAACTAACTTCTTTCAAGCAATTATCTCGCGCTCTGACCGCTGAAGGTCGCTTGGCCGAACTCGAGGACCGCCGCGGCGACGCCGTAAGGAGTTATTTGGATGCTATACGGTTTGGCCAGGAGTCTGCGCGAGGCGGGCTCATGATCGATAAGTTGGTTGGTTTGGCGTGCGAGGCAAGGGCGGAAGAGTCTCTTCGGGGTCTGATCAATAGCCTCGATTCCAAACAATGCCGTGAGGTCATCGAAGTTCTGGAGCTTATCCGGCGTAAAAGCGAATCGGCGGAGAATGTATTGGATCAAGAGAAGTTCTATTTCCGCCATGTGTCCGGTTGGCGCGATAGATATGTTGGATTCTTGATGTCCCGCGCGATGAAGCCGGCCCAGGTAAACTTAATGCAGAAGTGCAGGGATCAAGAACGAAAAGTGAACGTGCTTTTACTCGATGCTGCGGTCCACGCTTACGAGTTAGAAAAAGGAGAACGGCCAAAGAGCCTCGGCGAATTGGTTCCCAGTTACCTCAAAGCTATTCCGTTGGACCCAACCACCGGAACTAAGCTGGATTATCCTCTGTAATCTCTCGACATCGTGCGCATCTCACATGTTTCCAGGGGCTGTAGTGGTTAGAGATGTTGCTGCTGGTCTGGTGACGACGGATAGGGGCTTGGAGCGGGGCGCTGGGAAGGAAGCAGAATAGTTGTCGAATGTTCGGAACTCCGTCCTTCTCCTCTGCCACACTGCGCTCGGTGAATGAACCCGGCATTGTGCAAGGGCGCCACATCGGCGCGACAGA
>SIBE01000049.1 GCA_009695265.1 Pedosphaera sp. | reverse complement strand
CAAAGACTGGAACGACATCATCAGATTAGGGTGACAAGCTGATCTGGGAAATCTTTCAGCCTCACTACTTGGAAAACCAAACCATCTGACTCCTTGGAAAGAAAAACCATCGCTTCAAGCACTCAACCCATGGCTCAATTTATCTGAGCGCCATAGGGCGTACTGGCACGTGGTTCAACCACGCGGTGAAGGGAGCCCGGAGCGGAGCGGATTGGCGTGGTTGCGAAACGACTTTAGCCTTTCCGAAGCTCAATTTACCGAAGTGTGCCGCATGCACGATGCGTATGTTCCCCGCTGTGCGGAGTCATGCCGCCGGATTGAGTCCAAGAACGTCGAGATTGGCCGGCTGGTCGCCAGTGGAAACGCGGTTGGTCCGGAATTGGAACGTGCGTTGACAGAATCGGGGCAGCTTAGGATTGAGTGCCAGAAGGCGATGCTGGAACATTTTTACAACGTCAGCCGCGCGATGCCGCTGGAGGAGGGCAGGCGTTATCTGCAAAAGATGTTTGAGAGCACGTCGCTCCGCAGCCATCGAATGAACCATGAATGAGACGGCTGAGAGCACGGAGTTGTCTGATCGCCAAGACATGGGCGCGCTTGGTACGGGCGATGATGTCGCCCTCAACAGGCTGATGAGCCGGCACGGTGAACGGCTGTTCCATTACCTGATCCGTCTCCTTCAGGATGAAACGGAGGCTTCCGAACTGGCGCAGGAAACTTTCGTTCGCGTTTATCTGAACCGCCAGCGTTTCGACCCGAAGAAGAAGTTTGCGACCTGGCTCTACTCGATTGCGACGAACCTCGCCCGTGATCAATGGCGCCGCCGTTCACGGCATCCACATGTTTCGCTGGATGCTCAGAGCGGGGACTCAGATCAGGCGCTCGCGAATGTCCTCCCTGCCGAACAGCGCTCGCCGTGCGAAGAACTCGAACGTGAGGAGAATGCGCAATTGGTGAGGGATGCGTTGGCAGGATTGCCGGAGGACTTACGCACACCCCTGCTACTCGCAGAGTATGAAGAGATGCCTCAGGCCGAAATCGCCCTCACCCTGGGCTGTAGCGTGAAGGCGATTGAAAATCGAATTCACCGGGCCAGGCAACGTCTTCGAGCATTTCTCGCCCGGGCATTTCTCGCAGCCCGGTGATGATCGTGAAGAGCAGGATCAGTCTTTGACTTCCGCTGCCGCTCCATCCCGTTTCTCCATGATGGCTGCGATGATTCTCTTGGCAACTTCCGGGTTATCCACGAGCGCCTGCCGTGCCGCATCTTTGCCTTGCCCGATCAGCTCGTTCTGGAATTGCAGCCAAGCCCCGCGCTTATCGATAACACCTACTTCCAATCCGACATCGAGAATGCTGCCTTCCTTGTTAATCCCTTGGTTGAAGTAGATGTCAAACTCGGCCTCCGCAAACGGCGGTGCGACTTTGTTTTTCACGATCTTCACTTTCACATGGTTCCCGATGGCGTTGCCGGCAGCGTTCTTTATCGTGTCCTTGCGTCGTATGTCGATGCGAACACTGGCATAGAACTTCAACGCTTTCCCGCCTGGCGTCGTCTCTGGATTGCCGAACATGACACCGATTTTTTCGCGGAGTTGATTCGTAAAAATGCACGTCGTCTTCGCCTTGCTCAAGATCGCCGTCAGTTTCCGCAAGGCTTGGCTCATGAGCCGCGCTTGCAATCCCATAGTGGCCATGCCCATTTCACCCTCAAGCTCCGCCTTAGGCACAAGGGCCGCAACCGAATCGACAACAATCACGTCGAGAGCATTGGAACGCGCCAGAGTTTCGCAGATTGTTAACGCCTCTTCGCCGCTGTCCGGCTGCGAGACGAGCAGGTCGTCTAGATTGACGCCTAGCTTTCTGGCATAACCTGGGTCCAGAGCATGTTCCGCATCGATAAACGCGGCTAGGCCTCCGGACTTTTGGGCGTTGGCGATGACGTGGAGCATCAACGTCGTCTTACCGGACGATTCCGGGCCGAAGATTTCAACGACTCGTCCGCGTGGCAATCCGCCAACTCCCAGCGCTAAATCCACAGAGAGCGCGCCGGTCGGAATGACGTCAATCTTGACTCTGTGCGCGTCACCCAGCCGCATGATGCTCCCATCTCCATAGGCCTTGGTGATGCTCGAAATGGCGGCTTCCAAATCGCGCTGACGTGCCGCGGAAGGCCTCGGGGCTTCGGTTTCCACCAGGGCGTCCTCGGCTGCGGCTTTGTCAGCGTTCCGCTTTTCCGAGGCGGGTTTATCGACGGCAGATTTATCAGCAGTTTTAGGGGGCATAAGGTATCTCCAACACTTTTAGGTAAAATATACAAAAGATCGTTTCCAAGTCTAGTAATCGCTTCGCCTTTCTGCACGCACGCATGCAGTCCCTGCTTATCCTTGTTCTTGTTCCAGCGAAGCCAATACCTCTGGGTCGCGCACGTCCACCCACCGGCCCTTGATCTCCAACCCGGCGATCCGATGACCCGCCGCAAGCAAGGCGTTGATGGCATCGGGCAATTCGTATTCGCCTCGGGGAGATTTCTGGAGTTTGGCCGTAAACTCGAACAGGGCTGGTCGAAAAATGTAGATGCCAGCATTGTACCAAACGGGCTCGCCAGGTTTCAACCAGCCTTCCTTTCGGAATTGGTCGATTTGAGCGGCAGATGGCTTCTCGACGATGCGTTGCAAGCAGAAGTCCGGGTCGAAAAGGTTGAGCCCTCCCTTGCTCACATCCTGCCCGGGCGTCACCGTGATCAGCCCGGAGAAAGGCCCTTGATCAAACCGATTCACCATCTGCTGATAAGTATCCGGCTTGACCAAAATATCTCCGTAAGTGAGCAGAAAGCTGTCGGAACCAACGAAGGATTTTGCCAGCTCAGGCGCTTTTCCTGTTCCATCCTGCACGAGTTGCCTGGCATAGCTGATTTTAGCGCCCCACGCCGAACCGTTCTTGAAATGGGATTCAACCACCTCGGCCCGATATCCCGTGATGATGCAAATCTCGCGAATTCCCGTGAACATGAGTCCTTCGAGGATATGTTCCAGAATCGGCTTGCCTAGAACCTTCAACATCGGCTTCGGCATGTCGCTGGTGAGGTCACGCATCCGCGTGCCCTTCCCAGCAGCAAGGACAACGGCTTTCATCAAGCTCCGAATTTATCAAACATCTTCGCGTTGGCCTGCATCTGGCGCACTAAATATTTCGCCTCGAACAATCCAAGCGAACCTAGATTCGCCCCAGTCTCCGTAAACCGTTTGAGCTTGTCAGATCCGGAACATTCCGAGGTCAAGAGGACGGGTTGCGGATGCCAGGAATGGCCTCGGAGCGCGCACGGCGTCGAGTGATCGCCGGTAATTGCCAGCACGTCGGGCCGCTTCTGGAGCAGGATAGGCAAGGCGGCATCGAATTCTTCTATGGCTCTCTTCTTGGCCTCGAAATTGCCATCTTCGCCGTGCATATCCGTGTATTTGTAGTGGATGAAAAAGTAGTCGTAATTGTCGTATTCAGTCAGGTAGCGCTCGAATTGTTCGGCGATGGTTTGAGGCCCTTCCAATTTGGCCATTCCCACCAACTGCGCCAGCCCCTTGTACATCGGATAAACAGCGATGCAGGCGGGTCGTAACCGATACCGCTCCGCGAAAGAAGGAATCGCAGGCTGATGCGCAATGCCGCGCATCAAGAAGCCATTCGCTGGCCTTTTCTTCGCGAGGACAGGCAAGGCCGCCTTGTAGAATTCGGCGACCAACTTAGCTGCTTTATTCGCTTTGGCCGATTTCTTATCCACTGCTTCTACCTTCGGAATCGGTGCTCCATCGCGATGGGGGTCGGCGTCCGTTAACGGGCCTTCCAAACCTTTGCCGCGGAAGATCACCACGAACCGATGGCCTTTGCCAGCTTTGATAATAACTTCCGCATCGCCTACCGTTTTCACTTTCTTCGAGAGAAGGGCGCAGAGCTCCTCGCAAACCGATGTTTCAATCCGTCCGGCCCGCCGATCCGTGACGATCCCCTTGGCATCTAACGTGCAGAAGTTGGCTCGGGTCGCTACATCCCCGGCCTTTAATGTCAAACCAAGTCCAAGTGCTTCGATGACTCCTCGGCCAACTTGAAATTCCAGCGGATCGTAACCAAACAGACCCAAATGTCCCGGGCCACTGCCTGGGGTAATTCCCGGAGCAACCGGAATCATCCGCCCTTGGGCGGCGTCCTGAGCGAGCGCATCGAGGTTCGGTGTCGAAGCGGCTTCGAGCGGCGTCAAATAGCCTTGTTCTCGAGTGGCTAGATCGCCCAGGCCATCGAGTACAACAAGCGCAAGCTTTGCTTTCGTTTCAAGCGTCAATTCAGAATAAAGTCCGTCCAAATTCATATTCCCATTCCATTCCGTTTTTAGTTCAGAACCTCGTCCCCGACTTAGGCCGGGCGGGCTGCAAGGCCGGGATATTGAAGACAATTCCATCCGAGCGTCAACGGGATAATCCTGTTCGCCGACACGGGCTCTAAATGCAAAGGACGGAGGCTCTACTGAAATCCCTGGTCGGTTCAATCATGGATAGCTCCGGCGCGGGGCTTCGCTCCCGCCACAGCTATCCATTCTTCGTTACGGTCATCACTTCTTCTGCCTGCTCGACCTGTTTTCCATCATTCGTCGTTCCTCGTCGTTCCTTTCCCAAGGATCTAAAGAATCGAGATACTGGTGTGGATACAGAACCCGAAGCTCTTCCGTCGAGCGCCTCTCGGTCGCATGCTCTTGGTTAGTGGCGCAGCTCAGCAAAAAGCCAAGGATGGAAAGTGCCACGAGAGCGCCGGCGGCTGATCGGAAACGGATATTTGTCATAAAGACTCGTGCCATAGCAAAGTTACCATGCTCCCAAATCAGCGCGTAATATTTTTATGCGTGGCAAATTCCTCGCGTAAAGGCGGCGATCAGCGATTTCTCGTGTCATACATGTTGTAGACTGGCATGAGATTTGAGGTGTCAATGATCAACGTTTGTTCAGCAGCCTGCGTGACTCTTACGCGCTGATTTGGGATGCTGACGAGACCCTAATGCTTGGCAAGATAATAGGGCTGCCTGATCGCGGTTGCATATTAATCCAGTGCCAGCTCTCACTATTGTTTTTTTCTTTGCGCCGTTTTCATAAATCAGGATCGCTGTGTAGGTCCAGCTGCCCATGCTCAGCCGAGGCGCGATCCACGCCAGCGTCTTCGTCGTTTGCGCATGCTGCCGCCGCGCCAGCTTTACCTTTTCTTCACCACGTTTGCGCCGCAACGCCAATTCCTCTTCATCCGATCTCTGAATTTTTAAACCCTCGGGCACCAGCCGCCCATAATCCTCCGGCACCTTCTCCGTGCGCCGAAGTTCCAATCCAATCCGCTCCGCGTAATCCTTGCGCCTGGCCTCCCTGTCGCTGGGAATCCCCGCTTTCCCCGCGCCCGGTCTTCTCCTGCGGGTCCCCACGATTCATCACATGATAAATCGCCCCGTCATGCGCAATGCGCAAGTTGCGTGGCATCTGTTCAGATCATCCCGCAATTCCCCAAAATTATGCACGCAAAAGCAATCGATAATGAGGGGTGACACGGACGTGAAAGCAACTTGGAATGAGCTCTGAAAAGCTTAAATGAGCTCCTTGATTGGCTGTCCCATGCTGACGAGGAATTGCGGACGCCCGGTAGTGTCGGTGACGCTCGTGGCCAGAGCATCCAAGCCGATGTTATGATAGAGGGTGGCGATCACGTCCTGATAGTGAACCGGCCGCGACGTGGCTTCCCCTGCGTAATGGTCGGTCGAGCCGATCACCTGTCCTGCACGCATTCCGCCGCCCGCCATCAGGGCCATGCCCACTCGCGGCCAATGGTCGCGGCCGCCCTCCTTATTGACCTTGGGTGTTCGCCCGAACTCGCCCCACGCGACGATGGATACGTCAGCAAGCATTCCCCGTTCTTCCAAATCCATGATCAATGCGTGCAGCGCGTGATCCACGATCGGCACGAGGTGCCGCATGCGCGGCAGATTGTTCGAGTGCGTATCAAAATCGCTGATCGAGAGGCTGACGCAGCGCACGCCGGCTTCGACGAGCCGTCGAGCCAGCAGCAACTTCTGCGCTGCCTCTCCGCCTTCGCTGGTGTGAAAAATCTCCTCGGCCCCGTTCAACCGCGGGGTGTAACGCGCCACCACTCTCGGATCTTCCTTGGCCAGGTTCATCGCCTCGGCAAACTTGCCCGAGGTTAAAATGCCCATCGCTTGCTGCGTGAACTTGTCCATCGCTGCCATCTCGCCGCTGCGATCCGTTTCGCGCCGAAGCCGGTCCAGATTAGACAACAGCTCGACGCGGTTCTCCAACCGGCCGACGGTGATCCCCTCGGACAACGCCAGGCTGAGCGTGTGATTGGCACCACGCGCAGCCAATTCTTTCTTCATCCCGGCTTCCAGCTCGCGGTGAAATAGCTGAGAAATATCCGGGCGGAAGGGCCTGTAAGCAGGCCCGAGAAAGCCCGGCCTCGCACTGTTGCGCACGAAAGGACGCCCTTGCATCAAATCAACAAATGGCGGCGCCGAATCTTTCGCCGACCCAAGGAGCTTCGCGACGACACAACCCATGGCCGGACGGCCGCCGATGCCGACCAGGTCTTTCTCCTCAAAGCCGGATAAGCACTGGAATGCGTGATGTTGTTCCTCGGCACCGACGAGCGAACGAATAAAGATAAACTTCTTCGCGACAGAGGCCACCTTGGGCATCAACTCGCTCAGGTGCAGCCCAGGGATAGTAGTGGGAATCGAGCTGAGGCCACCGCGAAATTCGATGGGCGAATCCGGTTTGGGATCGATCATGTCCATCTGCGGGGGGCCGCCATCCAGGTGGATGTTAATGATCGCTTTGTTCGAGGAACCCCGCCCATTGGCCTGCTCGGCCCGAAGCACATCAGCGAATGTGAGTCCAGCCATGCCGAGCGCGCCTGCTTTCAAAAATGTGCGGCGCGAGATGCCGTCGCAATTCCGAACGGGTTTGCTAAGAAACGTAAGCATTACACAAGCCGCGGTTGAATAGGACGTTGTGGCAAAATAGACCGCAGATAGAGCCATTGCGCAAGCTTTGAGTTCGAAAGTGCCGCAACCCTCGTTGTACGAAGCTCCAATCGCAGCGCGCGGAGGCGCGGAAAAGTTGCGCGGGAGCCGTTCCATCTATCGAATGATCGGTTGAATTCCTTCGCCGCTGAACACGGCGAGGACGGCCCAGCAGGCCATCTCTACGGGACGGGCAATGCTGAGCGAGTGTCGGTCGATTGCGGATCGACGATTGAAGGACTGAAGGACCGGGCCGCCGAGTTTGACTTGCGGGTGCAATCTTTTTAGTTTGCTGGGGAGACAACTGGTTAACCGAAAAAACTGGCCGTGTTATTTCCAACTCCCCAAGCCTTGGGCGTTCCGCATCGTGTTGTCATCACGGGCGCTGGGATTGTCACGGCTCTAGGATTGGACTGGGAATCTAACGCCGAAAGTTTTCGACTGGGCCGCGTTGCCTTTCGGCCTGTCACTCTTTGCGACGTTTCCCGACAGCGCGTCAAGACTGCCGCGGAGGTGGCGTTGCCAGGCGATCTGCCTCCGACTCTTCTCAAGAAACGACATCGAGATCGTCTGGATCGAGCCGCAAGACTGTTGCTGATCGCGGCCGATCAGGCTTGGCGCCAGTCCGGCTGGGTAGCGTCATCGAATCTGCCGGTGGTCTTAGGCACAACGAGCGGCGGCATGAGTTTGGGGGAAGCTTACTATCGGCGAGCGATTCAGGAACCCAACGCTCATTGTCATCAGGCCGCTCGCGTCATCCACTATCAACCTCAGCGCCAGGGGCTCGATCTTGCTGATGCCTTTGGCTTCAGCGGTCCCGTTTTCATCATTGCCAACGCGTGCGCAGCCGGTGGCAATGCCTTGGGCCACGCGTGGCAACTGCTCCGGAGAGGCGGGGCGGATCGCGTGATGGCGGGTGGCTACGACGCACTGAGCCAGTTGGTATTTTCAGGTTTTGATTCGTTGAAAGCCCTGTCGCCGACAGAGTGCCGACCGTTTGATGTCGGCCGTGATGGACTTGCGCTCGGGGAAGGCGCAGCCGTTTTTGCGCTTGAAACTTTGACCTCAGCTCAGCATCGCAAAGCAGATATCCTCGCGGAGATGGTTGGCTACGGAGCGTCCACAGACGCGCATCATTTAACTCAACCTCATCCACAGGGAGAGGCCGCTCTCGGCTCGATGGCTGCCGCCTGCCGAGCCGCCCACCTTGCGCCGGGCCAGATCGATTATGTCAATGCGCACGGGACCGGAACACCGCTGAATGACAGCGCCGAAGCGATCGCGATCAATCGTTGGGCTGGCGACCGGGCCGCGAGTTTGCTGGTCAGTTCGACTAAATCGAGTGTCGGCCATTTGCTGGGCGCGGCCGGTGCGGTGGAGGCTGCTGTTTGTGTCATGGCGTTGCAAGGGCAGTGGTTGCCTCCGACAACGACCCTGCAAGCAGCCGATCCCATCGCTGCTTTCCCAATTGTTCGGATGCCGACGTCGGCCAAGTTGGAATACGCACTGAGCAACTCCTTTGGTTTTGGCGGTGCCAATGCCACGCTCATTTTTCGGAGGTGGCGATGAGCCTGATTGTAGTTCGTGGCTACGGCGCCGTATCGCCGGCAGGTTGGGGCATTGCCGCATTCCGGGAGGCGTTGGCTAAGGGCGAACCTCTGGAAACCAAGCCGCTCATCCGTCCTGGGTGGCTTAGGGCGTTGCCGATTCGTCCAGTGCCTCCGTTACCACACCGGCCCAGTTTTATGGCGCATGCGCGTCTGCGTCGGGCCAGCGCCATTAGCCAATATGCCGTTGCTGCGGCTATCGAGGCGCTAGGCTCGGATCTGCACAAGGTGAGTGAAGGGTCGGTACGCCTGGGAGTGGTTTGTTGCGTTCTCTCGGGCGGTGTGAATTATTCGAGCCGATTCTACAGCGAAACCTTGCAAGATCCGACCTCTGCAAGCCCTCTGGTGTTTCCTGAAACCGTTTTTAACGCGCCTGCCAGCCACGTGGCTGCCCTTCTCGGCACGACCGAGATCAATTACACGATGGTCGGCGATTCCGGCACCTTCTTGCTAGGTCTCGCGCTGGCGGCAGAGTGGCTTTCCGACGGACAGGTGGATGGCTGTGTGGTGGTGGGAGCGGAAGAACGTGACTGGCTCACAGCGGATGCTTTCCATCGCTTCGAGCCCGGGATTACGATGAGCGATGGGGCAGGGGCTCTCTATTTGTCTCGAGGAGTGGAGCGTGATTCGGGGATTCAACTTTCCGGCATCACGGACGCTCATCCATTTCTCCAGAAGCGTGGACGCGTCCTAGCATCACGGGCTATGCGCGCTCAGTTGCCTGACTCTAGCCCGAACCATTTGCTCTGCGATGGCACACAACAGCTCCCGCGGCTGGATGCCGCTGAGATAGCGTCCTGGGCTGACTGGACAGGCCCGCGGCTTTCGCCCAAGGAGGTTTTTGGGGAGAGCTTGGCCGCGTCCGGAGCCTGGCAATGCGTGGCCGCTATCGACGCCTTGCGCGCGAACCGTTACGCTGCAGCCAATGTCAGCGTGGTGGGCTGCAACCAACAAGCCATCGGGGCGCATTTTGTGAATTTGAATTTTTTGCAGACCCAGCGTAGCGGCCTCACACCGTCTGCCACCGGGGCGCGCATCGCAGACTAATGGATACTCATGAACTCGCGGGTCGTTTTAGTTACAGGCGCTAACGGTGGCCTCGGGCAGGCCATCGTCGAAGCGTTCTTGAATGAGGATGGGGAAAACTTTGTTTGGCTAGGCGTTCACCAGAATCGCGAGCGAGCGCTGAGTTTGGCCGAGAGGTTTCCGACTCGTTGCCGATGTTTGGATCTCGACGTGACCGACCGTGACGCCTGGAAAGGCGCGATCGCCGGAATGCTTGTCGAGCATCAGCGCATTGACGTGCTCGTGAATAACGCGGGCAGACATCAAGATGGCTTGCTGGCCACCCTGCCGCTGAGTGCCTGGGAATCCGTGCTGGCGGGCAATCTCGATAGCGTCTTTCACGGATGCCAAGCTGTCCTTCCAACAATGATTTCCCAGCGCTCCGGGCGGATCGTGAATGTGTCCTCGCTGAGCGCTTTGCTCGCTCCGGCGGGGCAAACGAACTATGCGGCAGCCAAGGCTGGGGTCATCGCTCTCACTCAATCCCTGGCCAAAGAGGTGGCCCGCATTGGCATCACGGTCAATGTGGTTTGCCCTGGTTACATCGAGACGGAAGCTCTGGCGAACCTGACCGAGCCTGATCGAAAGGCGGCTCAAAACAAAATTCCAATGCGCCGTTTTGGGCAAGCTAAGGAAGTAGCGAGCGCCATTCGATTTCTCGCTTGTTCCGAGGCGAGTTACATCACAGGCTCAGTCCTGAAAGTGGACGGTGGAATATTTTGAGAACAGCATGGAAGACATCATCTCATTGAAAGAGCGGATCAAGAATATGATGGTCGAGAATCTCATGCTCCAGATGGCGGCGACAGAGATTGCGGATGAGCAGTCGCTCTTCGGTCCGGGCAGCCTCGGGCTGGATTCCGTGGATGCGCTGCAACTCGTCGTTGGCTTGGATAAACATTTCGGCCTGAAAATTCCCGATCCCGCCGCGGCCAAGGAAATCCTCCAAAGCGTGAACACGATGGTGAGCGCGATTCAACAGCACGGTTCGGGCTCTGGCAGCGGCTGATGGAGCTGCCAACGTGAGTCGGCATTTGCTGGAGCAGCCAAGCAATATGTCTCGGCACAGATGCGAAGGTTCGCAGATGAAAAGCTCGGTTCGAGTAGTCGCATTCCAGTGCTTCCTTCCCGTCCGTCGCGAGAACTTTTTTCTGTTTCGCGTTCCCCGATCAGCCTTGGCCCGATCAAGTTAATTCCCGACCGCGGGTTCGGAGCGTGCCGACATCTTCGTTCTCCCGGCCTTTGTCAACGCATCCAAAACAATTGTCGGAGTGAGCACTTCTGGGAGGACAATAGCGGGCGCATTGGTATCGGCGGGGTAAACCAGCACCAGCGGGACCCCGGCGCGATCATATCGGCGTAGTTCTTCCGTGATGGCAGGGTCGATCTTTGTGTGGTCGCCGAGGAGTGCCACCGCATTGATCTCTTTGAGCTTCGCTTGCACTGAAGGGATTTCGAGACTGGTCTTCTTATTCACCTGGCAGGAGAGGCACCAATCGGCCGTGAAATCAACCAGCACAGGCTGTCCTGCGGCGCGCGCTGCTTCAACAGCTTTCGTATTCCAAGCGTGCCAGTCAATGCCGCCCGGGTGATTGACAAGAGCTCCGCCAGCTTTTGAAACCACTGCGGGAGAGCGCCAGCTTAATTGATTTTCCAGCACGTAGAAGTAGGCGCTCGCGACGATGGCGAGCGCCGCGGCGATGCCCATTCCTTTATGCTTGGCCGAGCGTTGAACGAATTCTCCCCATGTCCAGGCAGCCATAGCCAGCGCCACCAAAAACAAGCCGAGCCACAAAGTTCCGGATGTCCCAAAATGTCCAGTTGTCAGCCAAAACAACCAAACCGCGGTCGCTAGCATCGGAAAGCCCATCGCGATCTTGAACTTCTCCATCCACATCCCCGGCTTGGGTAAAAACTTCAGCCAGCCCGGTTGCAAACTCAAAACCAGATACGGCGCAGCCAGGCCAAGCCCAATGGTGAGGAACATCAGGATAATGATCGGAGGCGATTGAGCAAAAGCGAAGCCGAGAGCCAGTGCCAGGAAGGGGGCTGTGCAAGGTGTTGCCAGCGCAGTCGCCAGCACCCCATTGAAGAACGCTCCCGCGTTGCCTTCCTTGGATGCCAGTGTGCCCGCCGCGCCCATGGCTCGGCCACTCAAGTTAATTTCAAATAGGCCAAACAGATTCAACGCGACGAGAGTGACCAGGACGGTCATCCCAACTAGGAACTGCGGATTCTGAAATTGCATGCCCCAGCTCGCGCCGCGACCGGCTTGTTGAACGCTGATGATGACGAGAGCCAACGCAAGAAAAGAGGCGAGCACTCCGAGTGTGTAAAGAAACCCCAGTTGCCGGATGCGCCGCGGCTCTTCATGGCTTTGATTCACAAACCCCAAGATCTTCAGGGCGATCACAGGCAGAACGCATGGCATGATATTCAGAATGAGGCCGCCGAGGAAAGCGAGCCCGAGCATTCCGAGCAACGACCTTTTCTCAGGCTTAACAGCATCAACCGAAGCTCGAGTATTCGGAACTGCATCGGCGATTTTCGCCGTGGGTTCGGCAACACCCAAATTGACTTGGTAAGCTTTTGATGGAGTGGTGGCAGCGGTGTATTTGGTGATGATTAAACCTTCGACAGATCCCGGCCAGCGGTCTCCCGACTTCTTCACGATCTTGCGAAGGGCTACCCCGTTTCCCGTTTCGTTTAATCGATCCGTCACGCCGGTCACTTCGTAATCCGCGCCCCCGAAAGGAAAAAAATCTACAACACCGGGTTTCTCTTTTTCTTCCCATTGGATAATCAAAGGGCGCGAGTCGTCCGCTGGATTTTTCTCCCAGAAAGCGCGAGTCACGAACGTCGGATCAACGAGAGGCAACTTCTTTCGCCAATCCTCGATCAAAGTCGCATCGGGCGAAGGGGTCGAATCCGAACCGATTAACAAGCTCTGTTGCACCGTGGCAGCTCCGGGCAGGCAAATCTCGTCACATTCCAGCCACGAGACTTTGGCCTTAATCTCGTGCGATCCAGGGGAGAGATCGCTGGCCATTTTCAGCGGCACCAAGAGCACGACTTCGTGGTGATAAACGTAAGTGGTCAGCCCGGCTTCGGTGAGCTTTTCCGGAACCGGCCATTGGACTTCGCCCGCCGAAATTCCTTTAGGCAATTGCCAGTCAATTTTTGTAGGAATCCCCGAGTCGCCGGAGTTGCGCCAGTAGATATGCCATCGTGGCGGCATCTTCAGCTCGACTCCAGCCATGACCGTCTCGCCAGCTTTCGCTGCCGTGGTCGAAAGGAGCAGCCGCGCCTTTGTCCGTTCTGCTGCGGACATGGAAGGCAGGAGCAGCGCGAACGAACCGAGCAAAACCACAAAGCGAAAGATTTTCATACCTTAGTAACAGTAAGATGCACGAACCTGGAGACAATTTGAAATTATTTTATCGCGGCGCTCTAGGCCTCGAGATTTCACACGTTTTCGAAAGTAGAGATGTCGCGCTGCGGCGTCACCGTGCCGTGTAGGCGCGGCAGGCACAACGATCCATTTACCGCGTCATGATCTGCATGGCCCGCTTGATTCTGAAATGTTCAGGCTAAAGCTTCGCGTTATCGATGAGGCGGGTGCGCCCGATGAAGATGGCCAGGGCCATGTGTGTTCCCGGCTTAAGTAAATTGACCGGTTGCAAGGTGACAGGATCGAAAAATGCGACGTAGTCCACGCGCGCGGCTGGATGATCGCTGATAAACTTCACGAGGCGGCCTCTCATCTTGGATGCAGACACGCCGCTGTGTGAACGGCGCGCCGCAGCGCGAGCCAACTGAATGCCCCGCCACAGGACGGTCGCCTGCCGTCTTTCTTCCGGCGAGAGGTATCGATTCCGCGAACTCATAGCCAAGCCGTCAGCCTCTCTCAGGGTGGGTGCAACGACGATTCGGATGGGAAAATTCAGGTCGCGAACCATCCCTTGGACCACTGCCGCCTGTTGAAAATCTTTTGCTCCGAAAACCGCTGTATCCGGCAACACAAGATTAAACAGCTTGGCCACGATGGTCGCGACGCCGCGGAAGTGAGTTGGCCGCGACGCCCCTTCCATTCCTTGGGACAAGGTTTCTTCGACGACATAAGTTCCGAATGTTCCTTCCGGCGGAGCAGGGTAGATCTCGTGGTCCTTTGGCGCGAAGAGGAGATCAACCTTGGCGGCTCGGCAGAGCGCTGTGTCGCGGGGTAACTCACGAGGGTATTTGGAAAAGTCTTCTGCCGGACCAAACTGAGCGGGGTTCACATAGATGCTGACCACAATTCGGCCCTTCGGACCGACCAATCTGCGCGCTCGTTTGACCAGGCTCATGTGCCCTTCGTGCAGGCAGCCCATCGTTGGCACGAAGCCCACCTCAACTCCCTCCCGCTTCCAGCGCTTGGCGACACGCTGCATTCCGAGAACGGATGTGATGATTTGCATGGTAAAACGAAACAGGCCGTGAAGAGTAATTCTGCACGGCCTGCGGTTGAAAGAACTTGAATCAGCGGCGGAGCTGCATTGGAATTGGTCCTGTCGCTTCGTGTGCGCAGGGTGCATTGGTCGGCGCATCCGCCGTGCGATCCGTGCTCCCGGCAAGGTTGTTCGCGAGTAGATAGGCTTCGACCTCATCCCCGCTGATGTCCGGCAACATGCGTCCATTGACCTCGACGCAAGGGCTCAGCATCTGGCCGCTTTTTTCAATCATCTCCTGGCGCTGCACGGGATCATTGATAATGTCGCGGTCCTCGTAAGGGAGGTCGTATTTTCGCAAGATGGCGCGCACGCCCTGACTCCATCCACACGAGGGTTTCAGATAGGCAATAATCTTAGGTTTATTCATAGCGTAAAATATCCGTCATTACACTGCCACAGCGCGACGGTTTGGCAATACTTTCCTTGGGAAACGTGGAACGGACGCGTGGAAGAGCACTCCAGTCCTCACGGATTTTCCTGCGAGTTATGAGTCACGCTTGAGGAATTGCCCGCGGCAGAACACGCCGCCGAGCCAAAACCTCGTGCATCCCGGATTGTGTTTGGTATCGTCCAGGCATGCCACGCAGAGTTTTGATCGTTCCGGACAAATTCAAAGGCACTTTGACTGCCCAGGCTGCCGCGGAACTGATCGCACAGGGATGGCGGCAGGTTTACCCGGACGATACTCTGGAGCTGCTTCCCATGAGCGACGGCGGGGATGGATTTGGCGAAGTTCTGAGCCGTTTATTGCCGGTGCAGGTCAGGACGACATCGACCCTGGACGCTGCGCACCAACCGATCGCAGCGGCTTGGTGGTGGGATCCGAACAGCCGGACCGCTATTATCGAATCGGCTCTCGTGATTGGTTTGGCCCTCTTGCCGGCGGCGAAATATCATCCATTTCACCTCGATACGTTCGGCTTGGGCGCGGTATTGGAAGCGGCGTTTGAGGCCGGCGCGCAACGTTGCCTCATTGGAATCGGAGGCAGCGCTACCAACGACGGCGGTTTTGGAATGGCGCGATCACTCGGGTGGCAGTTCTTGAATCACGATCACAAGCCTATCGAGAAATGGACCGACTTGGCCGGGGTCCAACAGATCATTTCACCTCCTCGACGCGCCGTTGATCCGCAAGTTCTGGTCGCAGTGGATGTTCAAAATCCGTTGCTAGGTGAGCATGGAGCCAGTCGGATTTACGGCCCGCAAAAAGGCCTGCGCCCTGAAGATATGGCTCAAGCGGAACGTTGTCTGAGGTGCCTGGCCGAAGTGGTCGAGCGCGACCTTCAACTCGCCGTGCGAGGAGAACCTGGGACGGGCGCGGCGGGTGGGCTTGGGTTCGGTCTGCGAAGCTTCTTAGGTGCTCGTTTGCAGTCAGGATTCAAGCTCTTCGCTGAGAATGCAAAACTGGATGAACGCATTCGCGCCGCGCAGTTGGTGCTTACGGGTGAGGGAGCGATCGATGCGTCCACCTTGATGGGCAAAGGCGTGGGTGAGATCGCGAGGCTCGCCCGAAAGCACGGCGTGCCTTGCCTGGGGCTAGCGGGCAATTTAGTGGAATCGCAAGCAACTGAAACCGCTACAAACAACTTTACCAAGCTTTACGGAATCGTCCCGCAATTGACTGGCCTTGAAGAGGCCAAGCGCGATCCCTCAACCTGGCTGCCGCGGCTCGCGACTGCAGCAGCCAGGGCTTGGATGCAACCAGGAATGGCAGTTTAATCTGGCAAGAAAGCCCTTTCACTTGGCCAATTATCTGCTTAATTAGCGGAGGATTTTATAGATGATCAGCAAGTTCAAAGTCGGTCTGTATGTTGTGCTCACCGTGGTCGCGTGTGTATTTGGTTACCTTTTCTATATTAACTACACCCGGCTCATGAGTGATTCGGCGGACGTTTCCAAAAGTTCCTCGACCGATGTTCCAGCCCTGGAAACCAAAAAGAGTTCAACGGCCACCGAAGGTTACTCGAAGTTGATAATGTTTGGCGGGGTCTTCTTTCTGGCAATCGTCGTCCTGGGTTTTCTTGCTGGACACGATGTTTCCCAAAGCCTCGGAAATCGCGTTCTGAAAACCCTCTACAATGACGAGGGCGAAGGAATGAAAGATCCGGCTTACGAAAATGCAGAGCAAGAGTGGGCCGATGGTCACTATCTGGAGTCGATCAGGCTTATGAGGGACTACTTGCAGAAATTCCCTAGGGAACAGCATGTCGCCATCCGGATCGCCGAGATCTATGAGAAGGACCTGCAAAATAATCTCGCCGCTGCCTTGGAGTATGAGGAAGTCCTCAAGCATAATCTTTCACAGGAGCGATGGGGCTGGGCAGCGATTCATCTCTGCAACCTTTATTTTAAGCTAAGCCAGACCGATAAAGCCGTCGCTCTTCTCCGACGGATCGATTCCGAGTACGCCGAAACCGCGGCGGCTGAGAAGGCGCGCAAGCGGCTCGCGATGTACGACTCCGGCACCACTGAGAATCTTATCGAAGAAAGTCCACAGGTTAACGAAAAACCGACTTCCGGCGCGGTGTGATGGAACGTCGCAATCTTGGCGAGACCTGGAGCGGATGAGCTTCACTCAATTGCAGTGAGGAGGAGGCCAAGCAACGTTTATCAGTGTCAAGAATCCCGCCTTCCGGTCAAGATTTCTGGTGGATCTCGACGTGGGATCAAATCGGTATCGTGTTTCCATCCCGTGTCGTTATTCTGTCCGCATGTCTAATTATATGATCGCTCAATTCGACCAGATCGATCCGCTCAGATGCCCTTGCGGGTTCACGCGGCGGGCTTTCGCCGCTCCGGACAATTCGCTGGCGACGGTTCATCAAGTGGATATTCAAGAGGACGCCCGGACCCACTACCACAAGAAGCTGACGGAGATTTATGTAATTCTAGAAGGCGAAGGATCAATCGAATTGGATGGAAAACTATTTCCGGTGAAACCGATGACCTCCATCTTCATCAAGCCAGGCTGTCGCCACCGAGCCGTCGGCAAAATGAAGATCATCAATGTCGCCATACCTGCCTTTGACCCGAGCGACGAGTGGTTTGATTGAGTCGATTAACGCTTGCAGAAGCGCTCGAATCCTCCGCCGAGCAATTCCTTCACATCGCGCTCAATCTCCGTTTGCGTCGCCTCCCAGCCCGCTTCCGCCAGGTCGGCATATTTTTCAACCAGCACTCCAGCGATGATTTTTCGGGAGTGCTGCCACTTATAGACGAGCTGATCGAGCACGCGGGCGTCGGAATGTTGCGGGGTGCAACTTAACCCGAGAAGCTCGATTCGCATCCGGGTCATCTCCTCGACAACATACGGAACATTAGTGAACCACCAGCAGCCGAAGATATGGAGATTGCGGAACTTCCTGGCCAGGACGCAGAGTTCGTGTTGGTTTTCACGCGCCAAAACCGTGGTCAGAAACTTATTGTCCGGATAGCGCGCACAAAGATTTTCAAGCGCTTGCAAATTGCTTAAGCCCATTCCATCCCCGGCCAGTCGCAAACCAGGATTCACCGCGCGCTTGACTCCGAGCATCAACGCAAAGGGCAAACCAAATTCACGGCAGTGCGGCAGAACAATTTTCTCAATGACCTGGCTCGTCAAAGATTCCTCGGGAAACGCAAACGATGGCGGAAGCGAGACCATCAGGTATTTTGCCTGAATGCGATTGCTCCAATCCGCTAGAAACCGCCGAGCCTCTGACACTGTTGATTCCGAAAGCTCGGGAGTGACGTCGTAGCCCCATTCCTTCAAGCGAGGCGCGGACATGGGCCAATCGAGCACGAGCGGGTCAATTCGCAAAGCGGCGGCGAATCGTTCATCCCGCTCAAATCCGCGTTCCCAAACCGGTCGTTCTTCTTCATCGAAAGGGGAGTTCGTCATCGAGATAGTTTTCACGCCTCCCAGTTGCATGCAATGAGTGATGTAATCGTCCACCTTCCAGCTCGCAAACCATTTGCGGATCGCTCCCAGGTCCCGCTTTTTCACGTCCAACCCGTGGGCCTGAAGTGTGGTCACAACGCCACGGCACGCCTCGGAAATGGGCGAGAGTTGGAGGAAAAGAGTGTCCCAAATCAGGTCGGCTTGCTCGGTCTTGGTCAAGCTCCAGAACTTTTGATAAGGCAAATCGAGGTGGCGGAACACCTCGGCGACAAGGTAATGATAGGTGAGCAAATCATCGATGCCCCAGAGCAAAAGACTGCCGAAAGCCCGGTCGTAAAGATGGGTGTGAACGTCATAAACTCCGGTGGAATTCACGATTTGCTCCACCTGCTGAGCCAATGCGGAACGTTTCTTTTCCTGCGTCGCGCTCAACTCCACCAAGAGGTCGGGCCAGGACGCATTTGCCCCGGCGCTATTCGGATTGTCCAACCCTCGGACTCTGGCGCACGGATCGCAGACATTCACTCTTTTCATCTTGCCGTTTTGGATGAGGGTCAAATGGAAAGTGGCTGAGGTTTGGTTGCAGAGTTCGCAAAGCATAGGTCGGTTCGATAGTTTGAGGCATGCTGTTCGTCGTAAAATTACGAGGCGATTGCAAAATTCCGTCATCGCTTCTCGCCCGCCCGGCGAGGAACCAATGAGCATAAGATCGCGGAGAAATAGAATGGTGGAGTGATCGTCTGGTTCACCGGTTTTGATCGAGCCTCCCACAAGGACGCTCTTTGTTCGCCGGAAGTGAAGCGTCCCAAAGATGGTTTGGTCAAGGTTAGAAACTCGTAATGGTTTCAAGTTTGAGTCGCGTTCGATTTGGAGAGCTTCCGATTTTTGTGTGATGTCAGCCATGCCGTTTGAACTTTTTGTCTGTTGGCTTAACGAACACGCGTTAGAATCCCTTAACCATGTCAAAGCATTCCATCACCATCCACGATTGCGATATCCGTTTAACGAATCTTGAAACGCGAATGCCATTCAAGTACGGCATTGCCACCATGACTCGAGTGCCACACGCTTTTGTCCGAGTGCATGCGGAAGTGGACGGCCATCGCGTCGTCGGGATTTCGGCTGACCTGCTACCCCCGAAGTGGTTTACCAAAGATCCCGACAAATCGGTGAGCGATGAAATCACTGAAATGATTCAGGTGATCCAGCATGCGGCGAACTGCGGCGTCGGCTTGACTGGCTCCAAAGTATTCGACGTTTGGCAACAGCTCCATGAAATCCAAGGCCAGTGGGGAACCCAGGAAAAACATCCGCCGCTGCTCGCTCATTTTGGGACATCGTTAATCGAGCGCGCTTTGATCGAAGCCGTCTGTCGCGCCAGCCACACACCATTCGCCGAGCTGCTCCGGACGAATCGCTTGGGCATTCGGCTTGGAGAAATTCATTCTTCACTGCGCGACACCGAGCCGGGTGATTTTCTGCCCGAGGTTCCTCTCGGACAGATCATCGTGCGCCACACGATCGGGTTGGTAGATAGGCTGCGCGATGAGGACATTCCCGCCGACGACCGGTTGAACGACGGTCTGCCACAGTCTCTGGTCGCTTGTATCGAGGCGTATCACTTGCGCCATTTCAAGATCAAGGTTACTGGCCATTTGGACCCTGATCTCGACCGACTTGAACAAATTGCCGACGTTCTCAATCAGAATGCGACATCTGATTACAGATTTAGCCTCGATGGGAACGAGCAATTCAAGTCGTTGGCGGACTTTCGAGGGTATTGGGAGGCTGTTTTGCAGAATGCGACGTTGCGAGATTTTCTGAAACACTTGCTGTTCGTTGAGCAACCACTGCACCGAAATTCAGCTCTGCAGCCTGCGGTTGGCGAGATGTTCGCCCATTGGCCGAACCGGCCGGCCGTCATCATCGACGAATCGGATGCCGCGTTGGATAGTTTGCCAACGGCTCTCGGCCTCGGCTACGCAGGGACCAGCCATAAGAATTGTAAAGGAATCATTAAAGGAATCGCGAACCGCTGCCTTTTGTTGCAGCGGGCGAAGGATCAGCCGCAAGTGCCCACCATCATGAGCGGCGAAGATTTATGCACCATCGGCCCGATCTCGGTTCTCCAGGACTTGACGGTAATGGCTGCGCTCGGAATCCAAAGCGTTGAGCGGAACGGACATCATTACTTTCCTGGGATATCGATGTTTTCGAAGGCAATCCAGCAGCAAGCTCTGGCGGCTCACGGTGATGTATATCGGGCGACACGCTTGGGCTGGCCCGCGCTCAGTGTGAAAGAGGGTCTCTTGGAGATTGGTTCGCTCAACAGACATCCCTTCGGCGTCGGCTTTGAAGTGGATGTCGAGGAGTTCACACCGGTCGAAGATTTTCAGCCGCGGCTGTAGCATTGAGCAGCAGTTCCCGGAATAGGCAATCCTCCGGCTGGGCTCTCAAACCGGAATCATAACCCCAAATCAGCGCGTAAGGGTCACGCAGGCTGCTGAACACACGTTGATCATTGACACCTCAAATCTCATGCCAGTCTACAACATGTATGACACGAGAAATCGATGATCGCCGCCTTTACGCGAGGAATTTGCCACGCATAAAAATATTACGCGCTGATTTGGGATAACGTCGGAGCCTTGCTGATTATCCGGGCGCGCGACAAACTCGCTCCATTGCCTTACTCTCCTCCCATGATGACTGATTCCAACATCACCTGTCCCAGGTGCGCCGCCGAGATTCCCTTGAGCGAGGCTGTCTCCCATCGCCTGCGAGATCAGCTCAAGGCTGATTTTGAAAAGCAGCGCGAGCAACTCAACGAGGCCTTGGCCACGCGCGAAAAGAAGCTCAACGACGAACAGGTTGCCCTGGCGCTCCGCCAGAAAGACCTTGCCGCCGAACTCGCCAGGCAGCTCGATGCCGAGCGTCGCAAACTCACCGCCGACGCCGCCCGCCAGGCCGAGGAGAAGCTCGGGACGCATCTCAAGGATTTGCAGGCCCAACTCGGCGAGCAACAGTCAAAGCTCAAGGAAGCCCAGGAGATCGAATTGAACCTGCGCAAGCAGCAGCGCGAATTGGAGAACGCGAAGAATAACCTTGAGCTCGAAGTCGCCCGCAAGCTCGATTCCGAGCGCAAGAAGATCGCTGATGACGCCCGACAGCAAGCCGTCGAAGCCGAGCGCCTTCGCCTCGCGGACAAGGACAACGTGATCAAGGGGCTTCAGGAGCAGATCGGGGCGCTCCAGCAACGCGCGGAGCAAGGCTCCATGCAGCTTCAGGGGGAGACTCTCGAGCTCGAGCTTGAGAAGAACCTCCGCCTCGCCTTTCCCTATGACGAGATCGTCGAGGTGAAAACTGGGCAGCGAGGCGCGGATGTGACCCAGCATGTGCGGACCAACACCGGCTTCAGGTGCGGGACCATCCTCTGGGAAGCCAAGCGCGCGAAGAACTGGTCGGCCGATTGGCCCGAGAAGCTCAAGGCCGATCAACGCGAGG
>SIBE01000048.1 GCA_009695265.1 Pedosphaera sp. | reverse complement strand
GAGCACCTCACATCCATCGCCTTCGGCCCAATCCTTCAAACCGACGGCAATCAATAAAATCGAGAATTTGGCGCCGGAACTGGTTCCGCCAATTCGATGATATGCATCCTATCGAATAATTTGATTATAGGATATACAGGGTCGAACTCCCACCATTTGGTTGCAAAGTTTGGTCTCATCCCGTTGTGATGATGATTGTTCTGAAACAATTCGCCTAACAACAGGATGTCGATGAACAACGTGTTTCTAGATTTGTCGGGCTGATCAAAGTTGCGATAGCCATATTTATGCCCAGCCCAGTTCACTATGGCTCCATGCACAGGCCCCATCAGAAAATGGATTGGCAATAATAAAAACATCCACCAATGGGTAGCAAACGAAACATAGAACAGTGTGTAAAAAAGCCCAAACCCGATTCGGGTAAGCCAATTATCAGCGATTCGATCGATAACCGGATATACCGGATCGTTGCTTTGAAATTGCGAACCCGCCTCGAGCGTTCCTGTCGCCAAGCTATGATAAATTTTCGCGGTATGAACTGACATACTGAAGATTTCATTAAAAAAGTGAGGCGCATGTGGGTCTTCCTCTGTATCGCTGTAGGCATGATGCATCCGGTGGAGGATCGCATAAGCCCTTGCATTCAAATAAGACGAGCCTTGGGCAAACCAGGAAAAAAGATAAAAGAATAGTTCCCAGAATTTGTTCATCGTGAACATCTTGTGGGCAGTATAACGGTGAAGGTAAAATGTTTGTCCAAAAAGTGAGAGGTACCAATGGAGAAGAAAAAATATTAAAATGATCATCAATCTTAAAACACTGATAGGTATTTACTTTTAAAATGTCGGGTTCAACCATAGCTCTCGAGAGACGTTGACACAAGAAAAAAGCCGCTCGGATCCAAGCTGGATGAGGATTCTGGGCTTCGGGAGCCTCGAAAGCCGCCCAACGCGAGAGCCCACAGTAGCGACTTAGATTGTCCAATCTGGGCGCGCAGCTCGATATCCCAGGAGAAATCCACTCCCTCCAAACCGGAGCCTTCAAGCTCGCTTCGCTTACTTTTTAACCAAGCCTTCCAAATAATCCAAAAGCGCTGCCAACTCGTTAACGGTGAGATTTGCAACCAATCCCTCGGGCATCAGAGATTTTTCCAGCTTGGTGCGCTTGCTGATGTCTTTTACTCGAATCAGGCTTTCTTGAGCTGTTGCATTGCGGATGGTGACTTGCTCGGCCGCCTCTTGCGTGACAAAGCCGTCCAACTCGGTGCCGTCCTTGAGCTCGAAATGCTGCGTCACGAAGCCCTGAGCAATAGTCTTGTTCGGGAGCAGAATCGCTTCGGCCAACTCAGCGCGCTTGTAGGTTGTCGCAATATTTCCAAGAAAAGGCCCACGCAATGGCTGATCCGCAGTCACCGTATGACAGTTGACACAAGCTTGACGGGTGAACAGTTCCTCACCGAGCTTTATATCCCCCGTCGTCTTCAAGACAGCAGCCACCACCTCTGCGGGCTGGAGTTTTTCAATTACTGGACTGGCGGCTGGTTGTGGTCCGCGCCTGCCCCCCCTGTCCAATCGCAACACTTGGGCCGTCCGGCGCGCTGCTGCGGCCACGGTCGGATCCGGATCATTCACCGCCTCAAGGATCTTATCCCTAGACACCCGACTCTCCCCTAGCATCATGGCATGGAGAATTTGCGCGCGCCGCTTCGGATTCGCCCAACCAGCGTCCAAGGTGCGCTTCGCGACATCCCGGATTTCCGGCGAGGCGTTCTGCCGGTTCGAAATGGCGAGCAAAGCCGCGTCGGCCCAAGCCGAAATGTCTTGATTGAGCTTAGCCGCTTCCTTCTCCAGTAATTCGCTCTGGAGTTCGGTGCGCGGCGAATTGAGGAATGCGTCCCTTGCAAGGCGACGCTCCCGATCCGACTCCGACGCCTTTGACTGCGCAAGTCGTGACAACGCCGAAAGAATAGCCTGAACCGCCTCGGGCGTACCCGTCTTGGCTAGCGCCATGACCGCTTGAGATCGAGGAATGTCGGCGGTACTGTCGTCGGTCGCGGCATTCACCAAAAAGGGAATCGCTTCGACAGGAATCCGATCACTGCGCGAGAGCTGGGCTGCGGCCGGAGAGATCAGCAAAGGATCTTTTACCGCGAGCGCGACGATGAGATCAACCGAGCCATCCAATTGGACTTTGTGACGGGTTAGCTCAGAAACCAGAAATGAGGCGTCCGCTCCCTTTGCTCGTTTCAAAGCATCCGTCAGTCCGACGGCGATTTTCGAGGTCTGATCCCACACCTCAGCTTGATAGTAAGGACCTGACGTGTCGGGCCGCGTCCCCCAACTGTCGCCTTTCCACTGGCCGTCCGTGTAGTATAAGCGGCACAAAGCCGTCAGCAGCCCCCATCGGCGGGCGGAATCGGCTTCCTGGCCCAACCGCGCCAGCAGCCCGTCCACCACAGAAGGCTTGTGCAGCGCCTGAAGCACTCGAAGAGCGCCGACTCGTTGAGCGGAAGAAGCACCAGTCTTATCGAGAACAGAGAAGCAAGCTTCGGCTGCCGACAAACGCTTCAAGACCTGCGTTGCCGTGTGAGCAACGACTGGGTCAACGTCGTCTAGCAACTGGGTAAGCGCCTCGGCGTATTGTGTGCGGCCGAGCCTGGCCATCGCGAAGGCGGCTTCGCGCCGAACGCGTGGGTTCGTGTCCGCCAATCCGGCAAGGAACGGTTCAGCGGGCACACCTTCAAGTTCGGTCGTGCGGTCGCAGAGCGCACGAATCGCGTACTCGCGAACAGAATCGTCCTTCGCGAGTTCAACGAGCCTTCCTATCGACTCCGCCTGCAAACCCTGCTTGAGGGCGAAGATGGCAGCGACGCGCGATGCCAGCGGCTTCGATTGGCCTTTGGCCAAAGCCATCAAATTTCGAGTTGCTTCCTCGTTCAATCCGCGTCGCACCAATTCACGTTGAGCTTCGAGGCGTCGGCGATGGCTTGGCGATTCCAGAAGCCGGACAAGTTCAGTCGGGCTGGCTTTAGCAAAATCAGGCAGAGCCTCAGGCACGTAACCTTTCGGTGTTAAACGAACAAGGAAACCGACATTTTCGCCGACGTACGTAAAGCTCGCACCTTTCCAACTCGCGACGTAGAGCCGGCTCGAGGCATCCACATCCAGGTCAGTCACGCGGGGCGCGCGGAGAAACTGAGTTTGATCGATCGAGAAAGTGGCGCCTTTAGGAGTGATCTGGTGACGGTAAATCCATTCGCGCCCCCAGTCGGCGGTGTAAATGGCGTGGCCAAAACCGTCCGGAAAGCCAGGTTCATCAAGGAATAAGCCGCCGCACCCGGAGCCACCACCGTAATCGGCGAGAGGTTCAATGAACTCTCCGAGAAAGTTTTTGTAGAGCGAAGGATAGCCATGCTCACTCAAGCCTGCGAAGTGATGGAAACGTATATCCCACCCTCCGCCATCGTTGGTGTTGTCGCGCGCGAAAGCGTCCAGCAGCGGGCTGACCAACACTTCGAGAATATTGCGCGTCCCTCGCGAATAGAGCTCCAGCCCAGTTCCGTCCGTGCGGACCCGAACTACGCCACCCCCGCGCAGTTGCAGCTTCCGACCGTCCGTGCCCTCGGCTTCCATAAAACCGAAATCGCCAATGGCGCAGTAAATCCAACCGTCGATTCCCAATTCGATACCATTCGAGCTGTGGTCCGCAGGGCGGTCCTTGAAGCCAAATGCGATATTCTTCACCAAGACCTTCTCTTCGTCTGCAACCCCATCACCATCGCGATCAATGAATGCGCTGAGATGCGGCGGATGCAGGAGGTAAAGACGATCATGGTCCCAGACCAAGCCGCGCGGCGAATCGACGTTGGCGACGAACAATTTCACCTCATCGGCTCGGCCATCCCCATCGAGATCGCGCGCGCGCAGCACCCGGCCACGTCCCGGCGCGCGATCCAACGAACCATTCTTGTCGGAGGAGACATAGACCGTTCCGTCCGGAGCAGCGCACACGAACACCGGATAATTCACCGACGGTGGCGTGGCGAAGATCGTGGCCTCAAAGCCATCCGGAATCTTCACGTCCTTCAGGAGAGCGGCTTCGCGCTCCGCAGTGACACCGACTGTCGGCGGTGGCGCTTCCGCGGAATGGGATGGCGCAGTGGCCAAGAAAACAAAGGCGAGGCCCGTCACAACGAACATGAACGGACGGCGGTGGACGAAGGCTCGGGTATCGTCTGGCATATCAATGGTTAAGTGGTTGAGCGATTGATGCGGTTAGCTTGAGGAGATTCGCCGACTATTCAAGACCTTCCGAAGCAGTGTTGATCTACTGCCGATTCGGCGGCGTCGTTCCAACGGAATGAACCTGCCTATCCGGTTAGTTGCCAATTCTGAAGGAGCGCGGCCGTGTGCGAAGCACCAGCCGCAGCAGTGCAATAGCTTCTGCGGCTGGGTTTCACCACAGCCGCGCTCCACTGATGCTTTGGCAGCTAACCGGATAGGCACGGAATGAACCATACGACGGCGGAACGGTTGTCTGAGTCTTTCGGCTGGGCAGGAACCGACATGGACGTCTGGTTACTTTCCTTCGAACGGCGCCGAAAGTGTCTTGGATAGATCGCTCAAAAAGTTGATCGTGTTGCCTATGACTTGCGAAACTCGTGTCCCATCGGCTGCGACCACATCGCATTGGATTTCCATCTGCATGCAGATTCGCATATCAGGAATTTGCAGGAATACCGAACGGCGGTCTTTCGAGACTTTCACGGCGCTGACCTCCACCTGGTCGCGCCCCTTCGTCCCGTCACTGAGTTTGTAGTCGGCTGAACCGTAGTTCGCAGTTCGCTGATAATTCCAACGCGCCACGCCATAGTTCTGTGGATCGCGGGCTGACGTCGGATCGAGAGGATTCGTAAAAGTAATCACAACACCGTTCCGCACGGCCAACAGGTTGGTTGGGATATGAAGCGGTTTCCCGGTGTAACGAACGCGATAAAACCCGCCTGGTTGCGTTTTGTTGCCCGCCCAACCAAACAGTCCACAGGCATACAGTTGTCCATCGCGAGGACTAAAACGTCCACGCATAATGCCAGTCGGAAATTCCGGGAGAGGCAGTCGCACAATGCCGCCTTGGATCCATTCACCGGATTGTTCATAAAGCACATTCCAAATTCTACCGGTTCCGTAAGAGAGGCTGAGCAGCGCGCCTTTGAGCGGCCCCCATTTATCGCTGGTGACCCACAACTGCTCGGCAGGCGAACGATCCATGTTCTTGTGAATCCAGCAAAGCGGAGGATCGTAATCCTCCACGGCGCGGCCCGGAGAATAAGACCACAGGTTGCCGTAAAACCCGCCGGGCTTCACCCAGTTGATGCGGTTCATCGGAGTCCAATGCCCCTCCTGATCGCTGATGACGAAACTCCCGTCGGGATTCAAGCAAACGCCGTTCGGTGCCCGGAAACCACTCGCGAGAATTTCGCTCCGCGCGCCATCCTTGCTCACCTTGATCAGGGTCCCGTGATGCGGAACCAGAGGCTCCTTCGCGTGGCGAGCCGCTTTGGCATAGTACAAATTCCCCGAAGCATCGACCTGCAAATCCATGGCGAATTCGTGGAAATGCTCAGTGACTTGAGCGTCGTTGTTGAAGTTCTCGTAGAAATCGGTTTCACCATCGCCGTTCAAGTCATGGAGAATTGTGATTTGATCTCGGCACGTCACGAAGATTTTCTCATCAATGATTTTCAACCCGAGCGGTTGAAACATTCCGCTCGCGATCCGTTGCCAGATCAGTTTCTCGGGACTGTCACCCAAGCCGTCAACAATCCAGACATCGCCCTGCCACGTGCAGACAGCCGCTCGACGGCCATCTGCAAAAAAATCAAACCCGCCAAGCCGCATCCACGAGCGCCATGGGTTATCTGTGGGTAACGCGAGGGTGTCGATAGCATAAGGTCCATCGTTAGGACCTCGCTGAACTTGAGTTGCCAGCTTGAGAGGCCAGCGAGAGGGACCGCCTTTGGTGAACGATCCGATGTCAGCAAGTTTGGGCGTGGAAGCACCGAGCGCTCTGAGCACTCTCAACTCAGCTGGGACTCGCGAATTAGCCATAAACACGGTGGCAACCAATGGCGTCATCGAGGCGGGAATCCTCAGTAAATTAAAACCATCGTTCCCTTTGATCTCCAATGCGGCAGGACCTACAACCCACGTCGGCACATTTTCTGGTGAAACTCGCAGCAAAAGATCGTGCGACGACTTGCCGATCTGGAGTGTCCGAGAAAGCGCCCTGATGTTGCCGCTCTGCACATATCCCGGGGATTCAAGAACCTCCGAGTCGCCTACGGTGTAAGAAAGAATTACCAGGTTCCCGTGGACGTACACTCCTTTGTAGTGCGACCAGCTCCGCGGAAGCGGTCCGTATGGTTTTTGATCGAGGCCACGAAATCGGGGGTCTTCGAAGCTCCCGCTTTCCGGGTTAGCCCAACCGGGTGCCACAGGGTTCGTGAATACGGTGGCGCCAACGATGGCAGGATGGACACCATGCTGACCATCCAACGCAATGCCTTTCCAATCGATAAAACCCTCCCCTCCCCAACCGGCTGCATATCGCATCAGGTCGGTATCAAAGATCACGAAAGCCTTGCCCTTGGAAACACCGCCATCCCCTTCGTCCAGCCGGATCGCGACCCCCTTGTATGCGATGTTATTCTGGCCAACCTCGACCGAGGCCGTAAAAAACGGGCCATAATCCATCTCCATGTACGGCTTGCCGGGCACGACGGACTTGGCAGAAGCGGTGCCTGCTTGCGCGAGCTGACGCGCCCCTTGAGGTTGAGTGCCGCGGCCTTGGACCTCTGAAGCCGAAGGCGTGTTTCCCTGCGCCAGGCTCGCGGACACACCAGGTTCTGCCTGGGCAACCGACATGACAAGCGCCAGACAAATCATGGTGCCGAGGTTCGACTTAAGCTTGATTTCAAATTTCATGGGTCCTTGATCCATTTTGGTTTTTCGAATCCTCGATAATCATTTCGAACTTGTCGAGAGCGACTTCGAGGAACCAAGACGATCACTCGCGCCTCGGACGGAGTTGATACTTCTGATTGTCCTTTTTTGCGACGTGAGATATGAATGCGGCCGACAAATCTCACCCAAAGGAAATTATGAAATATTTGGCAACCCTATTAATCGTTTTGAGTTCCGTCGTCGGCACCAGAATAAACGCCGGAGACTGGGTAACGTACGAAGGCAAACAAGGACCAGGCAAAGGCAAGCATATCGTCTTCGTCACGGGCGACGAGGAGTACCGATCAGAGGAAGGCATGCCAATGCTGGCCAAAATCCTTGCCATGCGCCACGGCTTCAAATGCACCGTCCTCTTCGCCCTGAATCCCGCTGACGGCACCATCGATCCAAATAACTCGACCAATGTCGTCGGGTTGAAAGCACTTGAAAATGCCGACATGATGGTTTTGTTTCTTCGCTTCCGCGAACCACCTGATGACCAGATGCAATACATCGCCAATTTCGTGAACTCGGGGAAACCTATTCTAGGGCTTCGTACCTCGACGCACGCGTTTGAGATCAAGCGGAACAAACAAAGCAAGTATGCGAAATATGACTGGCAGAGCAAGGAATGGCCGGGCGGCTTCGGACAGCATGTGCTCGGCGATACTTGGATCAGCCACCATGGCAATCACGGAAAAGAAAGCACCCGTGGCATCATCAATGAGCAATTCAAGGATCACCCGGTCCTGAGAGGCGTCGATGACATTTGGGGTCCGACCGATGTTTACGGCATCATCCACCTGCCAACCGACGCGAAGGTCCTGGTCTATGGCCAAGTGCTGGAAGGCATGAAGCCCACTGACAAGGCCGTGACAGGTCCGAAGAACAACCCAATGATGCCGCTGATTTGGGTTCGCAATTACGTGGGCGAGAGCGGAAAGACATCGCGAGTACTCGGAACCACGATCGGCGCGGCACCGGATTTGGAAAGCGAAGGCTTACGCCGCTTGCTCGTGAACGCCTGCTACTGGGGCATCGGGCTGGAAGAAAAGGCACCAGCCAAAAGCGACGTGGAATACGTCGGAGATTTCAAGCCAACGTTTTTCGGCTTCGGTAAAGGCAAGAAAGGCGTCAAACCGTCAGACCACGAATTGAAATAGCTGCGCTGAAAGTCCCGACTGTCCGCGAGGATTGCTTCGGTAGAACATTCACCTCCATCTGGCAGCCACGAACGTGGACCCGGGAAGGCGCCAGACAGATTGTTTTGGGCTGCAAGGCGATGCTTGCCTCTTTGCATAAAAGCCTTGATCTCTCCAACACAGGACGTGGATTCCGGGCCGCAGGGGGCGCGAGCTAAGATCGGCAGGAGGCGAACTTTGAGGAGGATTCAGATCGGCACCCGATCCGTTGCCTTCTATTGCTTGAATCGAAAGGCTGGCTTGCCGGTGATGTCGGTGCTGGTCAATGATGGACACCAGAATTTTTCCACGTGCTGCACGACCAAGTCCGTGCCTTCGAAATGGCTGACCTTCGGCTTCTTCTCGGGATTATACATTGTATCGGTCAAGTCGCGGACCAGAGCCACATTCTTGCCGATGCTGACCATTTGACGGATTCCAAATGGGCGGCCCAGGACGCACATGTTCAAATGAACCCCCATCAGGATCACATTGTCGATGCCCCGCGCCTGAAGCAGATTGTAGGTTTCCTGGCCGCTATCAGTAATGGCATCGGCATCGGCGATCTCAATGGTTGAAATCTGCCGAGTCCAGGCGTCGCGGATTTTACATTTCACCTCACAATCGCAGCCCATATCCGAGTCGTCAATTGGCAGCTCTCCTTCCCGCGCGGCGTCCGGCCAGCACCACATCGTGCCCCACCGCTCAGTGGTCGAGAGCGGGACTTTGGATTTGACGAAAGGGGCGCTTTGCGCCCGCTGTCGTTGCGGCGTGTCCTTGTAGAAATTCACAACACTGCTTGGCGAGTGAATCACAAAAATGCCATTGGCACGCGCCACCTTCACGACTTCATTCATCGGCCCAGCCAATTCGCCAACTCGGCGAGACGCGGATTTGCACCAATGATCGTCCCACATGTCGCAGATGATGAGAGCCGTCTTCTTCGGGTCCCAGGCTGCCTTTTTCTCGACCGCTCTGAATATACCAGTTGCGGTTTCTGGCGATTTCACGCGTGATCGGAGCGTGAGCTGCAGTCGAGGCTCATCGCTGTTAACGTGGGTAGTGATGGTGAGAAAGAGCAAACAGCTAGAGATCCCGGACAGGAGAGCGGAGCCTTTGGAATTCATAAGTGATCACTTTTAAAACGAATCGTGGCGAAGGAAAGACAAAACGGACCAAGACTGCCTAGATTTCTCCCCATCGGCAGGTCGCGCGGCAGTTGACCAACGGTTTCTCCACGGTAGAGTAACCGGCTCTTGTTTTGAACATGGAACGGACCGCGCTTGATGAACTCCGGATGCTCTTGCCGAATTGTCTTTGGCACGACCGACTGCGCATGGAACCCGCGCTTGAGCGGGCGCTGGCATCGCGAGATCCTGCTAACAGGAGGGAGTCGCAGTTGGAGCGGCTTATTTCCGATGCAAAACGATCCATTGCGTTGCGGCATCGCCGGCACGAACGGTTGCCGCAAGTGGAATATCCCCCTGCCCTCCCGATCACAGCCAAAAAGTCAGAGATCGTGGCCGCCATCAAAAACAATCAGGTCGTGGTGATAGCGGGTGAAACCGGCTCCGGGAAGACAACGCAAATCCCGAAGATGTGCTTGGAGGCGGGCCTTGGGATTGAAGGCAAAATCGGCTGCACGCAGCCACGGCGCGTTGCGGCTCTCTCCATCTCGCGCCGCATTGCTGACGAGCTCAACGTCGCCTGGGGAAAAGAGGTCGGGTGCAAAATTCGCTTCTCGGATCAATCGAGTCCCGAGACCTATATCAAATTGATGACCGACGGGATTCTGCTGGCCGAAACGCAAGGCGATCCCGACCTGAACGAGTATGACGCGATCGTCATCGATGAAGCCCACGAACGCAGCTTGAACATCGATTTCCTGCTCGGGCACCTCAAGCTCCTTTTGCAACGACGACCGGCTCTTAAGCTTGTCATCACCAGTGCGACGATTGACACAGAGGCTTTTTCGAAAGCCTTCGGCAATGCTCCCATCGTCGAGGTCTCCGGCCGCGTGTATCCCGTGGAAGTCCGATACGCGCCGCACGACCCTCTCGCTGAAGAAAGCGGCGATCTGACTTACATCGATGCCGCGGTGAATGCCGTCGAGGCAGCGCTCCATGAGTCTCCGAGCGGCGACATTCTGATTTTCATGCCCAGCGAACGAGACATCCGCGAAACGCAGGATGATCTGCAAGGACGCTACTCGGGTTACGCCGAGATCATTCCGTTGTTTGGCCGTCTTTCGTCCGGGGAGCAAGAGCGCGTCTTCGCTTCAAGTTCTCGCCGGAAGATTATTGTCTCAACAAACATTGCTGAAACCTCGCTGACGATTCCCGGCATTCGCTACGTGATCGACACCGGATTGGCGCGACTGAGCCGCTACAGTCCGCGAACCCGGACCAAGCGATTGCCCATCGAACCGGTCTCTCAGAGCAGCGCGAACCAGCGAGCCGGTCGCAGCGGGCGGGTGGAGGACGGAGTGTGTATTCGACTTTATTCGGAACAAGATTTTGCGGAGCGCCCGAAGTACACGCAACCCGAGATTCAGCGAGCCAACCTGGCTGAAGTCATTTTGCGGATGAAGGCGTGGCAACTCGGGGAGATCGAGACTTTTCCATTTCTTAATCCGCCACAACCGCAAGCAATCAGCACCGGCTATCAATTGCTCCAGGAGCTAGGAGCGCTCGATGAGAATCGGAAGCTCACGGCCCTCGGGAAAGACCTGGCCAGATTACCAGTCGATCCAGCCATCGGCCGCATGGTCCTGCAATCGGTGAGCGAGCAAGCTCTCGAAGAAGTGCTGGTCATCGCGGCGGGGTTGAGCATTCAGGACCCACGCGAACGACCGCTCGACCGACAGGAGGCCGCCGACCAGGCGCACCGGCAATTTCTCGATCCCGATTCCGATTTTCTCGCTCTCCTAAACATCTGGAACGCGTATCACGACAAGTGGGAGACGTTCAAAACGCAAAATCAAATTCGCAAATTCTGCAAAGCGAATTTCCTTTCTTACATGCGAATGAGGGAATGGCGTGACATTCATGTGCAACTTCGAGAGTCGTTGCGAGAGATCATGAACTTCGCGAACCGACCGGGTGGCCGGGCGAGCGATCCGGCTCAAGATTCTCCCCGGATAGACACAAATCAGAGACTGCTAACGTCGGCCGCTACCAAAGCTGGCAGGCAACACAAGCGGACAGACTCAACGCAGATGGCGAACTACGCGGGAATTCATCGCTCGATCTTGGCTGGGTTGCTTGGACATGTGGCCAATCGAGCAGAGAGAAACATTTACCGCGCGTCGGGAAATCGGCAGGTCATGGTTTTCCCAGCATCCAGCTTGTTCGACCGGAGCGACAGGAAGCCATCCGCCAAAAGAGCGCTCGCCGACATCGAGCCAGCCAACGCTTTGAAGAAGCCCAGACAGCCCGAGTGGATCGTCGCGGGAGAGATCGTCGAGACATCGAGGCTTTATGCGCGAACAATGGCTGGAATCGATCCGGAATGGCTTGTCGAATTAGGAGAGCACCTCTGCCGACGCTCCTATTCCGACGCTCACTGGAGCAGCAAAGCGGGGCGCGTGCTCGTCAGGGAACGAATCACTTTATTCGGCTTGGAAGTTCAGGATCGGAACATTGACCACGGAAGAGTAAATCTCAAGGAGGCCACGGAGATTTTTATCCAATCCGCATTGGTCGAGGAAGACATCGAGGCACCACACCGTTTCTTCCTGCACAATCGGCAACTTCGGCAGAAGATCGAGATGTTGCGGACCCGGACGCGGAATCACCGGCTTCCGGACGTGCATCAAGCGCTTTTTGAATTCTACGGGAAGCGAATTGAAAACGTTTCGTCCGTTCACGATTTGAACCGGCTTTTACGTGATCGGTTGAAAGACGAACCGAACTTTCTTTGCGCGACGGAAGCGGACTTGGCTGGGGATCATGAGATAGTTTGGGACAAGGAGGCGTTTCCGAACCAACTCATTTTGGCGGATCAGATGACCGCGTTGGAATACGCCTATGCCCCGGGCGAAGAGCATGATGGGATCACGGTGAAGATACCCGTCGCTCTCGCGCACGCGCTTGAACCCGAGATGTTGGACTGGATCGTTCCCGGTTTGCGCGAGGAACAAGTCGAGTTTCTTTTGAAGGCACTGCCCAAGACATTACGCGTGCCGTTGATGCCAATCGCGCCGAAGGTGAAGGAACTGGCGGCCATCTTGCGCAGCGGCGGCTTGGATGCGTTAAGGAATCTGGTCGAGCAGAGATACGGAGTTCGGATACCAGTCACTGCATGGAAGCGCGAGACGCTGCCCGACTACTTGCGGCCGCGCGTGGCGATCACGGGGAAGGATCAGAAGACATTGGCCGCCGGACGAGATCTGAAAGAATTACAGCAAGGCCTGGAAAAGCACGAAACACCTGCGGAACAAGGGGCTTGGTCGAAGGCGGTCCTCCGATGGGAACGGTACGATCTCACATCGTGGCCGCCCGGTGACTTGCCAGAACGAATCGCAGTTGCCGAGGTTTCAGGGGCGCCGCTTTACGCTTTTCCAGGGCTCGAGGCAGAAGAGAATGGGGTCAATCTAAAGCTCTTTCGGAGTCGGGACGATGCCGAACGAGCCACGCGCAGCGGATTTATTCAGCTCGTCGAGCAGGCCTTGCAAAAGGAGTTGGCTTGGCTCCAGAAGGACTTGCGGACATTGGATCAGGTCAAGGACCTCTACGTCACGCTGGGTCCGGCGGAAGAGTTGCTGTCCACCGCGTTTGCGAACGTGAAGGGTCACATCATTCAATCTCCGCCATCGCTGCTCCCGTTGGCAGAAACGACCTTCGTGGCAACGGTTGCGCAAGCAAGGTCACGGGTGGGAACGGTGGTCACTCGCTTTGTCGATTGGCTCAAGGCCATCCTGCGCTTGCGCCAGGAAATTTTGATTTACCCGAAGCCGTATCCGACGATGCGCAGCGGACTGGACGCATTGTTGCCGAAGCAATTTCTCAATGTCATTCCGTTCGAGCAACTCCAGCACATGCCTCGATATCTAAAGGCCATTCTGGTTCGAGCGGAACGCGCAGCGCTCAATCCAGCGAAGGATCAAGAAAAAGTCAGGCGCGTGCTACCCTACGCCGAGGCGCTCCAGAAAATCAGGAGCGTCGATTTCAGTTCTGATCCGGCACATAAGAGGTTTGCGGAATTTCGTTGGATGGTCGAGGAGTTCAAAGTCTCTATCTTTGCGCAAGAACTCGGAACGGCGCAGCAGGTTTCCGCCAAACGATTGGATGCCCAGTTGGCGGCGATCAATGCTTGTGCTCAGGCTCTGTCTTACCGCCAGACTCAATAAAAGCCAACAGGTCGAGAATCTGTTCCTTCGACATCAAGTTCAGCAAGCCGGCCGGCATCAGCGATAACTCCTGCGGTCGTCGCGACTGGATGTCGGCCTTTGGCAAAGTCTGGACGAGCGTATCGGCGGGGCCTGCATGAATGGTGACACTGCTGGTATCTTCTTTGACGATCAAGCCGGACACGCTGTCGCCATTCCTGAGCTCGAAGAGGTAATTTCGGTAACGCTCGTTAATCACCTTGGAAGGCTCTATTACTTCGCCGAGCACAGCGGCGCGGTCATCCTTCCATCGTTTGAAAACATCGGTCAATTCTGGGCCAAAGGCGTAGCCACTCGTGCCGAGCTTGTGGCACTGCACACAAGCAAGAGTGGTGAACAGTTGTTTTCCCTCCTCAAGATTTCGACCAAAGCTCACTTTGTCCAATTCAGGAGCTAGGTCGCTCACTTTCCATTCGGTCAGTTGCGGAGTAGTCGGTTCAGTATGAGCGGCGAGATACGCTTCAACGTCCTTCACGACCACCAGCGTGCCGACCATCCGACGCCAGTGCCCCGGGAACGTGCAAACATAACCGTAATCTCCGGGCTCTTCGGGCGCAGTGAAACTCAGTTTCTCCCTTTCGCCTGATGCCAGCAGTTTCGTCGCGTGCAGAACTTTCGGCGAGTCTGGGACGTGCAGACGACCTCGAGAGTCAGGCTCCACCGACAGCTTCTCAGCCGCCGAGCCTATCTCCTCAACTGCTCCGGGCGCGACGATCACCAGATTGTGCGGCATGGCATCTGTATTCTCCAAAATAATCTCTATCGGCTTGCCCGCCTCGGCCACAATCCATTGCTTATCGTAGAGCATCTGCTCATAGATCGTCCGAATCACAACGACTCTCACACCCAATTCACCCAATGTCTTGTTGATCGCTTTTGCCTTCTCAACCGGGAGCAAAGAGGTCAATTCTCTGGCGAGTTGAACGGCATCGAGGAACTCGGACTCTGTGCGTTTCGCCACCGGGACCCCTCGCAAGTAACCGACTAAACTCTCGATCAGCGGCTCGATTTGATCCTTAGGCCACGACTTTTTTGGAATCCGACCTAGACTTGCAATCGCCGTCGGCTGCTCTGTTCCGGATCGAACAAAGCCGGCGAGTTGCTTGAACGTTTCCATGTCGTAACCCGGCAAGGCGGTGATCGTAGTGATCGCTGCTCGTCGGACCTCCGGTTGATCCTCTTTCATTACGAGCGGTTGAACCTTGGGATAAAGGTCATGTCGAAGTTTCGAGTCGCGAACCATTGAGACGGCGAACAAAAAATCGACAACTCGTTGTTCAGTCCCTTCGGCGATGGCCCATGTCGGCTCGGCTGAAACATCGGCCGTCACGAGCGCGGCGTAGCCGATCTGACGAGCCAAAGGCAATTGCGAATCCATGGCGAGCTTCTCCAGGCCAGGGTGCTGGGCCTTTAACTCCTCGGGCTTGAATTGCAATAGCAGAACGGACAACTCGCGCAGAATGGCGGCGGATTCTTCTCCCTTCGCATCGAGATCGGTGACGATGCTGAGCAATTCAGCCAATGCGCTGCTTTTGCGAAGATTGGCCAGACCTTCGATCGCTTCGATCCGGTACTTTTTGTCGAGCCCTTTTCGCTCTAGCAATGCCACGTAAACGAACTCGCTGCGAGGAGCGTCAATCAACTCGATGTTCGTGAGACGGTTAAGGACGTAAGCCGCCGCCACCGGATTTTTAGGGAGAAAGAATGGTTTCTTCGCAGCTTGTTCCGCGCACCGCCCACCGAGCGGCATCAGAATCAAAATGACGAGAACGACTAGATTAGTTAAGCACATGATATTGCCAATTAATTTGGCGCGAATCGAGCGTCCCGACAAGTGGAATACAATAAGGCCAACCGTGCCGATAGTGAAAAGTCGAGGGTTGGCTGCGGAGGTCGATGCGAGCAAGGCAGCATGATCCCTCATCAGAAATATCCTTGCCGCGGCTATTGGCCAATGACTAAACATAGCGTCATGCAATGGCCCGCTGACTATCACATGCACACGCCGCTCTGTCGGCACGCCGTTGGCGAGCCGACGGACTACGCCGCGCACGCGCTTAAACTCGGCTTCGATGAGATAGGTTTCTCCGACCATAATCCAATGGTCCGAGATGATTTTGATGATTGGCACATGCGGATCGACCAGTTAGATGAGTATGTCGAGAAGGTGCGCAAAGCTCAAAAAGATCATCCCGCACTCACGATCAAACTAGCGCTGGAGGTGGACTATCTCCCCGGTCACGAAGATTGGATTCGCGAGCTGGCCGGTCGTCATCGATGGGATTATTTCATCGGCTCAGTGCACTATGTTTCAGATGCCTGGGACTTGGACAATCCGAAGAAGATATCTGAATGGCAGAAGCGTGATCCGCTCGAAGTTTGGACGGTTTATTTTGAACGGCTCACGATGGCTGCGGAATCGCGCCTCTTTGAAATTATTGGCCACGCGGACCTCGCCAAGAAGTTCTGCTTTTTTCCTAAGCAGGATTGCACGGCCTTGTTTCAAAATTTTCTCAACGCAGTTCGGAAGGCCAGGATCGCAATCGAGCTGAACACAGCGGGTCTGCGCAAGGATTGCAAAGAGATTTATCCGAGTCGGCAAATTCTGGAATTAGCCTACAAGACAGACGTTCCCATCACCTTTGCCTCGGACGCCCACGCTCCGGAAGAGGTTGGGATGAATTTCTCCGAAGCCGTGCAACTCGCCCGGAGCGTCGGCTATACTCATTGCTGTCGCTACCGACAGCGAACGATCGAAACAGTCGCGATCTGACGGCGTTGAACCGGCAGGTCACCTCGGGTCGAGAGCATCGGCCTGATCCGCGGGAAGAGTTCTCGCCGAAGCAACAAGCCAGTATTATTTACTAATCCCTCGTTCACTCGATCGAGCGAATTGAACCAAGTGCCGGATTTCTGGTAGCTGCGGCAGTTCGGATTCGATGCGCTCTAATCCTTTTGAGATCGTGAGCCCTTCACGAAACAGCATTTTGAACGCTTGCTTTAAGGCACCTTGAGCTTCCTCTGAAACTCCGTTCCGTTCCAAGCCCACTTTATTGATCGTGCGCGTCTCGGCAGGATTGCCGTCAGCGAGCATGTAAGGAGGGACATCTTGAACGACCTTCGAACAACCGCCAACAATCGACATTGTCCCAATCCGACAAAACTGATGGACAGCAGCCAGACCGCCGATGACCGCGTAATCTTCAACCAGGACATGGCCGGCGAGCGTCGCAACGTTCGACATGATAACGTGGTTTCCAACATTCACGTTGTGAGCCACGTGGCAATAGGCGAGGACATGGTTGTGCGATCCGACGAGAGTGACTTCGCCATCGCTGGTGGCGCTGTTCACAGTGACATACTCCCGGAACGTGTTGCCATCGCCGATCTGGGTACGCGTGGTGCCGCCCTTCCATTTCAGATCCTGAGTTTTCAGCCCGATGCTCGCGAAAGGGAAAATCTCATTTTCGCGCCCCAAGATGGTGTGGCCATCGATGACGACGTGGGAGTGTAGATGGCATCTCTCTCCAATAACGACATGCTCGCCAATAACGCAATAGGGGCCGATGTGGCAATCGAGGGGAATCTGGGCCTTCGGATGAATGACCGTGGAGGAATGTATGAAACCCATAGCGCAAGTCCAAGTGCCTTAACTTTCGATCAACATGAACGTCACTTCGGCTTCGCTAACGACATCGCCATCCACAGAGCACGTTCCCTTGGCTTTACCGATCTTGCCTCTCGATTTGGTCAGTTCGACCTCAATGACAAGTTGATCACCAGGGCGGACAGGCTTGCGCCATTTGACACTTTCGGCCGACATAAAATAAGCGATCTTCCCTGAGTTCTCGGCCTGCTTTAGCATGAGAATCCCAGCCACCTGAGCGATAGCTTCCAATTGCAAGACACCGGGCATGATCGGGTGATTGGGGAAATGGCCTTGAAAATACGACTCGTTGATGCTGACATTTTTGAGAGCAGCGATCTTATTCCCCTCGATTTTCATCACTTTGTCCACCATCAGAAACGGATAGCGATGAGGGAGAATCTTCATCAATTCCATGGTATCAACCACGGCTAAATCGTGACCACGGATGGCCTTGAATGAACCTTCCGCCGCTGGTGGGGAGGCCTTCGGCGCCGGTGGAGGAGCAAACGCCTGAGCTGCCAGAAGAGGTTTGCGGATCAAGCTGCTCAATTGGCGCGCCAACTCACAGTTTGCCGAATGGCTCGGTTTGATGGCGACAATGTGACCACACAGCGGACGCCCCAAAAGTGCCAGGTCGCCCAAGATGTCCAACATTTTATGGCGGACAAACTCTTCGGGGAAACGCAATGGTTCAGTCGTTAAAACAGCATCATCCCGAATAACCACCGCATTTTCCAGGCTCCCTCCTTTGATCAACCCATTCTTGATTAAGAATTCAATCTCTTCGAAAAAACAAAAAGTGCGGGCATGAGCCAGCTCGTTTTCCCATGTTTCCGGCGAAAGTTCGACGCTATAGAATTGAGTGAAACGTCCCTGTTTATCCGAGCTGGTGCAGCTAATTTTTAAATGATCGTGTGGGAATATGGAGATCATCGTTTCGCCAAGCTGGACTTCCAGGGGATGAGGCACACGATAAATATCCCGGGGTTCCCCTTGGGAGACAACCCCGGCAGTCTGAACCATTTTACAATAAGCCCTGGCACTCCCGTCTCCGATCGGTGGCTCATTTGCGTCCAACTCGATCACAGCATTGTCGATCCCAAATCCCGCAAAAGTGGCCAACACATGTTCAACCGTGTGGACCTTAACGTTTCCCTTAGACAACGTCGTGGAGCGGTTCGTGTCGCTTACATTTTCAATCCGGGCCTCGATCTCGGGTTTTCCTTCCAAATCAACTCGACGAAAACGGATTCCAGAATTTGGAGAGGCCGGCAAGAAAGTGAGGTTAACACGATTGCCACTGTGCAGGCCTATTCCGGCGTAGCTAATCGGTTCTCGCAAAGTCTGCTGTTGTAACACATCATGATTAAACTAGCCGATGCAGCCCTTGGCAAGCAGCAGATACGAAAGCGCCTTTGCGAGCCATCGAGAGGATCATCAAAGCGAAAACCCGCAGCCGAGAAGAATTGCTGGAAGAATAGTAACGAAGTCAACTGGGTGACATCGTTACCCGATCATAGGAGAATTAGAAGAGCCTGCGGCCTCAAAAGAAGGCTTCGCACAACGAAGCCCTCCCTTAATTCGCTGGAGGCACCGCACCCCGGCACTCCACATCGACGCGGCTAAGCGTTCTTGGCCATTTCCTTATCACGTTCCTCCATGGCCACTCGGCGAGAGAGTTTAACGCGGCCTTTATCGTCGATGCCGATGCATTTCACGGCAATCTCATCGCCGATTTTGACGATGTCTTCCACTTGTTTCACCCGGAAATTCGCGAGTTCACTGATGTGGCAGAGTCCGTCTTGACCCGGGAATACTTCCACGAAGCAACCAAATTCCTTAATGCTAACAACCCTGCCTCGATAGCTCTTGCCCACTTCGATTTCCGCAGTCATCCCTTCAACGGCTTGCCGGGCGATTTTCATTCCTTCTTCCGCAACCGAGTAAATCTTCACGGTGCCATCATCTTCGATATTAATTTCGCAACCGGATTCATCGACGATTCGCTTGATGTTCTTGCCTCCAGGTCCGATGAGCGCTCCGATCTTTTCCGGATTGATCTTCAAAATAAGAATGCGGGGAGCATACTTGCTCATCTCCTTGCGAGCTTCCGTCATGGTCTTAGCCATTTCACCGAGCACGTATAGTCGAGCGATCCGAGCTTGTTCGACCGTTTCGACCATGTGGTTATGAGGAATGCCTCGCAGCTTAAGATCCAATTGGAACCCGGTAATCCCCTTTTCGGTTCCGGCCAATTTACAGTCCATGTCACAAAAGGCATCTTCCCACCCAATGATATCAGTGAGTAGCTGATAGCGGGAGATCTCATGCTTGTCATTTTCCTCCGTGCAGATCCCAATGCTGATGCCCGCCACCGGACGAATGAGCGGAACTCCGGCGTCCATCAGCGCCAAGCTGCCACCGCACACGGAAGCCATTGACGTGGATCCGTTGGATTCCATAATTTCACACGTGACTCGAATCGCATAGGGAAAATCCTTCAGGGGTATCATCGGCTCGATAGAACGTTCAGCCAAAGCGCCATGTCCGATTTCACGACGACCCGGACCACTGATTCGGCCGGTTTCGCCCACGGAAAAATTAGGGAAGTTATAGTGCAGGATAAATTGCTTCTCACTGCTTCCACCCGTGTAAGAATCAAATTCTTGAGAATCTTCGGTCGTGCCCAAAGTAGCGAGAACTACGGCTTGCGTTTCGCCTCGGGCGAAGAGCGCTGAGCCATGAGCCCGAGGCAAAATCCCCGTCTCGCTGGTAATTGAACGGACGTCTGCGAACCCTCGCCCGTCCAGCCGCTTGCCGCTATTTAAAATCAGACTTCGAACCGCTTCCTTCTGGATGTAGTAGAAAATGTCCTTCAGAACAAACACGGTCACCTTCTCAGGGCCGAATTTTTGAACCAGTTTTTGGCTGATCTCGTCAGTCACAGCCTTCACTGCAGCCTCTCGCTCCAGCTTCCGGGGTGTGAGCAAGGCCGGAACCATCCGGTCACCCGCCAAACTCTTGGCTTCATTCAGAATTTCTTCGGGAACAACATTGCGAGTGATCGCGCGCTTAGGTTTGCCGGATCGTCGCGCCAACTCCTGCTGCGCCGCGATAATTGGCTGGCAAGCTTGATGTCCGAATTGCAACGCGGCGAGAAAATCAGCCTCTGAGATTTCCTTGGCGGCCCCTTCAAACATAACGTGATCCGTCAGATTCCCAACATAGACCAAATCCAGATCACTGCTAGCCATCTGCACATGGGTTGGATTGGCCACGAACTGCCCATTGATCCGTCCCACACGGACGGCCCCGAGCGGTCCGTCCCAAGGAATATCGCTTACCATCAAGGCTGCTGAAGCACCGATGATACTTAATATGTCAGGGTCGTTTTCGCCATCGGCGCTCAACAATACGCTCTGCACCTGAACCTCATTGTACCAGCCTTTCGGAAAAAGCGGACGAATGGGGCGATCAATGACGCGACTGGTTAGAATTTCTTTCTCGGTTGGACGACCTTCCCGCTTAAAGTAGCCACCCGGAAATCGCCCTGCCGCAGCAGCCCTCTCGCGATAATCAACAGTCAGTGGGAAAAACTCCTGGCCAGGCTTCGCCGTGCTGGCAGCCACCGTGGCGACTAAAACGATTGTCTCTCCTAGTTGGACGGTAACCGCTCCGTCAGCTTGTTTGGCAATTTTGCCAGTTTCAATGTGTATTGAATTTGTCCCGACTTGGAACGTGATCTTCTCAGCCATAATGATTAACGGTGCCCGTCGGCCCAGAGGAACTTCAGTGAGCACCTGTCATGCAGGTACTGAATGAAATTTCCCAGTGCCAATGGATCTTCTAAACGCGAGGTGTTAAGAAAGCAATTGGAGCAAAGTCGCGTTTCCGCACTCCATCGCTTATTGTCAAATAGCCTTGAGGCTATTATCGGTTGAAATGGGAGAAAGTGGAACCTGGATAATGAAAGCTACTTTCGGAGCTTTAATCTTTTTGTAAGCAACTGGTAACGACCGGCGTCCGTCGTGTGGAGGTAATCCAGCAAGCGCCGTCGCTGGCTCACCAATTTGAGCAGGCCGCGCCGAGAACTGTGGTCCTTAATGTTCTTTTGAAGGTGCTCGGTCAACTGATTAATTCTTTGCGTTAGCAAGGCGATTTGGACATCAGCTGAACCGGTATCGCGCTCATGAACCCGAAATTCCTCTATCATTTTCGATTTAACTTCCATAGATTCCATCAAATTGTCATTTCACAATTTGGCGAAGGTAGGTTTTAATCATCCGGGTGTAAAGCACTTTCCTAATTTGAGCTGAAGTCGTGCGCATCTCACATGTTTCCAGGGGCTGTAGTGGTTAGAGATGTTGCTGCTGGTTTGGTGACGACGGATAGGGGCTTGGAGCGGGGCGCTGGGCAGGAAGCAGAATAGTTGTCGAATGTTCGGGACTCCGTCCTTCT
>SIBE01000047.1 GCA_009695265.1 Pedosphaera sp. | reverse complement strand
CCCGAAGATGCAGACAAACTCAAAGGGTTGCCGATATGGGTCTTTCATGGGACTGCCGACTCGGCAGTGCCGTTTCAGCGTTCAGTCGAGATGGTGGACGCGATCAAGAAGGCGGGAGGCACAACGATCCAGTTCACGACCTTGGAGGGAATCGGCCATAACTCATGGTCAGCCGCTTATGCGACGCCTGATCTTTATCAATGGCTCGGGAAGCAAACGCTTTCGAAAAACAAAGCGCAGGCGAAATAGATCCGATTGATAATTGCGAGAAGGCGACGAAATCTAACGCGTGAATCGGTTTGCCCTTTCGGAATCCGACCCAGATGGCCGATGACACGATTGAAAGGTGCCTGCTGGTTTTTGAGAAGGCTCCTTTGGTTAGAAGTATCGACCAGATGGCATTGGTACTGCTAGTGATTTAGTGTTACTTTTGGATCTCGGGCGGGTAATACTGATGGAGATGACGATGAATTTACTGACAGATCGGCTGAAGACTGGGCTGGTTCTTCTTGCCACCTTGGGCGCGGGCGCGCAAGCGCGGGGGCAGGTCACTATCACTGCGGAGGACATGTTCAATCAGATCGGGCAGTACTACAAAGCTTACGCCAATAAGTCAGATGTCGGGGTGAGCGGACGGCTTGGCACGGTCGGCGGACCGCAAGCGTGGGATTTTACATCTGGTCCGACTGATGACATTTACCGGTTCGATTACGTGGCGGTGAATGATGGAGGCAATGGTGCTGAATTTCCCAGCGCAAAAGTCGCCGAACGAAAAACGGAGCAGGCCAACGGGTCGAAAGCATGGCTCTACTTCGAGCAAGTTCCCGGGCAAGGCCGACGCGTCTATGGGATTCATGAAACGAAAGTTAACGCCGATAAACCCGCCTTAGTTTTTGCGCCGCCGATCATCGATTTCCCGGCGGCCATCAGTTTCGGAGACAAATGGCAGACTTCCACGAGCATGAAGACCGACCTGCTCACCTTCGAGACAGATCCCGACCCGGAAGATCCAACCTCCCTTCCTGGCGCTTTCAACATTCCGTTGATCATCGAGACGAGTTCCGAGTTCGCGGTGGACGCCTACGGGATCATCAACTTGCCCGGAATCGGCTTTGGAGATTGTCTGCGCCTCAACGAGTTGGTGACTTATAACTTTAAAGTGGACCTCAGCGGCGACGGTACTTTCGAAAACGTAGCGACAGAATTCGCGCGAAGTTATTATTGGTTGAGGGAAGATTATGGCATCGCCGCGCAAATCATTTCCAAGAGCCAAAGCACCCCGCCCACCGACACGTTTGCCACCGCCGCGCATTTCATTCGCACGTTCGAATCAAACCATTCCAAAGGCACCAGCGCGAAGCAACCTTCGATCAAAGACCTCAAGCTCTCGATCCAGCCGGGCAAAGCCTTTCTGACATGGACCAAGAACGCCAGCGCCAAGGCATACCGCGTAGATTACACCCTCAATCCGGGCGGGAGTGAACCTTGGATCAAGCTAGAAGAAACACCCAGCAACTTTGTCTTGGACACAACGGTTCCTGGGGTCTCGATGCGCTTCTATCGAGTGGTGCCAATTAACTAGCCCGAACCTCGTTGGAACATGAAAGCCTCTTGCTCCTTTCATGGTCCGCAGAGAACGACGCTTATGAGAGCTCAAGCGCACAGGCTTTCGCCGCGCCCTTCAAACCGTCGGGCGTTTACGTTGATCGAACTGCTGGTTGTGATCTCGATCATCGCGATCTTAGCCGCCCTTCTTTTGCCCGCATTGTCTCAAGCAATGTCGGCCTCACGGACCGCTCGATGCAAAGGAAATCTTCGGCAGATCGGCTTAGGTTTATCCATGTACGTCGATGATTTCGACCGCTATCCGGCCTGTTACTTTGATGCTGACCTTTTGGAGAACGTGCCCTGGCATGTAAAGCTTCGGCCCTACGCCTCAAGCAAGTGGACAGACCCGCTCTATCGCTGCCCTGACTATAAGGGGCTCACGCTCGATGGAAACGATTCAGCGGCCCCGTTGGGCAGCTACGGATACAACGCCAATGGTGCTGAGTTCTATCCCGCCGAACTTGGCCTCGGGGGCAAGTTCGCGAACGTTCACGATCGTATCGAACCGTATATCGATGACTCTGAAAGCCTCGCGCCTCTTTCTGCTTCGCGCGTCAAAGCTCCGAGCGATATGATCGCGCTTGGAGATGCTACCTTGGTTTGGGTGAATCCACTGCTCCTGAAATTTCTTTACCAAAAGACAGGCCCTGCCAATTACAGTGGAGCCGCCCTGATTGATATCAACTCCCACAACAATATGCTTTCAGAAAAGTGGCCGGGGAGACCTGGGATTCTAAGCGCCACGAAACAGCGTCATAAGGAAACGTCCAATATCTCCTTTTGCGACGGCCACATCGAAAACATTAAGGAGCAGAAGCTTTTTGAGAGAACCGAACAAGCGCTTCGCCGCTGGAACAACGACAACCTTCCCCACGCCGATTTGTTGAAGGATCTGTAGAAACATCGCTGACCAACGCCTTCTTCGCGACTCCATCTCAACCTGCAACCTGAATTTCAGAGAGGGGCGGTAAAGCGCTTTTCCTCGCGTGACAATCCCAGCCTGACAATTCAAGCAAGGAATTTTGGTCGGACCATGCAATAGCGTTTGAGCGAATGAATTTGTGGAGAATTAATGGTCCGAAAAGGCCTCATGGCTCTGTTTTCCGGCCCATAATCTGGAGCATAGGCTTCCTTGGTTAGGGAATAGCCCGCGACGGATGCGACGGTGGCAACAGAGGAGGGCATCAAGTTCGTTCTCCTCCGTCGATGCCGTTGTTGCCATCGCGAGACTCGGTTTGAAAAACCTAGGTTGTCTCGATACCAGTGGCTGCGCGGATGACCGGATGAGTCGTTACGGAATTCGTTCTTTCAACCGCTCAAGAATCCGCGTAAATAATCCACCACAACCGATGCGCACTTGGAAATATATTGGTGTCTGCTTGCTTGTCTTGAATGGGGTTGCCTTGGCGGATGATTGGCCGCATTGGCGCGGGCCGAACCGGAACGGCATCTCCTCCGAGACCAACTGGCTTGATCATTGGCCAGACAACGGTCCACCGATCGCTTGGAAAGCGAAGGTGGGAACAGGCTTTTCGTCGTTCTCAGTTGCCAACGGTCGAATCTTCACGATGGGTAATGAAAACAACACCGACACCGTTTTTTGTCTGGAAGCCGAAACTGGCAAAACGCTTTGGAAGCATTCCTACGAGTCGGATCTTGGTGATAAATTCTTCGAAGGTGGCACTGCCTCGACCCCGACTGTGGACGCCGACAGAGTCTATACTCTCAGTCGATGGGGCGATCTGTTCTGCTTCGAGGCACCAACGGGCAAAATCGTTTGGATGAAGAACGTTCAAAAAGAGACGAGCGCCCGCATCCCAGGCTGGGGCTTCAGCAGTTCGCCACTTGTGCATGAAAATCTGGTCGTGTTGAATATTGGCGAGGCGGGGATGGCTCTTGACAAAGCGACGGGCAAGATCATTTGGCAATCAGCGAACAAGGACTCTGGTTATTCGACCCCATTTCCGCTCAAGCGCGCTGGCCAATGGCTCGCCATCATCGGGTCCGGTCAATCCTATCTCGCCGTCGATCTCCGAACGGGCCAGGAAGCATGGCGATTGCGCTGGCTCACCCAGTTTGGAGTCAACGCCGCCGATCCGATTGTCGAAGGCGACCGTGTTTTCATCTCCACCGGCTATGGCAAAGGAGCTGCGTTGCTGAAACTGGGCGGCATCGAACCGGAGATTCTCTGGAAGAGCAAAGAGATGCGGAACCAATTAAACAATTGCGTTCTGATCGATGGTCATCTCTACGGGATCGACGGCGACACAACGGAAAAGGCGATGCTCAAGTGTGTTGAGTTTACCACCGGTGTTGTGAAATGGTCCCATCTAGGTGTCGGCTCCGGCGCAGTCATGGCTTCGGCTGGAAAGCTCATCGTGCTGAGCGACCGAGGCGAATTGATGATCGCACTCGCCTCACCCGATCGATTCAAACCATCCGCCCGCGCTCAGGTGATGGGCGGCAAGTGCTGGACGGTGCCGGTACTAGCTAATGGACGCATTTATTGCCGCAACTCTCGTGGCGATGTCGTCTGCGTGGACGTGCGCGAAATCGCGAAATGATAGCCAGATAAGGATTGCGTCTGGCGGGGGCTTGTCGTGGAAAGGACGGCGGATCCCATTGCTGAACGGGCTCGGAAAGGCTTGTAATCTCGGCGGCTTGCCGCCAAAACTACCAAACCGATCCATTGACGCAAACGTATGAATCTGACTCGACGGAAATTTCTCCAAACGACGACTGCTCTGGCCGGGGCTGCAGTAGCTTCGAGGCCTTTCGTCCGCGCCGCTGAACCCGCCCGAAAATTTCGCACGGCGCTCATCGGCTCCGGATGGTGGGGCAAAAACATTCTGAAGGAAGCGATGGCTTCGGGTCGTTGCAAAGTTGTCGCGCTTTGCGATGCGGACTCGACGACTCTTGAAGTTGCCGCCGACCAGGTCAACGATCTCAGTGGCGACCAGCCCAAGACTTACAAGGACTACCGCGAACTCCTCGAAAAGGAGAAGCCGGACATCGCAATCATCGGGACGCCGGACCACTGGCACGCCTTGCAAACCATCGCCGCAGTCAAAGCCGGCGCGCACGTCTATGTCGAGAAGCCGACCGGCCACTCGGTTAACGAAAGCCGTGCCATGCTTCAGGCCACGCGTCAGAGCGGTCGCGTGGTGCAGGTCGGATTACATCGCCGCATCGGTCCGCATCACGTCAGCGCGATGAAATTTCTGCGCGACGGCAAGGCTGGAAAAATTGGAATGGTTCGCCTCTTTGCGCATGGCCGTGGCAGCAGCGAACTCCCCCAGCAGAACAGCGCGCCGCCTGATGGGATGGATTGGAACCTCTGGTGTGGCCCAGCCCCGCTGCGGCCATTCAACACGAAACTTCATCCGGGCGGATGGCGCCAGTTCCTCGATTACGGCAACGGCCAACTCGGGGACTGGGGCGTGCATTGGCTCGATCAAGTCCTCTGGTGGACAGACGAGAAATATCCCAAGCGAATCTTCTCTTCCGGCGGACGTCCTGTCTCCGGTCCCGCAGTGTTGACTGAAAAGCAGCAGACCACCGATGCTCCGGATCATCAGGTGGCAGTCTATGAATTCGAGTCCTTCACGGCTATATGGGAACATCGGCGCTTTGCGGACAACAACGCTGAGAAACACAAGATCGGCGCCTACTTCTACGGCACCGAAGGCACGTTGCACATTGGCTGGCGCGATGGTTGGACGTTCTATTCGGCGAAGCAAAACGAGAAGCCGATTCACGAAAACTCTCAGCTCCAGGAACCCGACGGCCACAATATCAAATTGCTCTGGGCCGATTTCCTGGAGTCTATCGACCAAAGCCGCAAGCCCGTTGCGGACATTGAACCAGCACATCGCGCCTCGGTGCTGCCGTTGCTCGGGATGATTTCCCTGAAGCTGGGTCGCAGCCTGCAATGGGATGGTGCCAAGGAGCAGATCCTCGGTGATCCGGAGGCGAACAAGCTGCTCAGTCACCCTTACCGCGCACCGTGGATCCAACCGACGGTTTAACGCAGGAACTTTACCGGACGGACCATTGGCCGCTTTTACGCGTCAGTGGATAGAGAAACTCGAGCCCTTTCGATTCTTCTGCAAACCAAGTGCAAGAGACTCGGACATGGTCATAGTCAAGCCAATCGACTCGCTCGATGACCAAAAGAACGCCGCGCTTTCCGGTCTGTTGTTCGACCACCATGTGCTCTGGAGAATAAGTCCCGAAAGAAGCTGGGAGGACGCGCAGCTTACCACCTCCAAAACGCTTCAGGAATGTGGCGGTTGGATCCGACCGGCTCTGCGTGAGGCCGACAAAAATCAGACCGGGAGCGGACTTAAGCGCCGAAGAGGAGTCTTGAGCAAAGCGGCGGATGAGCACTTCACAGATCTCATCCTCGCCTTCCTCCCGAGCAAAGGGCGGCTTCGATGGGCGCTTTTTTAGCTGAGCCATATCGGCCGCTGTGAACTTTGGCGCGTAGAATTCAGTGCTCTTCGTTTTTTCCGACGCACAGCCGGCGAGAACAGCCATCAGCAACATCCAAGAGAACCCTTTGAGGTAATTCATTCGAGCCCCATCCTAGCGGGTCGTTTTTCAATCTCAACACTTCTCGCGCTCTCGAAAACCCCGACTGTGAAGCTATTTGGAAAGACTTTGCCCGGCAACGCGCCCAGGCGCATCGAGCCGACTCTCTCGCCGGTCGGTTGCGGCCCGGGTGACTATTGCGGAACAGTTCGACATCCTGGAAGCCCCATGCTGGCGGACGGAGTCCTAGCCACCGTCGTCCGGGTTATTCCATGACTCGCATCTGAACTGCGTCCACGATTCGGTCATCCGACGAGATGGCGCCGACGATCACAACTGTGTTCCCTTTGTGCAAAAGATCTTGTTTCATCAGAACTTCGAAAGCGGCGGACATCGTCTTCGCGGGATCAACATGGTTAAAAGGAATCACCACGGCAGTTACAGCCCAACTCAGCGACAGCGATCGGGCCACTCTCTCGCTTTCGCAGATGGCGTAGATTACCGAATGACGAGGGCGCATCCAGGATGCGTAGCGGGCCATGTTCCCGTGCAGCGTGAACACGAGAATGGCTTCGGCTTTCAATTCATTGGCCATCACAACCGCGCTCTTCACCAGTTTTTGCCGAGGCGTTGTTAGCTCGGCATTCTCCTGATAATTGGCTCCGCCGCTTCGCTCGATGCGTTGCGCGATCCGGTCGAAGACCTCGATGCAGCGGAGAGGATATTTCCCCACCGTGGTTTCTCCGCTCAGCATGATCGCGTCTGATTGCTCAAAAACGGCGTTGGCGACATCGGTAATCTCGGCGCGAGTCGGCACCGGGTTTTGGATCATGCTCTCGAGCATGTGCGTGGCAACGATAACCGGGCGTCCCACTCGCAGGCATATTTTAACAACCTTGCGCTGAATGATCGGCAGCTCTTCGTACGGACATTCAATGCCTAAATCCCCTCGGGCTACCATGATGCCGTCGGATTGCTGAATAATTTCGTTAATGTTTTTGACGGCTTGCTGATCTTCGATTTTGGCGATGATGAGGGGGCGGTGCTGCGACGATTCGAGCACAGCTCTGAGTTGCTGGATGTCCTTGGCCTCTCGGACAAATGACAGGGCGATATAATCGACTCCCAGTTCCAATCCAACAGCGACATCCGCCAGGTCTTTCGCCGTCAGAGCGGGCAGACTTACCTTCACTCCGGGCAGATTGATATGGCGACGGCTTCCGAGCTTGCCCGGAGTAAGCACTTCGCATTCGATCTTGTTGGCAAACTTGGTGAGAACTTTCATCTGAATCTCACCGTTGTCGAGCATCACGACATCCCCCACGCTGATGTCATTGACGAAGTTCTCGTAGTTCACGTCCACGGAATGCACTTCTTCACTCCGCTCGCCGCGCACAGTCAGAGTGAATTTTTGGCCGGGCTTTAAGTCGAGAGCCACTGGCAGATCTCCGGTCCGGACGGCCGGGCCCTGCGTGTCCATCAAGATCCCGACATGCAGTTGCCGGGCATAGGCGGCCGATCGGATGCTGGCCACGATTTGCCGGACCCAATCATGTGTGGCGTGCGACATGTTGAGCCGGGCAATGTTCATCCCAGCGTCGATGAGCTGGCCGATCATCTCGGGAGATTGTGTGGCTGGGCCAAGCGTGGCGATAATCTTAGTCCTTCGCATAGATGCAACTTCTGGCGGGAAGATAGAGCAGGAGGATTTAATGGAAAGTCTAATCCCGATGACGATTGAGCGGAAGAATTCCGAGAAATCGCAGGTCATCGAGCCGCCCACGGCGTTCTCTAGCTCAGCTCAGATGAGGCTTGATTAATGGACAAGCCAACCCCATAGATAACGACAAGAAGACAACTTCAAACAAGTATTTATGGCTGACATCGCAAACAGGTACCCGGACAACACGCAGGGCAAATATTTCGTCGATAACCAATGTATTGACTGTGATCTTTGCCGAGAGACCGCGCCGGATAATTTCACGAGGAACGATGATGGCGGTTTTTCGTTCGTCTATAAGCAACCATCGACGCCTGAACAAGAAGTTCAATGTAAGGAAGCTATGGAAGGCTGCCCCGTCGAGGCGATCGGAAACGGCGGAGATGCCGCGTAGAGCCTGTTTGGAAATTCTATTCTTTCGTTGCAGCCGAGGTAACAAAGCTAAAGTTTCCTCCGAATGACCGCGCGCATGCATCAGATCAGAGCCTCGTTACCTCGGCTGCTACGATTTCTAAAACAGGCTCCTTAGCCAAACTAATTTCATAAAACCCTCCAGAATGAGGCGATGTCAGCTCGGCGAATTTCTCATCACCGTTCTGCGCAATAATTCCAACGCTTGCTGCGAGGTGACGTATTTGAAAGTTTCTCGATCGTAGGAGTTGAAGCCCCGTAACACCACCGTCGGTTCTGGACCGGCCAAGGCGATGAAAACGGTTCCAGCCGGTTTCTCGGGCGTGCCTCCGTTGGGTCCGGCGATTCCGGTGACAGCCAAGCCGAAACTAGCCCCTGTTCGCTGACGCACACCTTCGGCCATTTCCCGAGCAACAGGCTCGCTCACGGCGCCGTAGCGCGCCAAGGTGTCCGAAGTGACTCCCAAGAACGATTGCTTGGCTTCGTTGCTGTAGGTCACCGATCCGCTCAAGAAGACTGCGGAAGCTCCGGAAATATTTGTTAAACGGTGGGAGATGTAGCCGCCAGTGCATGATTCGGCCAGCGCCACCGTCTGCTGCCGCTCCGCCAAAAGCCGAATGACGGTAGACTCGAGCTGATCTTCGTTGAAACCAAAAATATAGGGGGCGAGGAGCGTCTGAATTATTTCCGAGGCTTCAGTGGCACTCTTCTCAGCCAGGTCGCCGTGAGCAATGATCCGAACGTCCACTTCGCCGATGCGCGCGCAGTAGCCAATCGTCAGGCCGGCTCCGACCAGATGTTGGAGCGATGGAGCAATTGTTTCCTCGAGAACGGATTCTCCCAGTCCGGTGGTTTTGAAAACTCGGCAGATGAAGGGACTGCACAACGGGAATTGCCGTTGCAACCATGGGATGACCTGGTTTGTAAACATGGGCCGCAATTCGCGCGGAGGTCCTGGCAGCATGATCAGAAAGCTGGGCTGATCGTTGGATCGAAATCGACCGGGATCAATTTCCAAGACCAAGCCAGGAGCGGTTCCGTGCAGATTGGAAAGAACCATCGCTCCTTCAGGAACTAGCGCCTGGACCGCGCTGCTCGGTGCCATCACACGTTTGCGAGCAGTAAAAGACTTTTCGATTTGAGACAACACTGCCGCGTCGAGGTGGAGTTTCTTGCCAAGGAGTTCGGCGATCAAATTCCGGGTGAGATCGTCAGATGTTGGCCCTAAACCCCCAGTGGTGATGACTAGATCCGCACGGCTCAAGGATTCCCGCACCACTTGCTGAATAATGGTGCTCTCGTCGGCAACCGCGATCTGACGGGAGACCAGATACCCGCAGTTGGTCAGTTGCTGGCAAATCCAAGATTGGTGCGTGTTGAGCACGGTGCCCAGCAACAGTTCGCTCCCGGTGTTGATTAATTCAATATTCACGCGAGCGAGCTAAGCAGTTCGCGCCAGAAAGATCAAAATTCAAAGTTGAGCGAAGCCCTTTTTGGAATTGCCCGATGCAATTGCCATGCCCCAGAAGAGTTGCTGAAACCAGCGCGTTGACTTGTCTTTTCGCTGAAATATACTCCTCGAATGTCGGTGATAGAGAAAACCACAGCCAAACAGAAGTTCATGGAATTTCTTACGAAGAAAAACTTGCGCGTGACTTCTCAACGGCAAGCGATCATCGATACAGCCTTTGGCACCGATGAACATTTCACGGCAGATCAGTTGCTCGAATGGTCGCGCGACCGGGACAAATCTGTCTCCAGAGCGACCGTGTACCGCACTTTGCCGTTGTTAACGGAAAGCGGGCTGGTCAGAGAGATGGACTTCGGCAAGAATTACAAATTCTACGACCCCAATTACGCGGAACATCCCAATCACAATCATATCATCTGTCAGGATTGCGAGAAGATCGTCGAGTTCGAGAGCGAAAAGATCGCAAAGCTCGAAGACGAAATAAGCCACAGGCTAGGGTTTTCCATGAAGACTCAACGTCTTCAAATCACGGGCAATTGTGACGAATTGAAAAAGCTAGGCGCCTGCAAGAAAAAGAGCTGCTAGCTCATGCCCAACGCCCCCTCGACAGCGCTCGTGAGGGCGGTCATTTACTTTCGATACGCCGACTGGTAAAAGTGGCTCCGTGCCGAATGACTCAGCAAAGATTTGGAAATCCCTGACAAACGCAAAGTGTCTGAGCTTGATTGCCGGCCCGTGCGTGATCGAAAGCGAGAGACTCTGTTTTCGGATCGCGGACTTCCTGCAGAAAGCTTGTCGCAAGCTCGGCATCACCTACGTTTTCAAGGCCAGTTTCGATAAGGCGAATCGCTCTTCCAACGCATCCTTCCGCGGACCAGGCCTGACTCGCGGGCTAGCGCTATTGGCCCGAGTCCGAGAGGAGTTCGAGGTTCCAGTCTTAACCGATGTCCACACCGAGGAGCAGGTGTCGGCGGTGGCTCAAGTCGTGGATGTCCTCCAGATCCCGGCTTTCCTCTGCCGTCAAACCGACTTGATCAACGCTGCAGTCGGGACTGGGAAAATTGTCAATTTGAAGAAAGGGCAATTCCTATCACCGCAAGACATGGGACAAGTGGTAAAGAAGGCTACAGCCGCCGGCGGATCGAAAATACTTGTCACCGAGCGTGGCACGACCTTTGGCTACAATAATCTTGTGGCCGACATGCGAGCGATTCCGATTATGCGGGAGTTCGGATTTCCCGTGATCTTCGATGCGACCCACTCGGTGCAATTACCCGGTGGGGGTGGAGATAAGTCCAGTGGTCAAAGAGAATTCGCACCGGTTCTCGCGCGTTGCGCCATCGCTGCTGGAGCTAATGGCGTGTTTATTGAAACGCATCCCGAGCCGGACGAGGCATTGAGCGACGGCCCCAACATGATCCCTCTTTCCGAGATGCCTCGAGTGCTCTCCCACCTCATCAAGTTTCACCGAGCCGCTGCTCATGCTTAGAACGCGCACCAAAGCCAATAGGCAAGGGTTGAATGGCGAAATCGCGCGCCTCGGCGTTTCGCCAGTTGACTCGCTGCAGATCTTCCAGACTTCGATTATTGAAGGCTCAAAAAAGATGGAATCGACTCATCAACCAATATCCCACGTAAAGCCGATAAAGAATGCCACCGTCCACACGGCGCTGCTCGTGGTGGCGGTGTGGTTCGCCTCTGCGATGTTATCGCCAGCTCTACAAGTGAATGCGCAAATCCCGCTCCGCGTCCAGGCGAAGGACTTCGTGGTTCCTGCAACCGATGATCAGGGCCGAAAAACAACTCTCTACGGAAAGAGCGGCAAGCCCCTATCGAGCGGCCTTTGGGAGGTGGAAGGGATGCGCGTGGAGACCCTGCGCGATCAAAAGAAGGACATGATCGTGGAAGCACCTCATTGCCTGTTCGACTCGAAGAGCCGCGTTGCATTCTCCCCAGGCGAGTTGATTGTTCACAAAGCCGACGAGCAATTCTCTATTCGGGGTCAAGGGTTCCGCTGGCAACAGGCTGATTCGCGTTTGATCATTTCAAATCGTGTCCATACGGTCATCAGGAAGGGATTGCTTGGCACCCCAGCCTCCGTCAGTCCACCATCTACGAGGAAGCCTGCGGTGTTGCCGCGGAACGATAGCAAGACTGGCAAAACCAACGCCCTGCCATCGAAGAGTGAGACCATCGAGATCGATTCTGATTATTTCGAGCACAGATCGGATGTCGCCATTTTTCGTCAGAACGTGCGGGTGAAAGATGGAGAAGGCAATCTGAGGTGCGGCATTCTGAAAGTGGTTTTTGAGGCGTCGGGCAGCGGAGCGGAGAGAATTGAAGCCGACGAGAACGTCGTGTTCGAGCAGGACGAAATTCGAGCCATGGGCGACAAGGCCCTCTATATTCCGAAGCTACAGCTCGTGACCTTCACGGGTAATCCCACCTGGAAGATTGCTGAGAAAGAGGGTTCCGGCGAGGTTCTCATCATCGACAACAAGACCAAGTCATTCAGAGTTGAAGGGCATGTCTCCGTAAAGCTTCTGCCTGACAAAATGATTCCTCTGAGCTGGCTTTCAACTCCATCCCCAAGCATCGCTCCCGCTCAAACAAATCAGCCTGTTTCCATTCTGGGTGACGTATTGAATTACACAACCGAGCTGGCCGTCTTTCGCGGCCACGTGCAGATCATCGATGCGCGTGGCGGATCACTCACGTGTGGCGTGTTGACCAACATCTTTTCTGAGCAAGATGGCAAGCTATCGGAGCTCGTTGCCGAACACGACGTGGTCTTTAAGCAAGGCGAAACCAGTGCGAGAGGAGAAAGGGCGCTTTACCAAGTCACAAATGAGGTCGTCATCCTCACTGGAAACCCAAGCTGGAAAATCGGTCAAGGGGAAGGCCATGCCGAGATCCTCATTATCAATCCGAAAACACAAACTATCCGGGCCGAACGAAACGTCGCGATGAAATTATTTAGCCAGGCGATCAGCTCGCTTGATTTGTCGCTTCCGCAGCCCCAAGGCAAGAGCCATTCTCAGAGCTCGACTAATCAGGAAATCGTGATTGCCTCCGATTCAGTCCAGTTCAAAGCCAGTTCGGCGATTTTCGTCCACAATGTTCGACTGACTCACCCCGGAGATTCTGAACGAGAAATGACCTGCGAGGTCCTGGCGGCATTCTTTGTCGAGCCAGGCAATATGTTGGATCAGATTATTGCCGAGGACAAGGTGGCGATTCGACAAGGAGACCTCCGTGCTCTCGGCAACAAAGTTGTTTACTGGGTGCCCAAAGGCCTGATGGAGCTGACCGGAAATCCGGAGCTTTCCACGCCCGCGAGAAAGTACAGAGCCGATAAGTTTACCCTCGACCGCGTGAGCAGCACCTTCCGAATGAAAGGGAATTACAAGATTGAGATCGAGCGCGGGTCCATCGGTGGATCAGCCCGGTTGGCTCCGTAAAAACCGTCTAGCAGTCATTCTTGATTTATGAGCTTGATCGTCACCGAAAACCTCGCCAAAGCCTACCGACAAAGGCGAGTAGTGAACGGTGTTTCAATCCATGTGGCTCCGGGCGAAGTCGTCGGTTTGCTCGGCCCCAATGGGGCGGGAAAGACGACGACCTTCAATATCGTTGTGGGATTGATCAGGCCGGATGAAGGCCGAGTTTGCTTCCAAGGAAACGAGATCACCCGGTTGCCAATGCATCAGCGGGCTCGGCTCGGTATTGGCTATTTAACCCAGGAGCCCTCCGTATTTCGCAAGCTGACCGTGGAACAGAATATTTTAGCCATCTTGGAGACTTGCCAGATGGATAGGACGGAGCGGCAAATGCGGCTTAAATACCTGCTCGATGAATTGGATTTGACTCCTTTGGCTCGCAACAAGGCTTATACCTTGAGCGGAGGGGAGAAACGGAGGCTCGAAATCACCCGCGCCTTGGTCACAAGTCCGAAACTACTGTTGCTTGACGAGCCGTTTAGCGGAATTGACCCGATCGCGGTGTACGAAGTGCAGAAGATCGTGCGCCGCTTGAAAGAGCGCGGTCTGGGGATTTTAATTACGGACCACAATGTGCGAGAGACTTTGAAGCTTGTTGACCGCGCTTATTTGATTCATCACGGCCAAGTCATTTGCGAAGGGAGCGCGGAGTTTTTGGTCCAAGATCGAAAAGCTCGGGAAATTTATCTCGGGCCCGAGTTTAACTTGTGACGGTGATGCCGCATCCGTGATATGTGAGATGGCTGTAAATCTCTGCTTTACGATTTGCTCATCACCCATCACCCTTTCCGTATGCAGCGCGACGTTGTCACCGTAGAGAAATTCTACACGGAAAACTCCAGCTCCCTTGAGTTGAACCTGGTCGCTGGTGCCGAGGGCTTGAAGCGGATCATTCGCGAACCTACGGTCAATCGACCGGGTTTGGCTTTGGCAGGTTTTACTAAATACTTTGCCAGCAAAAGAGTTCAAGTGATTGGCAACGCCGAAGCACACTTTTTGAAGTCTCTCACCCCAGAGCAGCGAACTGCCCGCTATAATACGGTATTCGCCCATAAGATTCCGTGCATGGTTTTTTGCCGCGGCTTCCATCCCGACAAGCTTTTTCTTCGAGCAGCCGAGCAATCGGATATTCCGGTCTTCAACACGCCGCTCATTACAATGAAGTTCATCAACATGGCCACTTTAGCCATGGAAATGATGTTCGCTCCCCGGGGAACAGAAATGGGCAGCATGGTCGATATCTTAGGCGTCGGAGTGATCATTCGGGGCGAAAGCGGCATCGGGAAAAGCGAATGCGTTCTGGCGTTGATCGAGCGTGGCTACAGCTTGGTGTCCGACGACATTACGAAGGTGACTGTGGTCGATGGCAGAGAGATCCTCGGGACGAGCTCCGAAATCACCCGCAATCACATGGAGGTGCGTGGAATTGGGATCATCAACGTCGCCGCGATGTTCGGCGTGAAAAGTATTCGACACGAAAAGCAGGTGGATCTGATCGTGACCTTGAAGGCATGGGATGACGTTCCCGATGTGGACCGGCTGGGCATAGATGAAGACTGTGTGAAAGTGCTCGGCATCGATATTCCCCAAATCACGATTCCAGTCCGCCCAGGCCGCGATCTTGCCCGGCTCATCGAAGTTGCCGCGTTTCAAACCAAGCTCAAAGCGTCCGGTTATAATCCAGCCAAGGAATTGAACGAGCGGCTCATTGCGAAGATGGCCAAGGCCGCTGAGCTCTAGAAATTCATTGGCAATCGACGAACTTTATCCGACTATCCCCACCAATTCATGAACGTAGCGGGAAAAGTAACGAATATTTCGAGTGTGACCAAAGAATTGGTCGTCAGCAATAAGCTAGGCGTACACGCGCGCCCCGCTGCCTTGTTTGTCAAAACCGCCAATCGATTCATTTGCGAAATACTTGTCGAAAAGGACGGAGAAACCGTCAATGGCAAGAGCATCATGGGCATCATGATGCTGGCGGCTGGACCGGGAAGCAAATTGCAGGTCCATGCTAAAGGGCAAGACGCTGCGCAGGCGCTCGTTGAGTTGGAGGCGTTGCTTAAGCGCAGGTTTGATGAAGATTGAGACTTGATGAGTGCTTCTTGATGGGTGATCCGATGAAAGACACCCGAACGCCGCGCTCCACTTTCACGAGCCACATCTTCCTATGATTCAGCCACGGGGGGAGGGTTTTCCAGCACAGGTCAGGGTTAGGTGGTTCCACCGGCAACGCCGAGTCCAGTGATTTTTATCCCGATGCGAGAAACGGCGTTGCGCAGTTGAGGAAACGAGAGCCTCACGCTTTCTTCACGAAGCAGGCTTTCAAGCCGATGGCCATTCCGTCCATCTTGCATGAGATCTCGTGATCGCTCTCGACTAAACGAATCGGTTTCGACTTCGTCCCCACTTTGAGCACCTTCGTGCCGCCCAACTTCAAATCCTTGATCAAGGCGACGCAATCGCCGTCCGCGAGCACAGTGCCGTGGGCATCTTTGACGACGCGAGCGGCATGCGGGGCGTCCGCCTCGGCTTCGCGAGGCCATTCATGGCCACAGGTCACGCATTCCCAGCGTTCAGGGTGTTCCAACACTTCGGTCATCTCGCACATCGGGCACGCAGGTTTGTTCATGAAGAAACAGGGTAGTCGTGTTCAGCAGTAAAACTCAATCGCGCACTTGGCTAATCCAGTCTGGTCGAGTGTGAACCGAATCAACTCGCTCGCTCCCAGCCCAGCTTCAACCAGCCGAGCTCGTCATTCGCACTGCTTAATTTGCACCGCCGCCATGGCGGATGTCGAATAGCTCGGGCATTGCGAGTTGGGACCACGGATCGCGCGTCGCAATAGGGCTATCGGGACTCGATTCGGTAGAGATTCTGATCCGTTCGAATGAACAGAGCGCGGTCACCAATCGCGTACGAAGCCAGTGTTCGCTCGTTGAGGGCATTGCTCGCTAGTTTCTGGTATTCTTTGCCAGCCTTGAGGACGACACCCACGCCTTGTTCGTTCTGGATGTAGATCTTTCCATCGGCGTAAACGGGAGACGCTGAACAATTGCCCCCGATGCGTTCCTGCCAATAGAGCTTGCCGGTCTTCGCATCCAAGCAACTGGCCATCCCGGCATCCGAAACCATGTAGAGCTCATCGTCCACCAGCAGAAGGGAGGGTGTGTTGGGGGCGCCGCGGTTGGTTGTCCACGTGACGTGCGTGGCTGTGACATCGCCCTCGCCGTCCGGACGGATCGCCATGGTGATCGGGCGATCAAAGGCAGTGCTGATATAGATCATTCCGTGTCCGAACACTGGCCGAGGCACAACAGAATAACCATCGTACCGGACGTGCCAGATTTCCTTGCCGGTTTTTGGATCGTATGCGCAGACGACATTGCTGCCGGGGCTGATGACCTGCTTGTGGCCGTTCACCATGATCAGGAGTGGTGTGCTAAACGAGAATTTCTTTGCCGCGTCAGAGATACGATCCACTTTCCAAAGTACGCTTCCATCGTTCTTGTCGAGGGCGACGACGAACGGATCTTTAGCTCCTTCGCAACTGAAAATGAGTGCGTCGTCCACCAAGATCGGTGAGCCGCCGTTGCCATGAACCGGTTCGTAGTTGAGGGACGTGTTGCGCCAAAGCACTTTTCCATTTAAGTCGAGGCAAGCAGTTCCTAGATGGCCAAAGTGGACGTAAAGGCGGTCTCCTTCGACAATCGGCGTGGGGCTCGCATGGCTGTTTTTGCTGTGGATCTGCGGGGCTTTCGCGCTCGGTGGGCCGAAGGCCTCTTCATTCCATAGAAGCTTGCCCGTGGCCGCATCCAAGCAAAGGGCACGCAGCGAATAGCCGAAACTCCCATCCACAGGGACAGCGGCAGTCAAATAGATATGCCCTCGATGAACGATAGGTGACGACCAGGACTGTCCTGGGATCGGTTGCTTCCAGGCAACGTTATTGGTGTTGCTCCATTCGGTAGGGAGGTTGAGGGCGGTGGAGTGGCCTTGTCCGGTGGGTCCGCGAAATTCGGGCCAGTCTTCGGTTCGAGCCAAGCTAGCTACGGAGAGTGCCGCAGCGATTATTATGGTCAGTAAGTGGTGTCTCATGATTCGGCTCGGAAAGGTGAGGTTTCCGATCTATCAGGTCAAGAGCAGTTAAAACCAAAAAATATGCGTCATGGGTAGAAGTGGGCTGGAGTGAAACTGAACGCGGCCACTCGGCAAAAAGTTGGGAGTCGGATTCTCAGATATTGAGAGGCTTCGAGTAAGCCCGCGCTGACTGGAAAGAGGGTCCGATTTTTACGCGAGAATCCCTTCGACCACTTTTCCATGAACATCGGTCAGGCGGAAATCGCGGCCGCTATACCGGTAGGTGAGTCGTTCGTGGTCCAGGCCCATCAGATGAAGAATCGTCGCATGAAAATCGTGAACGTGAACTCGGTCTTCGATCGCCCTGAAACCGAATTCGTCGGTCGCGCCGTACGTGATCCCGCCCTTCACTCCGCCGCCTGCCATCCACATCGTGAACCCGAGGCTATGATGGTCCCGGCCTTTTGCGCCCTCAGACGTCGGGGTGCGTCCGAATTCGCCTCCCCACACCACGAGGGTATCCTTCAGCAAACCGCGTGACTTGAGATCCTTCAACAGGGCAGCGATGGCTCGGTCGCTCTTGTTAGCATGGTCGCGGTGATTCGTAATGTCGGCGTGGTCGTCCCACGGCTGGCCATTTCCGTAGTAAATCTGGGTCATCCGCACCCCTCGTTCAGAGAGGCGCCGGGCGATCAGGCAAGCGTTTGCGAATTCTCCATTGCCATACATTTTACGAGTGGCTTCAGACTCCTTGCCGATGTCAAAGGCATCTTGGGCTTCGAATTGCATTCGGAACGCCAGCTCCAAAGAAGAGATTCGCGCGTCTAATTGAGGGTCCTGCTCGCGTTGCTCAAGGTGAAGCCGGTTCATCTTTTGGAGTAAATCCAATTGGCTTTGCTGGGCAGGTTGCGAAAGATAGGGATTGTTTAGGTCGTGAATGATTTTCTTCGGGTCAATCTCTTTATTGTTAATGTGAGTGCCCTGGTAAATACCGGGTAAAAAACTATTGCTCCATAATTGCGGTCCGACCACAGGCTTGCCAGGGCAAAGCGCGACGAAACCTGGCAAGTTTTGATTTTCGGTGCCGAGGCCGTACGTTACCCAGGAACCGAGGCACGGCCTGATCGGCTGCATGTTGCCCGAGTTCATCATCAGCAAGGCTGGCTCATGATTGGGGTTATCCGTATGGAGGGAGCGAATGACGCAGATGTCATCGATGCAACTAGCGACCTCTGGATATAGCTCGGTGATCTCGATGCCGCTCTTTCCGTAGGCCTTCGATTTGAACGGCGAGGGCATCAGGCCAGTCCCTTTCTTGCGGCCTGTCTTGAGTTGAATGGCGTCTGGTATTTGGCCTTGGTATTTCGCGAGAGCGGGCTTTGGATCGAAAGTGTCCACATGGGAGGGACCGCCATTCATGAACAGAAAAATCACTCGCTTCGCGCGTGCGGGGAAATGCGGCGCCTTGGGATCCAGCGTGTGTCGTAAACCAGTGGCTCCGGGCGGTGTGGGCTGGGCGAGAGATGACGTCAGCAAACCGCTCTCCGACAGCATGGTTGTCAGGGCCAAGGCCCCAAAACCGCCGCCGAGCCGACAAAGCATTTGGCGGCGGGAGAGAATCGTATTTGCGGAAACTGGGTTCTTGAGAAACTCGTTCATAACAATCTGTGCGGTGGCAACTGATTTGTTCTTACATTCTTCTGGTCCTGCATCCGATTCCAATCGCCGTTTGCGAAGGCTCGTCAATCCACATACATGAACTCATTAGCGCTCAGCAGCACTTGCGCGTATTGTTCCCACTTCGATAGAGCGGCGTCGTTCTGTTTGCTATCGGCTTTATTGGTGGGGAATTCCGAGCCCTTGAGAAACTCCAATCCGAGTTTGAGTTCTTCGGCTGATGGTGAACGACCGTACGCGAGCAAAAATCCACGCCGAATCCAACTGTGCGGCGCGTCATCAGCTGCGTCGTTCAAACGTTTTGCCAAGGCTTTGGCCTGCCGAACCATGAACTCGCTGTTGAGCACAAACAATTGTTGCAGCGGGACCGTAGTGATCGTCCTCTGATCGCTCGTAACATTCGGATCTGGAAAATCGAACAAGCGAAGCAGCGAATCCAGGTCATGCCGGCTGACAGTGCCGTAGAATGTCCGACGTTGGTTGGTTGGTGAAGTCAGTCCGATCGATGGGCCGCCCAACTTCTGGTCGAGATTGCCCGCGACAGAAAGCATCGCATCCCGCCAAACTTCGATTTCCAACCGGCGGCGATTCATGTGCCAGAAATACCTGTTGTCGGAGTCGATCTCGTTATTCCGCGAATCAAATTTGCTGCTCATCTGGTAGGCAGCCGAGAGCATAATGATCCGGTGCATTGACTTGATCGACCAACCGGATTGAATGAACTGGTCGGCTAAATGATCGAGCAGCAAGGGATGCGTCGGGCGTTCACCCAGCAAGCCAAAATTGCTCGGTGTCCGGACGAGTCCCTGGCCGAAGTGATGCTGCCAGATCCGGTTGACCATCACTCGGGCCGTGAGTGGGTTTTGTTTATCGGCAATGGCAGATGCGAGTTCGAGACGTCCGCTTCCATTAGAGAACCGCGAAGCTTCTCCACGAGACAGGATGGACAGGAATCGGCGTGGCGCTTCTTCACCTGGTGTCTCCGTGTTGCCACGGATCAGGACGGGAACATCAGCGGCCTTGGGGCCCTCCTTCAACGTATGAGCAAAAGGGAATTTCGGGGGCGCTTCTTTCTTCAATCGCTCGAAATCAGTTCTCAGTTTAGCCAACTGCGATTTTGCGGCGTCGGGCATTATCTTCTCGACCTGGCTTTTCGGCACTGCGCACAAGCCGTCCTTGCCAAGGACCTCATCCACCGCTGCCGTTTGTGATTTGTCCAACGAGGGCTTAGCCAGTTTTTCTTTGTCCTTCTCGGCGGAAACGGCGAGCGCCGCCGCGTAACTTTCGTCCAAAGCGCTTCGCAGTTTCACCATGGATTCGACATACCTCTGAAACGCCTCCGCAAACTTGCGTGCCTCCGTGAGAGCGGCCTCGTCCGAGGACAAATCCTTCTTGCCATCTTGGGCTCCAAGCATCTGATGCCATTGTGCTAAATGCGGACGCTCGATCTTGCTGTCGGGTGTCAAATATTTCACCCAGCGGTCCAGGGCAAACCCGTGGAGCCCCTCTGCCTTAGCCAGAGAATCAACAGATTTTTTGGGATCAATTTTGCGTTGGTTATGCAGTTTCCAAGCTGCCAGCATGTAACGTGAAATCTCGGGAGGAAGACTCTTGCTCAAGCGACTTGTCTCGCTCTCGATGAGTTTGTCGATTTCCTTGGTCTGCGATTGAACTGCTGCTTGCGATTTTTCGTAAGCCTCAACGACGGACTTCGGCGCGAGCGGTTCCTCGATGTACTCCGTGCTGGCAAACACTCCGGCCAGTGCGTAGTAATCCTTCGACGAGATCGGATCGAATTTATGATCGTGGCACCGAGCACAAGCCACGGTGAGGCCAAGGAAGCCGCGAGTTAAGGTGTCGATCCGGTCGTCCAATTGGTCGAACATCTTCTTGTCGCCATAATAAACTGGGCCCAGCGCAAAAAAACCGAGGGCGGGCAATCGTTCCGTTCGGCCCGGGCCATCAAGCAAGTCGCCGGCGATTTGCTCCATCACAAAGCGGTCGTAGGGAAGGTCATTGTTGAACGCTTGAACGAGCCAGTCACGGTAGCGAAAGCCTTGGGGATACAATCGCGGCTGAAAACTATGCGCTTGGTCCTCGCCATACCGCGCGACATCAAGCCAGTGACGACCAAATCGTTCGCCATAATGGGGACTCGCAAGCAAGCGATCGACGATCTTGGCAAACGCGTCGGACGAGGCGTCCGCCACGTAGGCTTCGATCTCTTCAGCTGTGGGCGGCAGTCCGATCAAGTCAAGGTAGGCTCGTCGCATGAGGGTGCGCCTGTCCGCAGGTGCAACCGGCCTCAAACCCTGCTCCTCCAGTTTCGCGCTGACAAAATGGTCAATTGAATTCTGCGGCCATTCGGGATTTTTCACCGGAGGGGGTGACGAAACACGAATCGGCTGCCAAGCCCAGTGCTCGCGCTTCTGCTTCTCTGCATCAGGATTCGCTACTTTCGATTCAGCCAACTTCGCCCCCACTTCTTCCGGCCAGGGCGCTCCCAACTTAATCCAATTGACGATGTCCGCGATCACACCGTCGGACAACTTGATCTTCGGCGGCATTTGCAGATCGGGGTTCGTCTGGCGGATGGCCTCGATCAATCTGCTTTTGTCCGGTTCACCCAGAACGATCGCGACACCTGTTTCGCCACCTTTGAGCAGTCCGGCCCGAGAGTCGAGATAGAGATCTCCTTTAAGTTTCTTGGCTTTCTGAGAATGACATTCGTAACAATGCTCGGCGAAAACAGGCCGGATCCTTTTTTCGAAGAACTCAACGCTGGCATTGTCCGATACGGAGGCTGCGGCCGCGGGTTTGGCGAACAGCAAGCACACGCAAAAAGTTTGGAGCCATCTTGTCATCACAACCTCTAATGAATCATTCAACACTAAGTGGTGAGCTAACAGAGTCAAGTTTGGTGTCGGTAGTCACAGCAATTCTCATTATGGCAATTTCGCTCAGATTTCCCTTATATTTCTTGGGTTTGCAGCCTGTTCTTTGAGCCCGCTTGTGTCTGAAACCGGACGACGTCACTCAAGATCCCTAGGTTTTTCGACTCCAACCATTCCAGCCACACTGG
>SIBE01000046.1 GCA_009695265.1 Pedosphaera sp. | reverse complement strand
TGCCCAAGTTACCCGCACCAATGTTGTCTCTAGGAAAAGCCAACAAAAACCGATTGAAGAACCCACGCCGAGGTCGTGACTGACAAGCAGTTACGCCGGACAATGTGCTGGGAATTTACTGTCCGGCAATGGGGGAAGATGAGTCAGAAAAGAAAGAGTGACAGAAAGGGGTTTTTAGGTCAGACGTGATTCTCCATGCAAACGCTCAATCACACCAAAGGAACTCTCACCCGTCGGACAGCAATCGCCAGTCTTTTCGCCAGCATGGGCTCGGCAGCCTTCGCTCTGGCCGATCAGGAAACTGCCCGGCAGCCGAGCGACAACGCGCCGATTAAGCCAAAGGACCCGCTTAAAATTACTAAGCTAGAAACGTTCTTGGTTAAGCCGCGCTGGCTTTTTCTGAAGGTTCATACCAACGCAGGGATTGTCGGGCTCGGCGAGCCGATTACCGAAGGCCGCGCGCTCACCTGCGCGGAAGCCATCAAGGAGATCGAGCCGTACTTGATTGGCAAAGATCCGCGTCGCGTCGTGCACCATTGGCAGGCGATTTATAGGCACGCATTTTATCGCGGCGGCCCAATTCTGACCAGCGCCCTTAGCGGCATCGACCAGGCGCTTTGGGATATCAAAGGCAAGGCATTGGGGGTCCCTATCTATGAACTGCTCGGCGGTCCGACGCGCGATCGAATCCGCGTTTACGCGCACGCTGGCACGCCGCAGAGAATCCAGGAGCAACTGGCGCGCGGTTTCACTGCTTTCAAGACCGGGCCTGCCAAACGACGTCCGGCCCGTTATGTGGAAACTCCGGCTGAAGTGAATTACGCGGTGGAAAAGTTCGCCGAGCTGCGCAAGTTAGTTGGCGACAAAGTTGACCTCGCGATTGATTTCCACGGTGCGATCAGCCCGGCCACGGCGAAGCTTTTGATCAAGGGACTGGAGCCTTATCAGCCGATGTTTGTGGAAGAGCCATGCCAGGCTCAGAACCATGATGTCATGGCCGAGATCGCCAGAGGCACTCATTTGCCAATCGCCACGGGCGAGCGCGTGTTCACCAAATGGGGTTTCCGGGAAGTTCTGGAAAAGAGAGCAGCGACGATCTTGCAGCCCGATCTTTGCCACGCCGGCGGGATCACGGAAGTCCGTCTCATCGCCGGGATGGCCGAGGCTTATTATGCTGCGATTGCCCCCCACAATCCGCTCGGGCCAATTTCTCTCGCGGCCGGCGTGCAGTTGGCGGCTTCCATTCCAAACTTCCTTTGCCAGGAACAAGTGAGCCTTGGCGAAGGCTATCTGAAAAAGCCGTTTACGGTACGCGACGGCTATCTCGATCTGCCAACTGGCCCGGGTCTTGGGATCGAGTTGGACGAAGACGCTCTTGCGTCCAAGATTGGCCACGAGTGGCGGAATCAGGAAGCGTATGATGCCGATGACGGATCGGTCGTGGATTGGTAACCGTGCCGCGCGGTGAGGACGCACACCGACTGCGGAAGGCGGTGGAATATCGAAGCGAAATAAATCTTAATACTTTGGGATAGAATGAAATCTTCACCATTACTGAACGTGTCAGCAGACGATCTGCGTTGGGCCCGCGACGGCTCCGGAGGAGAGGTTAAGACCTGCCCCCGCTCTCTTTCATGGGAGAGTCGAGTGACAACCTTAACCAGCGCTCGGGCTGACTCGCTTTTCCAGAAACGAACTTCGAGCCGGAGGAGTTTCTTTGTTTGCCTTCTTGTTCCTTTCTTCGTCACGGTCCTAAGCGCTGCGGACTGGCCACAATATCGCGGGTCTAACCACGACGGCATTTCAACCGAAACCATCCGAGTGAACTGGTCCAAGGAGAGCCCGCGCCAGATTTGGAAGGTCCCCCTGGATGACGCTCTGAGTTCGTTTGCGATTGGCGGCGGCCGGGCGTTCACCCAGGCCCGGCGTCCCGTGGGAAACCGCGACCAGGAGTTCTGCATCGCTCTGAACGCCGATACCGGAAAGGAACTTTGGGCCACGCCGCTGGATATCGCCGACTATGACAGCGGGACTGGATTTGGCGATGGCCCGCGCTCCACGCCGTCCGTGGACGGTGACCGCGTGTACGTCCTGACCTCCTATTTGCGAATGGCTTGCCTGGAGGCTGCCACCGGTCGAACCATTTGGAAAAGAGACCTGGTCGCTGAGTATGGCGGCAGCGTGATTACATGGCAGAATGCCGCGTCGCCATTGATTGTCGGCGACCTTGTTTTCATGAATTGCAACGCGGCCAGACAGCGTTTGCTGGCATTGCGGAAGCAAGACGGAAGCGTTGCGTGGAAGGGGCAGGATGATGAGATGACACAGGCAACCCCGGTTGCCGCGACGGTTGCTGGCGTGCCGCAGGTGATTTTCTTCGCGCAATCCGGCTTGGTGTCGGTCGTGCCCGAGACGGGCGCTGTGCTGTGGCGTTATCCGTTTCCCTACAGCGTTTCGACAGCGGCCTCGCCCGTTATCGCGAATGATGTCGTCTATTGCTCGGCGGCGTATGGGATGGGCGCCGGCGCGGTCCAGATCCGCAGGAACGGAGAGGCCATCAGCGCGAGCCAAATCTGGAGGACTCCCGGCGGCAACATGAACCACTGGGCCACGCCAGTTTACCACGATGGCTACTTTTACGGAGTTTACGGGCAAAGCCTCCTGACACTTCGCTGTATCGATGCGGCGACGGGGATCGAGAAGTGGAAGCAAAACGGCGTCGGCTACGGCAGCGTTCTGTTCGTGGCTGGCCATGTTCTGGTGCTAACCGAACAAGGCGACCTGGTTCTTGTGAAACCTGATCCGACGGCTTATCGCGAGGTCTCGAGATTTAAGGCGGTCAACGGAAAATGCTGGAATGTTCCCGCCATTAGCAATGGCCGACTCTACGTTCGCAGCACGAGCGAAGCTGTTTGTCTCGATCTCTCGCCCCCCTCTCTGCCGAAGTTGAGGTTGCATTCGATCATCGCGAGCGATGGCGGAAGTTTTCAGATCTTGCTTGGCAACGAAGACCGCTCTCCGCTCGATTCGGATCGCGCGGCCAAGATCAGCCTTTTCAGCACTTCCGATCTTGCAACAGGTCCGACCGGGTGGGTCAAACTCCGCAGCGATCCTGTTTTGACCAATGGCCAGCTTCGTGTGGAGGCGCAACGTTCTGCCGAACTGCAGCTCTTCTTCAAAGCGCTGGAGCAGCCTTGACAGGTTTTGTTGTGAAAGTGCCGCCTGAAACTCAGACGATTGCGAATCTTATCTGTCTTGATTTCATGACAATGAAACCTCGGAGCCGCCGCCGTGGCGAGGTTCTGCTTTGTCTCTCCAGCAAGGGGACGGTTTTTACGCCGAGGGCTTGCGAAGAATTTTCAAGCACGCGGAATCGATCATCTGGTTCCCGCGGCTTCACATTGATCGAACTCCTGGTAGTCATTGCCATTATTGCCATTTTGAGCGCCATGCTCCTTCCAGCCTTGAGCAGCGCGAAAGAGCGCGCGCGACGCGGCACCTGTCTGAGCAACGTTCGGCAGTTCATCCTTGCGACACACATTTACGCTGGAGATAACCAGGACTTTCTCCCTCGAGGCGACACCGACAATCGCAACAAGGAGGACACCCACACGCCGATCCTTTCCAGCGCCACGAAGAGCAATATTCTCCAATACATTAGTCCCGTTAAAGTGCTCGACTGCCCGAATTTGGCGAAGTCGTTCGAGAAGGAGGAAGCGTGGCGCGTGCATCCGGATTACGGCATCGCCATTGGTTACCATTACTTGGGCGGCCATTCGAACACTCCATGGCCCCCGGCCGGTGGGTTCACGAACACCTGGGTTTCAGCGCAGAAAACGAGCGAGAATCCCTCGCTGGTCCTTGTCGCCGATCTGAACGTCTATTCCTACAGCTTCCAGCGTATCCTAGCTCCCCACGCTGCCCGCGGTCCGGTCATCAAGGATGAAAACTACTTCGAGCAACATCCTGAAGCATACCGGCAAACGCCTCAGGACGTCGGCGCAAAAGGCGGAAACGTGGGCCAAGTCGGTGGCTCGGTGGCGTGGAAAGACATTCGCCGAATGCTTCCCTACCGCGGTTCGCAAATCTGGGCCGAGGACGGGTCCTTCGGGTTATGGTGAGACTTAGTTCTGATCTTCAAGCGTGGCGTCATCGGCGATTTTCACCGGCTTGTAACCGCCTCTCGCCTTGTCGAAAAACCAGATCGCACCGAAGACGATCAAGAGAATTGCTGGCAGAATCGCGACCACGCGAAAAGAGTATTGTGACGCATAGGTCAGCACCGCATTGAGCTTCTCACCAGAAAGGGCTTTGAAAGCCTCTTCTCCGCCCGCCTCTCTGATTTTCGCATTGTCAAAGATCTTCCCCATTTGCGGCAGGACGAAGTAAATCGATAAGGTCCCTCCCGTTCCCATTAAGCCCATGAGCAACGCCCCGCCGCGCGGAAAGCGTTCCGATGCCGCGCCCAACATGGTTGGCCACATGTAGCAAACTCCAACCCCCCAAACCGTCGCAGCCAGCAAGCCGGTGATCTTCGAATTAGCGATGCTGAGGAAGATCAAGCCGACGGATGCGAGCAAGCAGGAGATCCACAGCAGGCCGACTGGCGACAATCTATGCGCGAGAGGTCCGGCGAAATGCCGCATCACAAACATCAATCCGCTCACATAGATCAGCAGCCAAATTCCTTTCATTCCCACCGTGCGAGTCAGCGCCATGTCCACCCATTGGCCGGGCGCGAGCTCGGCCGCGGCCGTGAGGAACATGCAGAGGAACCACAAAATGAAAAAGGGGCGAAACACTTCTTTCATCATGGCACCGGCCGATACCCCGGCGGCGACACGTTCGGTGGGAGGAAACTTGCTTCCGATGGCCATGATTCCGAAGATAGCGGCTGGCAAAAGAACAATGGCCATTTGCACTTGCCAGTTGAATTTCATTTCGCCCAAGGCCAGCCCAATCAATCCGCCGATGATAATGCCACCCGGCCACCAGGCATGAAGGACATTCAGCTTGTGCGTCTTGTCATCAGGATAAAGCGTCGCGGCCAGCGGATTGATCACGGTCTCGACCAGTCCCTGGCCGATGCCGATGATCAGCATTCCCAACCAAACCACCCAATACAAAGACAAGGTCCCTTGCAAGGTTCGCGAGAAAACAACGATGAATGTTCCGATGAAAAAAAGGACTGAGGAGACTGTCAACAGCCGGCCCATCCCGATGTAATCGAGCAGGGAACTTCCGATCGCGATGGTGAATGCGTAGCCCAGGAAGACCACGCCCAGCGCCGTTGCTACCATTTCGGCCGAGCGCAGTTTGTCGATGGGATCGAACAAGTCCGACTGCAATTCGCTTGCGATGTTGCCGCGGATGCTGAAGCCGATTCCCGTTGTGGTGAGAGCAATAACGCTTAACAGGAACAGCCTCCGTTTGTCATACCCGGAGTGACGGTCAGTAGTTTCGTTCATAATGGGAGGTTTTCAGGAAGTTGCCCAAGCCATCGCCAGCCGATTCGAGAGATCCATGCACATTCATCGGTGATGAGTGTGGTAATAGGCTGCGGATTCATGCTGACGGCGTGGGCGATTCCAAAATCACATCCTGCGTGCGATGACCTGTCAACGATAAACTCGGCTTCAGATTTTTCTTTGCTCTCTCCACCGAGCGGCGTTATAAGGCACTGAACTCCATAAGCAACTCCGCAGCACGAATGAACCATTTATGCCGTTCGTAAACATTAAAATCTACAAGGGACACGGAAAAAAGCGGAAGGATCAAATCGCTTCGCGCGTCACGGACGCCATTTGCGACGTCACAAAACTTCCGCGAGAAGCCGTCTGGGTTGTCATCGAAGACATTGATCCGCCCGATTGGTATGTCGCAGGAAAGCCTGGCGAAAGGATGAAGAAATGAGCGTTGAGATTCGAGATGAACGCTTCATGGCGGTGGTCGGCGCCGAGGTTCAATTCGAACAGATCGCGTTCGGCTTCCTCTTCACGGAGGGGCCGCTTTGGCATCCACGGGAACACTATCTTCTGTTCAGCGACATCCCGGGCAGTCGGATCCACCGATGGTCCAGCAAAGAGGGCGTCAGCACTTTTCTGGAAATTTCGAACATGTCGAACGGCTTGGCGTGGGATCGCGTGGGTAACTTGCTGATCTGTGAACACGCCACGAGCCGGGTGACTCGGTGGCACCCGGTCTCACCGAGAACGAGAGGCCAAGAAGGCCAAGACAAAGGGCGGTCCGAATCGATGATTACCCCAATGCTCGATCGGGCTCCTCAGCCGATCGCCACTCATTTTAAGGGCAAGCAACTCAACAGCCCGAATGACATCGTTTGCGCGCTGAACGGCGAGATCTGCTTTACCGACCCTCCCTATGGGCGAGTTGAATTCTACGGAGTTAAACGCGAACAGGAACTTTCCTTCCAAGGAGTCTATCTTTCCAGGGATCCCAAAGAGCCCACGCTTTTGGTCGATGACTTCGACCGTCCGAATGGACTTTGCTTTTCTCTTGATCACCGTCGCCTCTTCATTAACGACACGGCGCGCCAGCATATTCGAGTCTTCGATGTAAATTCCATCGGGGCGCTGAGCGGTGGCAAGGTTTGGGCAGAAACAAAAGGAGAAGGCCCTGGCGCTCCGGATGGAATGAAAATCGATTCGATGGGAAACGTGTATTGTTGCGGCCCCGGCGGCATTCACGTCTTCGATTCGAACGCGACCTGCCTGGGCGTCATTCGTGTGCCGGAATACACGGCGAATTTTGCGTGGGGCGACGCGGATTTCCGAAGCCTGTATATCACCGCCTCAACTTCGGTCTATCGTATCCGCGTGAAAATCCCTGGTTTGCCCTCGCTGTAAGACAAATACGGAGCAGGCATCCTGCTTCGCCGAAATGGAACTATGCGCTTCAATTGCCACTTGCTCTGGATCTCGATCGTCGCTGTGCTCTCCGGCAGCTCTCTCTCAGCAGCTCTGCCGCATGTCGAACAATTGGCGCCCGGTGTTTTCGCCGCCGGGTTTGCCGATCGATATGGCTCCGCGAACTGCGGTTGGGTCACGCTGGGGGATGAGACTTTGTTGATCGACTTGCCGCATGGCATTCCGATTCCGGAATTCTTGGCGGAAGTCGAGAAGACCACCGGGAAGCCGGCCCGATCCTTCGTTCTGACGCACACAGAACAGGCCGATGCCACGATGATTGGCGCGTTGGTTAAACAAGGATTGCGCCAGCTTCCGAGTCCGAACACACGGAGTTCCATCGGCGACGCCCGAGTGCCCATTGAGATTGTTCCTTACGGCACTATTTCGGGCAGGGCTGGCGCGGCGGTGTTGATTTCGCGAGCACGGGTGCTTTTCGCTGGACCTTGTTCTGTTAACGGTCCGAGGGTGAAATTGCAGGGCAGCGACACAGCAGCCTGGATTTCAAGCTTGGCCGAATTGCACAAGCTGCAGGCGACGCGAGTCGTCCCCGGATTTGGTTCTTGGGGTGATTCGGCCATCCTCGAACGCCAGCGGCAATTTCTCATAGAGCTGCGCCGCCAAGTCGCCTACAAAATCACAATGGGCCTTCCACCGGAAAAAATTGAGAAGGAAATTTTCATCGCTCCGGCCTTCTCCGTTTGGATGCCGTATGACGCTCCAACGCCGGAGGATATTCGCCATGTGTATAATGAACTGACAGTTCCCGCCGCCCCGTTCAACGGGAAGCCTCCGCTGCGGACCGATGCGCGACCTCACGCCTTGGTGCTAATCGGCGATCGAGTTCACGAGCCCGAGCATATTGAGCCAGCCTTGAGGCAGGTCTTCGATGCCGCCGATGTCATTCCTCACTTCCTATTCGATGTGCGTGGGCTGACCCTCGAGAACCTTAGCCAGGTCAAGCTGCTGGTGATATTGCGGGATGGTTTTATTTGGCCGGAAGGAAAGGGCATCATGTGGATGACGCCGGACCAACAGGATGCGGTGGTTCGATTCGTTGAAGGGGGTGGCGCATTTCTCAATCTCCATAATTCAATGGGCCTCTACCCAGACAATGGCCCATACCTGAAGCTGATTGCCGGGCGGTACATCGGGCACGGGCCGCTCGAGCGTTTCCGGACGGAGGTCGTCGATGCCAGGCATCCGATCACGAGAGGCGTCACTGACTTCTTTACCGCGGATGAGCAGCACACGCCCCCGTACGAGACGAACAAAGTTCACCTTCTACTGCGCAATCGTTCGGACGATGGCAAGGTGGCGGCAGCCGCAGGCTGGGCTTACGAGCCGGGGCGGGGGCGGCTCTGCCATTTGGCGAACGGCCACACGCGCGACTCTCTGAATCATCCGATGTTTCAGCAGTTGATGCGCAATGCAGTGAATTGGTGTCTCAGGCGGGAAAACTGAAATGGCGGGCGCTTCACGGTGGCGAGGGTCAGTTCCAATGCCATTGAATTAATTCAACGGCAGTGGGGCCAGCTCGGAGCGCGTCGATGTTACCCCGCACCCACTCACCCTCAACGCACGGGAACACCATCCAGCCTCCGACCATTGCTGCCTTTGGCAGCCACGCGATTTACATTGTAATCAACAGGTGAGTTTTCCAAAGTGGGCACTACGTATGGGAGCACAATGGAAACAAGCCGGACGCGAAGCCAACGCGCAAAAGCGTGGCCAGATGGTCGTGAAGCTCGTCCGGGAAATCATGGTCGCCGCCAAGCTCGGCGGCGCTGATCCTGAGCTGAACGCGCGACTCGCCGCAGCGGTCGAGAAAGCTCGGAAGAGTTCTGTAACCCGTGACACGATCGAACGCGCCATCAAGAAGGGGGCCGGCCTCACGGATGAGAAGATCGTTTTCGAGTTGGTCACCTATGAGGGATTCGCGCCCCACAAGGTGCCTGTCATCGTGGAATGCTTGACTGACAATCGGAACCGCACCGCCCCAGGGATTCGCACCCTGTTCAAAGCCGGTGCGCTCGGACAACCGGGCAGTGTCGGTTTTTTCTTCAACCATCTCGGAGTCGTCGAGGCCACCCACCCTGATCCGAATCGCGACGCGGAGGGTGATGCGATTGAAGCCGACGCGCAAGAGGTTGAGATGCTCGAGCCGGATGAAGTTCCCGAAGGCCAAAAGGGCGCGCGCTTCCTCACAGAACTTAAGGGTCTGGACAGCGTTTCCAAGGGCCTGAAAAGCGTCGGCTGGAATGTCATTGCGTCCGAAATGCGTTATCTTGCCAAGAGCTTCCCTGAACTTAGCGAAGCCGCGCGGAAGGAAGTCGTGGAGTTCCTCCACGCCCTAGACGATCATGAGGACGTGCATCATGTTTACGCCGCCTTGAAGTAAGCGCGGCAAAACGGCCGGTGCGCGACGCGTGAAATGACATTCTTGATTGCAGTTGCTGATAACTTCTAAAGCGTCATATTGTTGCTTCAAAGTATGAGAATTACCGTTGATATTGATGCAGCCGAATTGAAGCAAATTCAGAAGATCACAGGACAAAAGAAGAAGTCACCTGCTGTCAGTCAGGCATTGTCCGAATTCCTTCGACATCAACAGAGGCAAAAATTCATCGAGCGGGCGATATCCGGCGACACGGATTTCGCTTTAACGAACGACGAACTTGAGGCCCGCGACATCTATGAAGCTCATTGACAGTTCCGCTTGGGTCGAGTTCCTCCGTCGCAAAGGTGATCCTGTGGCGAAGCAAATCGTGGCGCGGCTGATGCAAGCGGATTTAGCCGCTTACACCTGTCCGGTCCGCTTCGAACTATTGAGCGGTGTGAAGCCCGAAGAGGAGGCCGATCTGGAGAAGGCATTTGCCTTCAGCCACCATTTTCCGTTCGAGGGCGATGATTGGCGTGCAGCAGGGGCGCTGGAACGTCAGCTTCGAGCCAAAGGCCTGAGTGTTCCTCGGAATGACCTGTTCGTGGCCACGGTTGCGATTCGGACTGGACTGACAGTGACTTGCCGAGACACACATTTCGACACCGTCCGCCGCGTAGCTGGGACGCGCCTCAACGTTGAACAAGTCTGACGGCTGGCACGATCTACCCGGAGTTCGCATCTTTTTCGTCGCGGTAAGACCACACCTGTGAAAACTCTTCTGACGCTCGTTGTGACCGCGTTGGCGACCTGCATGGCTGCGGCTCAGGAGAAGATTGAGATTCCCGAAGCCGACGACCTGATACAATCAGTCGAGCAATGGATGCGGGAGAATCTTGATGACAGCGTGCTTCGAGTCCTGGAGCAAGTGGATCAGGACCGTGTGCGAGAATTCTTCATTGCCTCGCAACGCCTGCTGGAGGGAAAGTCCGTTTACGACCTTGGCGAACTCAAGGATAGCGCCTCGCGGCTGCTGCCGTTGCTCCAACAGTTCGACGAGACGCGCCCGTATGCCGTGTGGTTGCAGACGCATTTCGATTATTTTGACACCGCCGACGAGTTGCGCCGCGAAATAAAGCCCGCTCCGCCCAAGCCTGGCAAACCCGCTCCTTTGCCCAATCCAACGCCCCAACTTCAACGCACGGTCTGGAATAAAAAATTGGACAAGCGTCCCTTGCCTCCGCTGGCGTCGGCCTACGTGCCGCGATTAAAGCAAATTTTCGCCGCTGAAAAAATGCCGCGGGAACTTGTGTGGATAGCGGAAGTGGAATCCTCGTTTGATCCCAGCGCGAGAAGCCCCGCGGGCGCGGCTGGCCTGTTCCAATTGATGCCGACCACCGCCCGCAGTTTGAATCTTTCGGCGCGACCGCGAGACGAGCGATTGCAACCCGAGAAGAATGCGCGTGCCGCCGCCAAATATCTGCGTTCTCTTTACAGCCGCTTCGGTGATTGGCGACTGGCGCTCGCCGCTTACAACGCGGGCGAAACGCGCGTTGATTACTTGCTGAAACAACAGAAGACGCGGACCTTCGATGCGATCGCGCGTCGGCTGCCGGCGGAGACGCAGATGTACGTGCCAAAAGTCGAGGCCACCCTGCGGCGGCGCGAGGGGCTCTCTCTTGCTGATCTCAAACCCCCGACAGCATAATTGATTCTCATGGTTCTTCCTTGCCCAGCCTCTTCTCGATGATCTATTCTCCGACCAGTTCCAGAAGCCGAATGCTTATCATGTTAACCCCTAAACTGTTCGTCTGAAATCCTACAACCTATGACAAAACGATTCCTCAAAGCCGCGCTCACTTTAGTGCTCCTGGCGGGCGCGAGCGTGCTGCAAACTGAAGCTGCTCCTTCGCCCTACCAAGCAGCGGTGCTGGCAGACAAACCGATCGCTTTCTATTCCTTTGAAGAAGCAAGCGGGACAGTAGCCAAGAATGACGGCACCAAGGGCGCGGCTGCCACAGGCACCTACACACCTGGAACTGCAAAAGGCGAAGCTGGGCCTCGGTTGCCTGATCTTCCCGGCTTTGCCGCCGACAATAAGAGCGCTTCGTTCGATGGAACGAGTAATTTCGCGGACGCAGGGAGTCCGCTCTTGGACGGCGCGACAGCCTTCACGATCGAGCTTTGGGTCAAGGAACCTTCACTTCAGCCCGGCGGTCGCGTTGGGTTCGTCGGCCAAAACGACGCTGTCGAATATGGTTTGATCAATCCGACCACCGTCCAGATATGGACGCCCGGTGGCGGATCGTTGAACACGGCCTGGGCGTTTCTCCCCGGTACCTGGCATCACGTTGCGAGCGTGGGGGACGGACAGACGCTGAAGACCTACTACGACGGTCAATTAGTCGGCACAGGCGGGACGCCTATCACTGATACTTACGGCTCATCGGCTTTCAACGTGAATGTCGGAGGAGGCGGAATTTACGATGGAACAGGCAACTTCTTCAAAGGCCAGTTGGATGAGGTGGCCATTTACACGACCGCATTGAGCGAGGAGAGAATCAAAGCTCACTTTCTGGCTGCGACGGTCACGGGTGATACCGCGTCGCCCACGATTGCCGCCGCCGCCGGGGACGACAAATTCACCACCGTCACGGTTGTGTTCAATGAACCCGTGACAAAAGATACAGCCGGCAACAAGGCCAATTACTCGCTTGATGGAGGCTTAACGATTTCAGAGGTGAAGGTGGTGGATTCCACGACCGTGAATTTGAAGACCAGCAAGCAGACCTCCGGCACAAAATACACGGTCACCGCGAAGAATCTCAAAGATCTACTCGGCAACGCGAGCGCGGCGGAGACAAAAGCGAGTTTCACAGGAGCTGGCCGCGAGAAAGGCGGATTGAAGTTTGAGGCTTGGGCGGGGATTCCGGGGAATTCGGTTCAAAGCCTCTTGGACGATCCAAGATACCCGAACAGCCCGGATGAATCCGCCTACGTGACCACGTTCGATAGCCGGAACATTTATCCGAACGATTCCCACGAAGCCTATGGCGGCCGCATGTATGGCTGGATTGCTCCCGAACAGACCGGTCAATACGAATTCTTTATTCGGAGCGATGACGCCTCTCAATTGTTCCTGAGCACGGATGACACTCCGGCGAACGTGCAAATGATCGCTGAAGAAACCGGCTGCTGCGGAGCATTCGAAGAACCGGGTGCCCCCGAAACCTCTGCCCCAATTTCTCTGGCTGCCGGAAAACGATATTACATTGAAGCGCTCTGGAAAGAAGGCGGCGGTGGCGACTATGGCCAGGTGGCATGGCGGAAAGTCGGCGACACCACGCTGGCGCGGACATTGCAAGTGATTCCGGGCAGTGTGCTGGAGAGCGTGGTGAGCCCTGGGACATTTACTTTACCCACCGTGGCTATCTCCGGGCCGGCAGGTGGAAGCGCTTTTGATCTGAAAGCACCGGTTACCATAACCGCGGCTGTATCCACGGTCGGTGGAAAAGCAATCAGCAAAGTGGAGTTCTTTGCGGGTACGAAGAAAATTGGTGAAGCTACCAAGAGCCCCTTCGCCATCACGCTTTCCAGCCTGCCAGAAGACGTTTACACGATCACGGCCAAAGCCACTGACACGGCAGGTCTCTCCAAAACATCGGATCCAGTAAACATTTCAGTAGGTGGCCAGCGCGAAAAAACCGTACTCTTCGCCATCGATGATAAACAGGTCTGGCGCTTTGACCGGACCGCCACCGATTTGGGCACAGCTTGGAAGGAGAGGAGCTTCGACGATACCAAGTGGCAGCAAGGCAAGGCGCTCATCGGTGAAGAACCCGGCGCAGTGGCCGAACCGCTCCGCACTCCCATTAGTCGAAGCAGTGACGCTGGAGACTATTGCAAAACCATCTATTTTCGGACCCGATTCAATTTCTCTGGTTCGAGCACGGCGGGCGCAAAGCTCCAATTGAGACATGTCATCGATGACGGCGCCGTTTTTTACCTGAACGGAGTAGAATTGAGTCGGTTCGGCATTGCCACGGGACCGGTTGACTTCACGACGGATGCTGCGGGTCACGAGAATGCCTGGGAAGGTCCGTTCGATGTGCCGACGGCAAGTCTCGTCGCCGGTGAAAACGTTTTCGCTGTGGAAGTGCATCAGTCCGGAGGAAGCAGCTCGGACCTCATCTTCGGCGCGGAGCTTGTCGTCTCCGTTCCAATCGTTCCAACACTGGTGACGCTCTTCGGAGTCGATGACAAGCAGGTGTGGCGGTTCGACCGGACCGGCACCGATTTTGGGACGACCTGGAAAGAGAAGAGCTACGATGATAGCAAATGGCAGCAAGGGAAGGCTCTCATCGCCGATGAGGGTGGGGCAACCGCTGAACCCATTCGTACTGCGATCAGCAGGCTCAACGACGCCGGGGATTACAACAAAACCATCTACTTCCGGAGCCACTTTAATTTTCCTGGAACGAGCTCAGCGGGCGTCAAGCTCAAGCTCCGTCACGTCATAGACGATGGTGCCGTTTTTTACCTGAACGGCGTGGAAGTGAGCCGGTTCGGCATCGCCACGGGACCGGTTGACTTCACGACGGATGCTGCGGGTCACGAGAATGCCTGGGAAGGTCCGTTCGATGTGCCGGCTGCAAATCTCGTCGCTGGAGACAATGTTTTCGCTGTGGAAGTGCATCAGTCTGGAGGAAGCAGCTCGGATCTTGTCTTTGGCGCGGAACTCGTAGCGACTATCCCCGGTGGCGGCGCGCCACCGCCAACCACCGCTCCGAAGTTCACAGCCGTGAGCGGAGCTGGTGCCAACATCAACGTCACCTGGATCGGGACTGGAACCTTGCAGTCCGCGACCGCAGTGACGGGCCCTTGGACGGATGTGGCGAATGCCAAGAGTCCCTTCTCAGCCGCGACCTCCGGAACGGCTAGGTTCTATCGATTGAAGCAGTAAAACGATTCGGTTCCATTGTATGCGCGGAGACCGGAGGCAACTCCGGTCTCTTTTGTCTTCATAAACAGCAGAGAACCATTTTACGGAGAGGGGGAAGCTGCATTGGTTTGGCGCGTCTGAGAGAGCAGGAGCAAATGACTCATGGAAGGAAATTGGTTTGCGCTCTCATGTGCTCTTGATTTAACTGAACGAGCGATGGAACCCTTCTACTTCCCCACGGATGAGATGCTCACACTGAAGGGTGCAGCCCAGCAGGTTTGGCACGATCAGGCTGCCGATTTGAGGTCGAAACAGTTTGGCAATCAGGTCTTTGTTAGAGCGGTGGTTGAAGTCTCTAATTTTTGCCGGGAGAATTGTCATTACTGCGGCATGCGTCGCGATAACCGGACGCTCGATCGTTTTCGAGCCCGGCTCGAAGGACTACAGGAATTACTTGTGGGCAAGCGGCCATCCAGCGTCACAGATGTCAACATTCAAGCCGGCGAAGATCCAGTGGCTGTTCGCGAAGTCGTTTTGCCACTCGTGAAAACGCTGCGACAAGAGACCCATTTAGGAATCAGCATCTGTCTGGGGACGCTGAACGCTCCGGTTTATTCAGAGCTCCAAGACGCGGGGGCCGCCATCTATATCATGAAATTCGAACTGGCAGATGCGGTCCGTTATGCCGAACTGCAGGGGCCTGGAAGTCTCGTCGAGCGAATCGATCACATCCACTTGCTCGCGAACATGGGCTGGAAAGTCAGCTCAGGGTTCATCGCCGGTTTGCCTGCGCAGGGGGCCACCGAATTGCTGGCTAATCTGGCTCTCGCTCGAACTCTGCCTTTGGACGGGTGCAGCGTGAGTTCGTTCATTCCCGGTGAAGAAACTCCGCTTGCCAGCTCAGAGACGGCCAATATCGATTTGACCTTGAATTGCATGGCAGCCATGCGCCTCATGAGGCCGGATTGGGTCATCCCCGCCGTCAGCGCGCTCAACCTAGCCGAGCCCGGCGCAGGCTATCGCCGAGGGCTGCGAGCCGGCGCTAATCTTGTCACCATCAACCTGACTCCTCCAAACATTCGCCAGGACTACGTGCTCTACAAGCGCGACCGTTTCATCATGACTGAAGATCGAATACTCAGTGCAATCGCCGCCGAAGGATTGTCGGCTTCCGCCCAAAGTCTCGTCGGTTTTTATCGCCAAAAGGAGAGTCATCAGACTGTTCCCGTCGAGCAACGGATCGAATCGCCCGCGATGTAACTGACTGCCATCTGCCGTTCAAGACCCCACGCCTGCCTGCTCGATCAGCTCGGCGATCGCGACAAGATTCAACGCGGCTTTCGGGACGAATGAAGCAACGTCAACATACTCTGGAAGCTTCGAACCATCTGAGCTCCGTTCCGAGCAATGCCCGTTGTCACCCCACGGGCCCAGACCGTCGAGCGTCGGCACGGCGTCCCAGAGAAGATTGCCGTCGCTGAGACCGCCCCGCTCCTCGGCTTCCACCGCAATTCCGAGTTGGTCGCCTGCCCGCCGCCATACAGCAAGCAGACGGTCGGTGTCCGGATTGCGCGGCCATGGCCGGGTCTCACTGAGGATTTCCACTTTCAGGTCGCATGCGTACCCATCCACCGGACTTCGCACTTCGCCGGGACCCGCCAGCGCCAGGAGAGCTGCTTTGCCGTGCGCGTAAGCTTCCGGCGTGAAGGCTCGGAATTCGCCTTCCGCGAGCGCTTCGTGCGGAACGCGGTTAAGCACTGTACCGCCCGAAACCGTCCCGACGTTGAACGTGAGTTGACGAGTCGGGTCAGTCAGCGCTGCGATCCGCTGGATCGTGTGGCTGATTTGAACGATCGCATTGGCTCCGTGAGAGTGTTTTGCGCCGGCGTGCGCGCCGCGTCCGGCGACCGTGACGCGCCACGTGGCCCGGCCTTTGCGGGCTACAACCATCAGACGCTCATCACCCAGGCGACCCTCGGATTCGAAGACCAGCGCCGCGAGCGTGCCGCTATCAAAGCGGTTCCGGCAAACGTCGCCGAAGTCATGCGACAACGTTTCCTCGGACGAGTTCAAAAGTAATCGCCAGGAGATTTCGTTGAAAACAGTCGGTGAGAGCGCTTGGAGAGTCGACACTATCAGCCACATCATCACCGTGCCGCCTTTAATATCGTGCGTGCCGGGCCCGTAAATCCGATCGCCTTCCAACTGCCAGTGAAAACCGTTCCGCACTTCCTCCTCGGGCGGAAATACCGTGTCCAGATGAGACACCATCGCGACAGAACGCGGCGAGAATCCGGGGCGCGTCAGGACGAGGTGATCACCCCAGGCGGGATTGGTCGATGGCACAAACTCCGAGGTGAAACCCAGATCGGCGAAACACGCCGCGGTGAGCCGGCCCAATTGATTCACTCCTCCGCGGTTTCCTGTGAAGCTATTGATCTCGACCATCTGTCGCAGCATCTCCAATGCAGCCGGCAGCCGATGGTTTAGGGATTCTGTAACTTTTGTGCTGTTCTGCACGAGGGCAAGACGGTTCAGAAAAGGTCACTTGCTCTTCATCAACTGAAACCCGATCAGCCTATTCCTTGAAATCTGTGTCGGCCTGTTTCAAGTCTAGTTCCTTAATCCAGGCGTTGCGGTAGCGCACATCGTGGCCTTCGCACTGAAGCTTGAGACCGCCCGGAGTGTCGGTGATCCCTTTCCCGCCGTCGTTGCCTCCATCGATGCCGGACCTCGGGCCACCCCAAACTTGGTTGATCGTCTGGTTGCTGTGAACCTTGACGCCGTTGAAATACATCGTGAGCATCGCTTTCTCGACCCGCTTACCGTCCACGAATCGAGCCGCACGGAACGTGATATCGTAAGTGTTCCATTTCCCGACGCCTTTGTAGGCATGATAAGGGGATTCGGTTTCATTGATCACGGCACCCATGCCGTGTTTGGTTTTGTCGCCGTCGAAAACCTGGATTTCGTAGCGATTCTGCAAGTAAACGCCGCTGTTCCCGCCCGGATTCATAATTAAGAATTCGATGTGCAGCCGGAAATCCCGATACAGCTTCTTGGTGACAATATCCGCGGCGCCATATTTTCCGCCGTCAGCAGCGCGATCATCAGTCATGACTACGGTGCCTTTGTCCACCGGGTCATCAACTGTTTTCCATTTGATGGGAAGAGAGGATTTAAATCCCGGCCCTTCCCAATAAGTCCACTTTTCTTCCAACAGTTTGCGTGAGCCATCGATAAGCACCTCTGCGCCTGGCACCGGACGGACACCAACGCCGACATCAGCACTCGCCATCGGCCAATTGCCGAGCGCGCCAACTATTAAGAACAGGGCGATCAAATTGCTTTGTTTGGAATTCATCATAATGCATTTCGATTGGTTAACGATTCGACGAGTTATGCCTTCGCATAAACTTCTGCTCGTTTCTGCGTGAATTCGCGAGACTTTTGTTTCGGTCTAATTTGTCGAGCTGCGGGTTCAGAGTAATTCTTCGGGCAAAAGCGTGACCGTCGCGGGACTTTATTCCAAGTTGCTTTCAAGTTGAAACCAATTCCTGGTCTGGCGGGCACCAAGGATCGAGCTTAGTAGGAGGCATCGGAGCGGACTTTATCTTGGCAAAGGTCTTGCTATTAATTGCACTCGGAGTTTGGACACTCTGCCTGCTCTCTACCGTTGAGAGTGGGTTTTTTTATGTCTCTATTGTCCGAGAGTTGAGCTGCGCCGTGAATTTTTCCGAGACGGAAATGTGGAGGCTATTTCGAAGTCAGCTTCGGTTGGCTCATCTCCAAGACCAAATTCTCAAACCGCTCCGCCACATCACGCAGACGATGCGGCAAACGCTTACGATTGAAATCGAGACGGCCGTAGAGCCCGGGTTTATTCCACATGATGTAGAGGTCGAAAGGCGACGGCAGTCGCCCGGTGGCTGTGACGAACCACCCTTGACGGTCTTTAAGAATCCTGAGAGCAACGCGCCAAGCCAAATTGGGATCTGAGTATTTCTTGGAGCGGGAATAATCTTTCCAAACTCCTGGCATGATTTGGAATCGGCTCACTTCTCCGGATGGACCTTGGGTCGTATCTGGATTCTTAAAATGCCCTGACTCTATCTGCGCGAGCGCCCATTGAACGGACTCTTGTTCTAGCAGGCTGGATGATAAGCGTGAATCTCCAGCGCAGCTTATAATAGCCCCAGCTTGCAGTAGGAAACCAGTGAGCACAATGATGCTGGAAGCTGATAATCGCATGAATGCCGTTCTGAAAACGTCTGTCACACTACGGACCTCGCATAAACCGTCAAGCGTTTCTTGCGAGTCGTTTGATGTCGAGCGTTTGCTGAAAAGCGCCCAGTCGGGGCGATATTATGCAGATTTAACCGAAAGGAAATACAAGCTTGTCCATCGAACCGTTCAATACACGGCCAACCCTTTTCAGAACCCAACGTTGTTTCAAGACGTTCTCTTTCAAATCGTAGAGCCATAGTCAAAAAAGGGCGACCCAATGCACAGAGTCGCCCTTTTCGTACCTTCACACGAAGGAATCGGTGCCAATCCAAAGGACCCATTGGCGACTGTCGAAAATAGCAATATCGATGCCGAAGTCCGGGGCTTGTTCAGGCAACATGCGCGTGGTGAAGTTTCTGCGGCTATTTCCGCCGCGTCGATGGTCAAAAAGTTTTCACAGATCCGGACTGCGGATGGAAAAAATTAATGAAGAAACAGCCAGGCGGCGGCTTCGGAGAAATTGACTTCCCATCTCAAACTTCGACATGCTCCAGATCACGACGATGCACATGAACCAGAAAGTTATCCTGTCTGCGATTTTGCAAATTGCGGCGAGCGCATTGGTGGTAAGCGCGACAGTCGATCTAAGCGTCCCGAAGAATCCGCCGCCTCGACCTTCGCGAGAATTTCGAGGGGCTTGGATTGCAACCATAGCCAACATTGATTGGCCCTCCAAGCCGGGTTTGTCCAGCTCACAACAGCGGGCAGAGATGGTCGCGATTCTGGACAAAGCCTCCCAACTGAAGCTAAACGCAGTGATCTTCCAAGTCCGTCCATCTTGCGATGCTTTCTACGCTTCTCGACTCGAACCCTGGTCCGAATCTCTCACTGGCAAAATGGGGCAGCCGCCAGAGCCCTTTTACGATCCGCTCGCCTTTGCGATCGAGCAGGCACATGAGAGAGGCTTGGAACTGCACGCGTGGTTCAATCCGTATCGAGCGCGGAATCTCTCGGTGAAATCCGAGGTCGCCATCAACCACATCAGCCGCGCCCATCCGAATCTCGTCCGGACCTACGGCCAATACCTGTGGCTCGACCCCGGCGACAAGGCCGTTCAGGAGCATTCGAGAGCAGTCATTTCCGATGTCCTCAGGCGCTATAACATCGATGGCGTTCATCTGGACGACTATTTCTATCCCTACAAACAGAAGGATGCGTCCGGCAAATTTCTGGACTTTCCGGATGAGCCAAGTTGGAATCGGTACTTGGCGGGCGGCGGCCGGCTGAGTCGGGCTGATTGGCGGCGAAAAAACGTGGATGACTTCGTTCAGGGCCTTTACCGCACTATCAAATCGGAGAAGCCATGGGTGAAGTTTGGCATCAGTCCGTTCGGAATTTGGCGACCGGGTAACCCCGAACAAATCTCCGGCCTAGACGCGTACGAGCAAATTTACGCGGACTCGAGAAAATGGTTGGCCAATGGTTGGCTCGACTATTTGGCTCCCCAGCTCTACTGGGCAATCAAACCGCCTGAGCACAGCTACCCGGTGCTGCTGAAGTGGTGGGCCAGCCAGAACAAAGAAGGTCGGCATCTGTGGCCGGGCAATAGTTCGGACAAGGTGGGCGCACAATGGCAGGCCGAGGAAATCCTGAATCAGATACAGTTGACCCGAAAACAACCCGGCGCGGGCGGCAACATTCACTGGCACATGGCGAGCCTGGCGGGCAATCGCGGACACTTGGCCGACGCGCTCTCAAAGGGACCCTATTCCCAGCCTGCGCTAGTTCCTGCCTCACCGTGGTTGGATAAACTTCCGCCCGGCAAACCGCGCATCTCAATCGAAAAGGAAAAAACATCCGAGCGGGTTAAACTTTCCTGGAATGTCACTGGCTCGGAACCCGCCTGGGTGTGGATACTACAAACCAAAACCGGAGATCAGTGGAAGATGGAGATCCTTCCTTCCAAAGAAACATCTCGTCTGCTGAAGACTCGGAACCCAAGCTCGCTACCGGACTGGGTCGCTGTCACGGCGGTAGATCGCTGCTCCAACACTGGAGCGACCGCACTGCTTGAAACAAGATCCGGAACGCTGCGTTAACGTCGGCTCGGGATCACAAATAGCGATTGAGACCTTGCAGGTCCCAGATTCTGCGGGCATCTCGCCGCAGGGCTCCGCTGCGGCAGGGAGATCAATCTCCTCGTAGCAGACGAGGTAACAAGGCTCATTTCAATTTCGGCTTTTCAATCGATAAGTTGACCAGGGAAGGAAACATGGCAGCAGCGCGTCTCCTCACGGTTCACGGCCTTCGAATCGTTCCATCCCAACCACGCAAACGGCCCCATTGCAAATCGAATGGAGGATCGTCGCGGATCGGATATTTTGCGGCGAGTCGCTCATCGATGTCGATGCCTAGACCAGGCTTGTCATTGCAGTACATCATTCCCTTGCGAATCTCGGGCGTTCCAGGGAAGACTTCCCGCAGGGCTGAATTAAAGTTAGGACCTTCTTGAACTCCAAAATTCCAGGTGGAAAGATCGAGATGAGCGTGCGCGGCGTGGCCTACTGGAGACGTATCTCCCGGGCCATGCCAAGCCGTGCGAACGCGAAAGAAATCACACAGCGCAGCGATCTTCCGCGCCGCGCTGATCCCTCCCACTTGGGAAAGGTGGCAGCGAATGAAGTCGATCAACCTTCCGCTGATCAAATCAACCCATTCATTCGGATTGTTGAAAAGTTCGCCCATCGCGAGGGGAGTCGCGCATTGTTGGCGGAGCTGTTTGAAATAGCCGACGTCTTCCGGAGCGAACGGATCCTCCAAAAAGAAAAGACGATAAGGCTCAAGCTCCTTGCACAAGCCAATGGCATCGATAGGAGGGAGGCGTTCATGCGCGTCGTGGAGCAGCTCGATTTCGTCTCCTAGCTCCTTCCGTAGATAAGCGAACATTTTCGGAACGGAACGGCGGTAAGGACCAGGCTCAAAATAATCTCCGGCGAAGTGTCCATCACCCGTTGAGTTCGATCCAGCGGAAGACGGCGAACCTCCGCCGGCTCCGTAGCCAGCGTTTCCAGGCACGCCCACTTGCACGCGAATAAAACGAGTGCCTTCCTCCATGAAGCGCCTGGCGGCCTCGGCTACCTGTTCAATTGTTCGGCCTGACGCATGCCGGTAGATCGGCACGCCAGTCCGGCATTTGCCGCCCAGCAATTGGTAAAGCGGCATTCCGGCGCGTTTGCCCTTGATGTCCCAGAGAGCCGCGTCCACCCCACTGAGGCCGTTCATGAGCACAGGACCGTTACGCCAATAGGAACTTTGATACATCGCCTGCCAGAGGTCCTCGATATTATCCGGATCTTTGCCGATCAAAAATGGCGCGAGATACTGGTCCACCGCTGTTGCGACAGTTCGAATTCGCTGGGTAAAAGTCGCGCAGCCAACACCATAAAGTCCAGGCTCACTCGTCTCGACTTTGACAACACAGAGTCGAATCCCAGCCGGAGCTGTGAGAATCGCTTTCACCTTAGTGATCTTCAACGGCGAAAGTCCTCGAGGTGTCGGAACCGTCTCTTTGGGCTCTTGCCCGCCAATGACTTTATTGCCACCACAGAACAAGCCTGCCAAGGCCGCACCACGGGAAAGTTGCTCAACAAAATTTCGTCGATTCATAGTGAGAATACCTTTCGTCAGACCGAGTATTGTGAAACACGCATGCCGCGCATTGGTTGTATCAAAGGGACTGAGCGACTGTGTTGGCATCGGTTCGTTTCTACAAGCTGAAACATGGTTTAACGGGCGCGCCGGAACTGAAAGCTTAAGTATCATTGCCCATTGATGTGCGACAAGAGCCACACGTTTATCAGACTCATTTTTAGCGGCACCTCTTCGATCCCATTAAAAAACCCCGGTGTGGCGACTCCCGGCATCTCAGCAGTTCTCATTTTGAGATTTGAGAGGGAGAGAGGAGGAGGAAGTGAGGTGGGATGGCCCGAAGATTTTCTTCTTTTCTTCGGGACTCACCGCCTTTTCGGGTGTATCTGGAGGGCGGATGCAGAGCGATTCCATCATTCAGGGAC
>SIBE01000045.1 GCA_009695265.1 Pedosphaera sp. | reverse complement strand
CATGAAATCCCGCCCCAATGTCCGCTGGTTCTGCCGTTCCACCGCTCTTGTTTTTCTCTTTTGCCTCCACGCGATCTGGGCTGTCTGCGCCGCCGAATTTCGAGCTGGCATTGCTGTCCGTATCGTGTCTCCTGAACCGTTGCTTCCAGTATCGGGTGGCGTCGGCCCATCTCACAAGGTGACGAAGAAGGAAGGGGAGTTGACGGTTCGCGCTTTGGTTTTCGAACACGGTTCGACGCGTGTGGCCATTGTAGCAGCCGATTTCCTCGGTTTTCCGTCGGCTCTCGGAAACCGGGTTCGAGCGCAAGTGCGAGGCATTCCACAGGAGAATATTTTGATCGGTGCCACCCATACTCATAGCGCTCCGGACTGTTACGGGTTTCCCGATGGCAAAGGCGGGTTTGCCGCCGACTTGAAGTATTTGGACATGGTTTGCGGAAAGATGGCCGATGCGATCAATGAAGCGATCAACAATCTTCAGACCGCCACTGTCAAAATTGCCACAGGCGAAGCCAAAGGGAAGATCGCCTACAATTACTACGCGCCGCAATTGTATGACCCTCGGTGCCACATCATCCAAGCGATTGGAACCGATGGAAAACCTTTCGCCACGTTGGTCAATTACGCAATTCATCCAGAGGTGCTCGGATCGGATCAAGGCATTCTCAGTCCCGACCTGATTGGGCCGCTTTGCGATCGAATTCAGGAAAAAGGAGGCGGGACAGCGATCTTCATGAACGGCGCGCAAGGTGGAATGATCACGGCGGATTGTCGCGGTCCCGACGGCAAAGATATGCGGACCTGGCCTGAGTGTGTTCGCATCGGGCAACTGCTGGCCGATGAAGCGCTGAGGATCGTTCAACCTGCGTCCATTCAGCGAGAGCCTAAGCTGTTTTGTGTCGCAAGGACCATTACGTTTCCAGTGGAATCACCGCTTCTGCTGGCGATTATGAAGGCGTCACCCTTGGGCCATTCGTCAGATCAGGCTGGTCGAGTCTCGACCCAGTTAAACGTGGTGAATCTGGGCAACGCTCAGATCGTAACGATTCCCGGCGAGGCGCTCGCGAACATTGGTTATTACTTGAAACGCAAGATGCATGGCCAGCATAACTTTCTGTTCGGGCTGACGAATGATGCCTTCGGTTACATTCTCACCAAAGAAGATTGGGGCAGCTTCAAGCGTTATGATTACGTCTCTCGAACTGGTCTTGGCGAACTGACTGGTCAACTCTACATCGAAGAAGTCCTCAGGCTTGTGGATCAGTCGGTCCGGCCTGAAAAACTTGAATGAGCAGTTGGACTTTCGCAACGCGACACTGCGGCAGGCTACGTGCTTCCAACCCGCGCGCTCCTGTCAATGGCAACCTGCCGAGCGGAACAGCGCGCCCTGGTTTACTTTTTTCAAAGAACTCAAAATGGCAGACGAAGATTAGGGAAATTCGCCGACGCTTGACGCCTCGAATGGTTTCTCGGAGACTTTGTTGATGTATAAAATCGTAGGGGCTGACCAGAAAGAGTACGGTCCAGACTCTGCCGAACAAGTTCGCGAATGGATCGCTGAGGGCAGAGCCAATGGGCAAACGCTTGCACGATTTGAAGAAGGACCTTGGAAACCGCTTTCCACTTTCCCAGAGTTCGCCTCACTAGTCGGCGCTTCTCCGCCGCCCCGGTTAGGAACAGCACCTCCGGCCTATGGAACGGCACCGGGGGCATTTCCTCGCAAGAACAATAGCTTGGCGCTGGCGGGGTTTGTCCTGAGTATTTTTGGGTTGCTCCAATGTTGCACACCGTTGTTCGCGATCCTTGGGTTGATCTTCTCTTGCATTGGCTTTTATCAAGTTAAACAAGCGCCTGACCGCTTCACTGGCTCGGGATTAGCGATGGCTGGAATCATAACGTCGGTTGTTGGATTGCTAATTTTCTGCTTCTTGCTCGCTTCCGGAATTCTGTCTGAATTGATGAAGAGCTTCCCTCACCTCAGCAGATAATGACTTGGCCAACCTCACTCTCAAGGCGGCACTGCTATGTATAAAATCATCGGTGGTGATCAGCGAGAATATGGTCCTGTGACCGCGGATGAGATTCGCCAATGGATTGCCGAGGGCCGAGCCAACGGCGCCACGCAGGTGCAACTGGAAGAGGGTGGTGATTGGAAGGCTCTGGCTAGCTTTCCGGAATTCATCGAAGCTCTGGCGGCGCAGACTCCGCCCTTGCTAACTTTACCTCCCCAAACAAATGAAGAGTCTCCGGAGGCATCGCTCGACAATTACATCGCCAGGAGTCGAACGCTCGATATCGGCAGTTGCATTGCTCGGAGTTGGGAACTTCTGAAAGAGCATTTCTGGTTGTTGGTCGGCGCGTCGGCTTTGGTGTTCGCCATCAGCCTTGCCATAGGCTTTATTCCTTTTGTAGGACAGGTCGCGAGCAGGGTCCTCAGCCTCGCTCTCTGGGGTGGTTTGGATTGGTTGTTTCTTAAGTTAGTCCGTGGCGAGCCTGCGGACATCGCTGATATCTTCGCCGGATTTCAAGTCAACTTTTTGCAACTGGTGCTGGGCGGGATTGTAACCAGCGCCTTGATTTTGCTCGGCTTGCTATTGTTCATTCTACCCGGAATTTATCTCATGGTGGCTTGGCTTGGTTTCTGTCCGTTGTTGATTATGGACAAACGATTGGATTTTTGGCCGGCGCTGGAGCTCAGCCGAAAGGTGGTCACACAAAACTGGTGGACGATTTTTGGGCTATTTCTGCTCACCCTTCTCATCGTTATCGCTGGAGTGTTGGCGTTGGGAGTAGGGCTCTTCGTTGCCCTGCCTCTTGCGACAGGAGCCATGGTTTATGCTTACGAAGACATTTTTAACTCTCGATCAGCAAAGGTCTCTTGACCGACCGATTGCGTGGGCGGGCCTGATGGAGTTGCGTGGATTGGATTCTTGGCTTTCAAGGCGGAGCGACGGCTTAATCCAGGTGGGTCTGGCGCTGCTCGGCTTTGCCACTCGCCGCCTCGCTGCTTGGCCGCCCTCGCTATGAAGAGAGTGCCGCCACGCTGCGTCGATGAACGTCCTTGGCCTTGGCCGCCTTTGCTCCTGGCTGGGTTAATCGCGCTTGTTTGGGCCGCTTCACTCATCGTGAAATGGCAACTGCCTCTCCCCGGATGCGGAATGAGAAAAGTCACGGGCCTTCCTTGCCCTTTGTGTGGGAGCACTCGCTCTTTCCTCGCTTGGTCTCACTTCGATATCGTCGGTGCCTTTCAATTCAATCCGATGGTTTTCCTCGGTTGCCTCGGAATCTGCGCGTGGTTTGCTCTTTGGTTGATCGATCAGTTTTTTGACAAGAAGCTTATCAACCGCTTCCGGCTCTCGACGGAGCCCGTTCCGCTGATTGCCTGCCTGTTCCTGACGACGTTCCTCAACTGGATTTACCTTTGCTGCACTCTGCCTGATTGATCGACCGCCGTCTGCGGCAAGCCAGATTCTCTGAGTTTCCAGGGGCCAGCGGGGGCCTCCGAGTTTTCACTTTTATTTCATTATGACACCGATAGGCTACCGCGTCCTAATCGACAGTAACATGGGTCTAAAACTATTTAATACGTTGACGCGCTCAGTGGAGGAGTTTGTGCCTCGCGACCCCGACGGGAAGAGCGCAGGCATGTATTGCTGTGGCCCGACTGTCCACAACTTCGCTCACATCGGCAACTTTCGGACCTTTGTTTTCGCGGACCTCTTAAGGCGTTACCTGGAGTTTAAGGGCTATCAGGTCAACCATGTCATGAACATCACTGATGTGGAGGACAAGATCATCGCTGGAGCGCGCGCTTCTGGCCTGAGTTTGCCTGAATATATTCGTCAGTACGAAGAGGCTTTCTGGGAAGATTCCCGGACGCTCGGCTGTCTCGCGCCACATCAGGCACCGCACGCGACCGAACACATTCCTCAGATCATTGGTCTGATCGAGAGACTGCTCGCCCGCGGCCTCGCTTACCAGGCGTCGGATGGTTCGGTCTATTTCAGCATCGACAAATATAGGGCTCGTGGAAGCTGCTATGGCCAACTGGTCAACTTAAACTTCGACGAGATGCGGGTGGGAGAGCGGGTGAACGCCGATGAATACGATAAAGAATCGCTGGCTGATTTTGCGCTTTGGAAAGCCAGAGTGCCCGAGGACGCAGCGATCTATTGGTCGAGCCCTTGGGGAGAGGGGCGTCCTGGGTGGCATATCGAGTGCAGCGCGATGAGCATGCAATTGCTCGGCCCAAGCTTCGATCTTCACCTGGGCGGGGAGGATTTGATTTTTCCGCATCACGAGGATGAGATTGCCCAGAGCGAAGGCGCGGGCCTCCAAATTCCAGGGGAGCGCTTTGTGAAGTATTGGTTGCATGCCGCGCACCTTCTCGTCGAAGGCAACAAGATGAGCAAATCGCTTGGCAACTTTTTTACGTTGCGCGATCTTTTGGCCAAGGGTTTTTCCGGCCGGGAGATCCGCTACGTTTTGCTCACGGCCCACTACCGATCTTCCTTCAACTTTACCTTCGATAGCCTGGCTGGGGCACGAACGGCTTTGGGACGGCTTGATGACTGTTTGGCGAAGTTGCACGACATCGCCGGGAACGCCAGTGCGGCGTCCGACGCAGTTCTCCTCGCTGAGTTTAGCGCGGCGATGGACGAGGATTTGAACATCTCAGCCGCCTGGGGAAGCATTTTCAACTGGGTTCGCGATACCAATCGGCTGCTGGCGAGGAACCAAGTTTCACCATCACTAGCCGCTGCCGCATTATCGGCCTGGCAGAGCATCGAAAAGGTTTTGGGGATCGGTGAAAAGCCGCCGACGGAGGCTCCACCGGAAATAGTGGCCCTGCTCGAACAACGTCAGTTCGCACGCAAAGCCAAAGACTTCAAACGCGCTGACTCTATCCGGGAGGAATTGAAAGCAATGGGTTGGGTAATCGAAGATACGCCTCAAGGGCCGCGGTTGAAACGAGGCGGAAATGCCGCTTGAGCCGACAGCAGCGAGATGTTACGTTGCTCGGCATGCGTTTTGTCGTTGGTCATATTGCTGAAGTGTTATGATTATTCTCGACCGTTTGCAGATGAGATGGACGATAGTGTTTGCCGCACTGTTTTGTCTTCAGACAGCCCGGATGGAAGCTCAACCGTTGGTTTGGGACGCCGTTTCCAAGGATTACACCACAAAGCCGGGCGAGACCCTTATCAATTTTAGCTTTGCTGCCACCAATGTTTCTCCGACCGATATTTTGATCCGAGGAGTGCGTACCTCATGCGGCTGCACCGTGGCAAAGCTGCCGCCTCTCCCGTGGCGAATTGGTCCGGGCACCAATGACCATCTGGAAGTGACTGTCGATATCCGTGGCAAGCGAGGAACGCTGAGCAAAGTCATCTCGGTGGAAACCTCGAGCGGCTTGAGTCTGTTAACGGTGAACGTCAAAATCCCCGAGGATCGCGGCATGAATATGGAGTTGGCCAAGGCGGATCGGCAAGCCGTCTTCAAAAACGACTGTGCCAGTTGCCACCTTTATCCGACCATCGGTAAAGTCGGGGAGGGGTTATATCAAGCGGCCTGCGGGATTTGTCATGAGTCAGATCATCGCGCAACGATGGTTCCGGACTTGAGAGCCCTCGCCAAATCAACGAATCATGACTACTGGGATACGTGGGTGAGGAAAGGCAAAGAAGGTTCGCTGATGCCCGCATTTTCGAAGGTGGACGGCGGTCCGCTCAGCGATGAGCAGATCCACTCGCTAGTGAGCTACCTGACTAAGACTTTCGCTTCGCTCGATTTGGGCAACCCCTTTCAAACGCAATAGGCGAACCGCTCCCAAGATAGTTTACTTTCCAAAATGTCTCGGTTGCGTCTCGTGGGTCTGCATCTTCGGTGGGCTGACATCCAGAGAATTTGGGGCGCTTCCGAAAACTTCCACGCACCGAGATAATCCGACATGAACATCAGCTGAGTTAAACCGGGCGTGAAAGGGCTATTCATCACATTTGAAGGCACTGAAGGGTGTGGCAAAACCACACAAATAAACCTGCTGGCAGCACGCTTGCAGCAGATGGGCCATGCCGTGAGACTGCTGCGCGAACCGGGCGGGACACCAATTGGAGAAGAGATTCGCCACACTTTGAAGCAGAGCAGTCAAAATCACGACATGACTCCCGAGGCGGAGCTGCTCTTGATGAACGCTAGCCGAGCGCAGTTGGTTCGACAAATCATTCGACCGGCGCTCACCTCGGGCGAACTCGTTCTATGCGACCGTTTTTTTGATTCCACAATCGCCTATCAGGGCTATGGCCGAAACTTGGACTTGCTTTGGATTCGCTCGGTCATTGACTTTGCTGTTGGGGCGACGCGCCCTGATCTGACGCTGATGTTGGATGTGCCGTTGAAGGTAAGCGAAGCCCGGCGCCGTTCCCGCTTGGCCAACACCGAACCTCAGCGTGATCGTTTCGAGGAGTTGGACCGCAGCTTTTTTGTCCGCGTCGAAGAAGGCTATCGAGCCCTCGCTGCCGGAGAGCCTCAGCGTATTTGCGTTATTGATGCCACGGCGGGTATCGAGTTGGTGCAGGAAGAGATTTGGAGGGCTGTCTTCTCAAAACTGGAGCAACTGGGCGCGGATCGAGGGGTTCAACCCACTACAGGCCCCGCATGAACAAACTTGCGCGGCCATTGTTCCAGTGGATAATTGCGCCGCGATAACCCAATTGCGCATGGAAAATTCCCGGCCGAAAACTCTCCATTACAGGCGTTCGCATTTCACGACACAGTTGCCGCTGGGCTATCTGTACAGCCCGTCGCATTGCTGGATTGCCCAAGAAGCCGAAGGTAAGTGGCGGATTGGCCTGACCAAGTTTGCGACGCGCATGTTGGGCGAAATGGTGGACCACGGCTTCGAGGCAGAACTTGACATGCCTGTGGAGCCCGGACAAATCGTTGGGTGGGTCGAAGGATTTAAAGCTATTTCCGACCTCTTCTGCATCGCCAAGGGAAAATTTGATGCTGGTAATCCTGCCCTCAAAGACAAGATTGGTCTGGTGGGCAAAGACCCTTATGGCGCAGGCTGGCTTTATAGGGTATTGGGAAGTCCGGACTCGAAATGCGTGGATGCCCACGCTTACGAGAAGGTTTTGGATAAAACCATCGACAAAATATTGGAGAAGCAGAAAGGCGATGACATCCAATGAATGAAAAGAAGCATGCCGAGGTCGGGAGTGCAGCGTTGAGCGCTGAAAACTCCGCGATGCGAACCTCGCATTCCGGAGTTGAGAAAGCTCGCTACATCATGATCGGCGGCTTTCTTGGCGCTGGTAAAACAACGTCAGTCGCCAAGCTGGCCAAGAGATTGAGAGAGCAAGGGCTGCGCGTCGGGTTGATTACCAATGACCAGGGAAATGAATTGGTCGATACGGCGATGCTTCGATCTCACGGGTTCGCCACGGAAGAGATTCCGGGCGGCTGTTTTTGCTGCCGTTTTAATTCATTGATCCAGGCAGCGGATCGGTTGTCGGCAGCCATCACTCCCGATGTCTTCATCGCGGAACCTGTGGGCAGTTGCACGGATTTAGTTGCGACAGTGACTTACCCGCTGCGACGGATCTATGGGGATGATTATAGTATCGCGCCCTTGAGTGTTTTGGTGGATCCGGTTCGTGCATTGCGGGTTTTTGGGTTGGCCGAGGGCGGGAGATTTTCCCCAAAGGTGAGTTACATCTACCGTAAGCAACTGGAGGAAGCCGATCTGATTGTGATCAATAAATGCGACTTGATCGAGCCAGGCCAACTGCAAGCTCTTAGCGAGGCGCTGCATTCGTCATTTCCGAAAGCGGAGCTGTTTAACGTTTCGGCACGCGAGGGCACTGGATTGGACAAATGGTTCCAGAATATCGTGACAGAAGATCAGGTAGCACGGACCGCGATGGAGGTGGATTATCAAGTCTATGCGGAAGGGGAAGCGTTGCTCGGCTGGTTAAACGCAACGATTGACTTGTCGTCTGCTGAACCATTCGACGGGAACGATGTGATAAAAGAGGTGGCCGACATCCTCCAACAACGGCTCAAAGCCGATGGAGCTGAAATCGCACACTTGAAAATGACGCTCAGCCCAAATGAAGGATTGGGCGGTCTGGCGGTGATCAACCTAGTGCGAAACGATTACGTGCCGGAGCTGTCGCAAACGCTTTCCGATCCTATTCAAAGCGGCCAGCTCATTGTCAACATCCGTGCCGAGACCTCTCCTGATGTGTTGCATGAGGCTTTGGAAACGGCCCTGAAGACATGCCGTCAACGGAACTCTCCCATCACTTGCCAGCTAGAACACCTGGAGCATTTCCGTCCAGGGAAACCTCAACCCACTCATCGTATCAGCGCATTGGCTTGATTAGCCCAAGCTCATGCGGCTAAGAAACCATTCGTTGGCACCACCTTCGAAACGATGTATAACGCAGAATAGGAATCATGACGATGGCGACACGCATCCTTTACTGTAATTGCACCTACGCTCAAGTCGTGCCCAAGGAAGTTAAGGAGGCGGTGTTGAAAAGCCTTTGTGAATCCGGAGTGGCATTCGATGCCGTTGCAGATCTTTGCGAAATGTCGGCCCGGCAGGACCCGGCGCTCAAGCGCCTGACAGACGGCGGCGCTATTAAAATCGCCGCCTGTTATCCACGGGCGGTGAAGTGGTTGTTCTCGGCTGCCGGGGCACCATTGCCCATCGAAGGAACAGAGATTTTGAATATGCGCATCCAAAAGTCTGAAGAAGTTGTGACATCACTTCTTGATCCCAATCTAAAGCCGAACCTGCCTTCCGGTAAGGCCACTCAGCCCACACCAGCCGAATTACCTGTAACCACCGCTTGAACCGATGAGTCTTAAACATTTATGAGCCTTAAAGACCAGACGGCCGTGCGCATCGTGCTGTATGAAGGCAGCGGCAGCCAGCCATTGGAGCCCGCCGATCGTTTTGCCGCAATGACCGCTCTCTTGGAAAAAGGATTTTCTGTGACTCGCGCTGGTCGGGAAGGCCAGGTTGCGCCGGCGGATCGCAGTTCGCTTTTCGTTTTGGGACGGTTCGATGAAGGAAAGCTGCCGCAAGTTGAAGATGCGGCTGGCCAGGTTCACATCCGCTTCCAAGACATCGCTGGCTTGGATGCGACGCGTGTCACTGAAATGGTCGAAGCCTTTCGGGCCGAGACGAACTCGGTTAAGCATGGCGAGTGGAAGCCGTGGTTCCCGGTCATCGATTACGACCGTTGCACCAATTGCATGCAATGCCTGAGCTTCTGTTTGTTCGGAGTTTATGGCGTGGACCAGGGGCAAAAAATACAGGTCCAAAACAATGATAACTGCAAGACCAACTGCCCGGCCTGCTCGCGAGTCTGCCCTGAAGCTGCCATCATGTTTCCGAAGTACAGAGCCGGCCCGATTAATGGCGATGTCGTGAGTGATACCGATTTGCAGCGGGAGAAAATGAAGGTGGATATCTCCGCGTTGTTGGGCGGCGATATTTACCAAATGCTTCGGGACCGCAGTGAGAAGGCGAAGTCGCGCTTCTCCAAGGAACGAGACTCTGACAAGGCATTGAAGGAACGGCAGAAGTGTCTAGTCAAACTTGCGCAAATGGGCGACATTCCGATGGAAGTGTTAATGTCGCTTCCCGCGCCTGAAGAAATCCAGCGTCGGGCACAGGAGGCTGCGGCAAAAGCGCAGGCAGCCCTGGCCAAATGAAAATCAGCACGACAGAATTTACGACATGACAACAGATGAGTTAAAGGGATTGGTTGACCGGGCAACGCCCGAAGAGTGCCTTTTCCTGGAGCACCACCTTGCACATCTCCGGCGCGTCAATGACCCGAAGCATGCCGCTGAGTTGACGAAACGAATGAAAGAAATGGATGACGGAATGAAGTTTTCCTGGCCGGACGTGCAAAAGTTACTCGTGACCGCAGATCCAAAGGATTGATGAATGAGTTCCCATTATGCTGCCCCGACTTGCTTATCGCATCCTGACGACGACTGACAAGCGTTTGCTGTGGAAGTTCGCCTGGAACTTCGGCGTTAAGGGAATGCTCTCCGTCGAGAGGTTCAAGCGGCGCATTAAGCGAGGTGAATATTTTCCGCCATTTCTTTACATCTCGATTGTCAACAGCTGCAACCTCCGCTGCCAGGGCTGCTGGGTCGATGTCGAGGCGGCGCGAGACGTTATTGACCTCGCTGCGATGAACACGCTGATCGGCGACGCAAAGAAGCACGGCAACAGCTTCTTTGGGATCCTCGGAGGCGAGCCTTTCATGCACCCGGAGTTGCTGGAGATCATTGCGGCGCATCCAGACTGCTATTTTCAGGTATTCACTAACGGGCAGTTTATCACTGAGAAAGTTGCGGTTGAATTGCGGCGGTTGGGAAATGTGACGCCGCTGGTCAGCATCGAAGGCCGGGAAATCGTCAGCGATGGCCGACGCGGAAAGAAAAACGTTTTCAGCAAAACGATGCGTGGTTTGGAGAATTGTCTGCGCAATCGCATTCTCACCGGCGTGGCGACGAGCGTTTGCCAAACGAATATCGATGAGCTGCTCACCGAGTCGTGGTTGCAGGAGCTGATCGACCGTGGTGTCCATTACGTTTGGTATCACACTTACCGCCCGGTCGGCCCCAAAATGAACTCGCAGTTGGCGCTCCGCCCTGACCAGCTCGTGCGCGTCCGCAGATTCATCGTCGAAATGCGCGCCAAGGTGCCGATCGGGATGATTGATGCTTATTACGATGACCGCGGGCACGCGCTCTGCCCCATGTCCACGGGCGTCAGCCACCACATAAACCCGCGTGGCGACATCGAGCCATGCCCCATCATCCAGTTCGCCACGGAGAACATCCGTGACTCACGCGGCATCTTTACCACGATGCGCGACTCCGCTTTCCTGAGGGATTTTAGGGAACTCTCGGCCAAGGCCACGCGCGGTTGCGTGGTGATGGAACGTCCCGACCTGGTGAAGGAGCTGGTCGTCAAGCACGGCGCGCGTGACACCACCGCTCGCGGCACCGCGATTGCGGAGCTGGAAGCGATGGAGCCGCGGTTCAGCCAATACTTGCCAGGCGAGGAAATTCCCGAGCGGCACTGGATGTATCGCTTGGCCAAGCGATATTGGTTCAATGATTTCGGCGCTTACCGGAATGCGAATCACGACCCGCAGTCAAAGCTGGACGCCTTGAAAACAAATCTCGACCCCGCTGGCCTCGTTGCCAATAATGCACCCAATGGCCACTGCGGAATCAAACAAATCAGCTGACGGAACATTTTACAACTGACTTATGCCAGCCATCCAATTGACGATCCCACGCCCGGCGCCAGTGCAGCGCTTTCGCCAGCCCAAGAAGAACATTCCGCAAACCCCGGTGCAGCGAACTCACATTCTGCACACCGTTCGGCGCTATGTGAAGGAGCATAACCCCGTCCCTCCCATGCCGGCCGAGGAGTTGAAGCTGCACGCTGATAAAGTTGTCGAGATGCTCGGTTGCGACGCGATTTACCGTGATTACGTCGGGGTGCTCATTAACAATGAGATGTGGCGTGAGTCTCTGGCGTCCGTTCCTTTCGAGCGCCGTCTGCTGCTGCTGCCGAAATGCCTTCGCGTGGAAAGTAAGTGTCCGGCACCTTTCGATGAATTCGGATTATTGTGCAAACAATGCGGGCTTTGCTCTATCCAGGATCTGCAGAACGAAGCCGAGCGGCTCGGCTACGCGGTTCTGGTTGCCGAAGGTTCGGCAGTTGTCATGTCATTGATTCAGACCGGCAAGATCGAAGCCATCGTCGGCGTGAGTTGCCTGAGCGTTCTGGAGCGTTCCTTTCCCTACATGGAGGCTGCGGCAATTCCGGGCGTTGCTGTCCCCTTATTGCAGGATGACTGCATTGATACGACCGTGGATTTGGATTGGGTCTGGGACTATATCCATCTCACCAGTGACGATAAAACGCGCCGTCTCGATTTGACGACGCTGCGAGACGAGGTTGATTCGTGGTTTGCCACGGAATCCCTGGCTAAAATCATGGGGCCAGCGGAAGGTCAAACGGAGCAAATCGGTCGTGAATGGCTCGCTCGGGCCGGTAAACGATGGCGCCCGTTCCTCACGGTTTCAGCCTTCCAAGCCCTTTGCGAAACGCCTGCGGCAGCTCTTCCCGAAGATGTCCGCAAGATCGCCGTTGCTGTTGAATGCTTTCACAAAGCCTCGCTGATCCATGATGACATCGAGGACAACGACGCCGAGCGCTACGGAGAGAAAACTTTGCATGAGGAACATGGTGTGCCGATCGCTTTGAATGTGGGCGACCTGCTCATCGGCGAAGGTTATCGATTGATTGGCGCTTGCCGGGCTTCCGCGGAACAGAAAGCTGAAATGCTGCTTGTCGCTTCCCAAGGGCAGCGGCAGCTTTGTCGAGGCCAGGGAGCCGAGCTGTGTTGGACACGGAATCCTGAACCGATGACCGCGATTCAGGTTCTCGACATTTTTCGCCAGAAAACAGCGCCAGCCTTTGAGGTCGCGTTGCGCTTGGGAGCTATTTATGCGGGCATTGACCAGCATGAAGAGGTGGCGGATGTGCTCGGCGAATATAGTGAAGCCCTAGGGATTGCCTACCAGATTCGGGATGATCTGAGTGACCTTGGAGCGAGTGGAGAAACGAACGACATCCAAGGAATGCGTCCGAGTTTGTTGCTGGCGGTAGCTTTCGAGCGCGCGCAGGCGGAAAAGAAAGCTTTGTTGGACTCGCTTTGGCGGCGCTCGCCACAGGCAGGCGCTAACGCCGAACAGATTGAAGCGCTTTACACGGAACTCAAAGCGGACGAGCGGGCGCGAACGTTGCTCGAAACTTACAAAGAAGAGGCCATCCGCTCATTGAGGGACGTTGAAAATGCCAATCTCAAAGGCTTGTTGCGCCGCGTTATTGGCAAGATTTTCAACGACACAGAGATCAAAGGCTGGTGCAAGGAGTTTGAGCAGAAGAATGGGGTGAATAGATCGACGGCGTCTTTAACCGCCGAGTGAAGTTGCATTGTTGCGCCATTTGAATCAGTCGGTATCATTTCTCAATATGAGCGCGCTGGAAGTGATCGAACAAATTAAGGCGTTACCGCCCGAGGAAAAAGCAGCGGTTCTGGATTTCATCCATAAGCTGGAGATTGCTTCGGGTCCGTCTTCTGAGTTGCGCTATGTGGATCGTGCTGCCCTAGAGACAACGGCCGAAAAGATATTTGATCGCTACGATGATTTGTTCCGCAAACTGGCGCAGTGAACGCTCCGATTTTTCTTTCAGTCGAAGATGTCGAATTTCTCCATCAACGATCTATCGCTCGATCTGGCGGAACTTTGGGTATTCGAGACCGGGCCGGTCTTGAATCAGCGGTAAACCATCCTAAGAACGTTTATTTCTACGGGCAGGGTGATTATTTCGATATAGCGGCTTCTTATGTTTTTCACATTGCCGAGTCGTAGGCCTTTCTCGATGGCAACAAGCGGACGGTTGTCGCGGCAGCACTATTGTTTTCGGACTTCAACGGCGTCGATACCGTTTTCAACTGGACGAAGCTTTATGATGCCATGATCGCTATCGCCAGTCGCCAATTGGACAAGGCCGATCTTGCTTGTCTGCTCCGAAGACAATCTTGGAGCGAAGATAACAGGAACCTGTGAGCCTGCGGTTGGAAATGCTGCAAGTTGCCCGGCTTGCGCCGAAGCTTTTGGAAGAATCCACCGATCTGGTTCGCAGTTTTCTCGAGAACCAGCAGAACTCGGACGGAGGGTTCAAAGATCGGATCGGCAGGAGCGACCTCTACTATACCGTCTTTGGCATTGACAGCTTCCTGGCATTGCAAGCCGACTTGCCGCTTGAACGAACCGAGGATTATCTGAGAACGTTCGGAAGTGGAGAGCGCTTGGACTTGGTTCATCTGTGTTGTCTGGCGCGATGTTGGGGAGCCATTGAACACACTCGTTCGCGTCGGTCTCTTCCGCCGAGTTCACGAGCTGAAATTGTTCAGCGAATCGAGGAGTTCCGGACCGTGGACGGCGGCTATCACCCAGCCGTCGGCAGTCCGTTCGGCACGGCTTATGGCTGTTTCCTGGCCATCGGCGCCTACCAAGATTTGAAAGTTGAATTCCCGGAGCCTCTGCGCTTGGTGCAATGCTTAAAGTTTTTGGAGACCAGCGATGGCGCTTGGACCAACGAAAGAACCCCGCGCGCCGCGCTGCGCAATCCGCAATTGAGCGCCGGTTCCACCAATGCCACTGCCGCAGCGGTCACGGTTTTGCTAAATCTCGGCCTGCCGGTAAGCTCCACGGTCGGCGACTGGTTACTCGCGCGAGCCCATCCCGATGGGGGATTCCTGGCGGCGACTCAGGCGCCGATTCCGGACCTTTTGTCAACGGCGACGGCGTTGCATGCCTTGGCTGGATTGGAGCGCGATTTCGCAAAGGTGAAGGATCTCTGTCTGGATTTCATCGACAGTCTTTGGACCAACGAAGGGTCATTCCACGGTAACTGGAGCGATGATGTATTGGATTGCGAATACACCTATTACGGACTTCTGGCACTTGGACACTTGAGTTTGTAACCTCAGAAGACTTCCGGCACTCCTTCTTCCAGGATTTTTAATTGATGACTCATCCCGGCATACTGACAGAGTTCAGAAAGCCAGCGGGGAGGTTCATCCATTTCCTCGAAGGAAAGTTTGAATGCGCCATAATGCATCGGGACGAGCCATTGCGCGCGCAGATCGCGAAAAACTTTGATCGCCTCGTCGGGTCCCATATGAACGCTCCGAAAGGAATCGGGGAAATAAGCGCCGATGGGCAAGAGCGCAACTTCCGGCGGACAGCGCGCGCCGATTTCTTTGAAGCCGTCAAAGTAAGCGCTGTCGCCTGCGTGGAAAATTCGTCGGCCTTGGTGCTCCAAGATGAAGCCGCCGTAACCACGATGTTCATCTCGCAGAACCCGTGCTCCCCAATGCTTTGTTGGGGTCAAAGTCACCTTCCAATCTCCGTGCGAAAAGCTTTCCCACCATTGCAGTTCAATGATTCGCTCAAAGCCTAGTCCGCGAGCCAGGTCGCCTACACCCCACGGCATGATGCCAATTTTCGGAGCTGGCAACTTGCGAAGGGTCGGCTTGTGGAAGTGATCGAAATGCGCGTGTGTCAGCAACACCAAGTCAATCGGCGGAAGGTCTTTGATTTTCAACCCCGTTCGTTTGATCCGCTTTAGCAAAAACAGCCAGTTGGCAAAGTTTGGATCGATCAATACATTCAAGTCACTGAATTGCGCCAGGAATGAGGCATGGCCGATCCACGTCAGCGCTATTTGTCCGACGCTCAGTTTTGGGAACTCAGGCTTCCGCTGCTGCCCGGTTCGCTTCGTCAGCAATGCCTTCCAAACCATTTCATGAAAGAAGGTTCGCGGATTAAAATGGTTGCTCGGCGTAAGATCCTTGAAGGACCTGGGCAGACGACGTCGGCGTTTCAGAGGTTGTTCGGGTTCCAACGGTGTCATGCGTATCGCTTCCAAACAAATATACCCCCATTGAATAAAACACAACTCGAACAGTCCAATCGACAGATCGGAACAGACTCCCGATCAAAAAAAGAAAGCTATGAAAAAAATACTTTTGACCCTGACAACAGTGGCCCTATTGGCAGCTAGTGCTCGTACCGCGTCCGCTGGCGATCGGGAGTGGGCGACAGCGGGGAAAATATTAACGGGCGTCTTTGCGGGCGCTGTCCTCGCCAGGACGTTCGAGCCGGTGCCCACTTATACTTATGCGCCGGCTGTCTATTATTCCCCTCCAGTCGTCCAAGCTCCTCCCACCGTCTATTATCAACCTGCTCCAGTGATTGTTTATTCGCAGCCGGTCTATGTGCGACCCGCTCCGGTTTATTATCAATCGTCTCGTGTGGTGGGTGTTCATCTCGGTTTTGGTCGTCGGTATCAGCCGCCACCGGTCTATCGAATTTGTCGGTAATTTGAGGGGGAGCCTTAGAATTATCCGCCTGGCTGAAGCGTCAGGCGGAATTTTATTGCCAAGTGTTCAGCTTACGACTTAAACGGACGCGTGGGTAAACTTATACGCCAACTGGATACGTTTCTGAAAAGAAAACCGGCTCTCGGTCAAGGGGTTTATATTGCGCTGGGCGCGGTAGTTTTGGGCGATGTGACTTTGGGCGATTTCTCTAGCGTCTGGTACCATGCCGTCCTGCGAGGCGATATCAACCGCATCGTGGTCGGACACCACTCAAATATCCAGGATAACGCCGTCTTGCACCTAGCGGATGAACTGGCATGTCTCGTCGGGAGCTATGTGACCATCGGTCATTCTGCCATCGTGCATGCCTGCACAGTCAGTGACGAATGTCTAATCGGAATGGGCGCGACTATCTTAGACGGAGCAGTGATCGGCGAGCAATCGATCGTCGGTGCAAATGCGTTGGTCACCCAAGGAGTTCAAATTCCTCCAGGTTCGCTCGTTCTCGGCTCACCAGCCAAAGTAGTCCGCAAACTCAGCTCCGAAGAGCGGGACGGGATAAAAGTTTGGGCTGAGAAGTATGTCGAGAATGCCGCGTATTGCCTGGAGCATGGTATCGGTGTCGGCGCACCGCTCTGATTTTAATCGGAAATTCCTGCATCTCGATACGAGTGTAATCCGCGCGTTTGAGGGTCGAGCCATCCAAACTTGAGCGGCGGGCAGGTCGCTAGAATTTTGTTGCGAGGGAGGTTCGTGATCGGAACTGGCTAAAACTCGTTTAACAACCGAACCCTCCGACGCGTTGGAGAGCTCAACGGGTCCCGCGGATCAGCCCGACCGGTGTGTGCGCTCAAACGCACAGTTCTCACCGCAAATCGTTTGTGCAATTGTTCTGCCAAATTGACTATCCGACCGCCCTGGACAGATTTGTCGGGTGGGATAAATCATTGACGTTAAAATAATCGCCATTAAACTCCGACCCCATCGCCTTAACCTTAATAACCCCGGTGACCTATCTATGAAAAAGTTAATTCGCACTATGAGCAGTTACCTGCGAACGCCCCCGTATTTCTCTCGGGCGTTCACACTCATCGAACTGTTGGTCGTCATTGCCATCATCGCTATTTTGGCTGGCATGCTTCTACCCGCTTTAGCCAAAGCGAAAACCAAAGCTCAAGGCATTGCGTGCCTGAACAATGGCAAACAATTGGGCTTGGCTTGGATCATGTATGCCGAGGACAACAGCGATAAGATCACCGGAAACTTGGATGGCGGTAACGCAGGAAGCCCATCGAACACAAATTTGACCTGGTGCGTTGGCTGGCTCGATTTTTCCGGCGGGACATCCGGCGCGAACACCAACACTGCTTTCATGCTGAATTCACAGCTCGGCAAGTACAGCCTGTCGGCTGGTATTTATCGGTGTCCTGCGGACCAAAGCCTCAGCAAGGGAAAGACAGGCGCGCCGCGGGTTCGTTCCATTTCGATGAATGGGTACTTGGGCGACCGAGGCGGCCCATTTACCGGAGGTTACAATCAGTTTAAAAAATACAGTCAGATTACGGCACCCACTCCGTCGAAGTGCTGGGTCTTTTTAGACGAGCGAGAAGACAGCATTAACGATGGCTGGTTTGCTGTGGACATGGGCTCCTACGATCCCCAACGGACTACGGCCCACACGATCGTCGATTTTCCGGCCAGCTACCACAACCGGGCCGGTGGATTCTCCTTCGCGGACGGGCACTCCGAAATCCATAAATTCGTCGATCAGCGCACTACACCGGTGCTGAAAAAAGGCCAAGCACTGGCGCTTGGTGTCTCATCGCCCAACAATAAAGACGTCGATTGGTTGCAAGAACGAAGTTCTTCCAAAGTAACTGGCGCGACTCGTTTCTAAAGAGAACTTCAGATCGCCAACATAAGTTTGTTAGGAACAATGGCTCGCGTTCGCGCGAGCCATTTTACTTTGGACATGGCCCTTCCTCGTTGTGTGAAATTGAAATTCAGGGGCGCAAATATCGGCAGAGACCTCGAAGGGGTTTCCCCCTCGAATGAGCTTTCTCGGCCCCGCCGCTCGCGTCGGCTTTTGCTCGCTTGGGTTGTGGCGATGGCTTTGCTTCTAGCGTTTGCGGGACTCGGCAACTATCTCCGCACTCGAAAACCGTTGCTGGACGTGCCATTACCGGGCGACATTGGGAACCTAGAAACTCAGCTGCGCGCCTACATAGAGGAGAAGGTTCAGCGGGTCCGTGAATCGCCTCGTGAGATGCAACGATACGCCACTCTTGGGATTGTCTATGCTGCGAATGGCCTGTGGAATGAAGCCCAGAAAGCGTTTAAAAATGCGGCTCAACTCAATCCTAAGGAACCGCTGGCCCAGATGTACGTTGGTATCGCGACGCAAGAGTCTGGAGATCTGGATCAAGCTCTTCAATTGTTCCGCCAACTGGCGGTCCAGTTCCGGAACTTTGCCCCAGCTCACTATCGCCTCGGACATGCGCTGCTTCGCGCCGGGGCTTTGGACGAGGCAGAATCGGCCTTCCAGCGCCTGATCGCCTGTGCTCCAACTGAATGGCGAGGATTGGCTGGACTGGGTGACGTAAAACTTCGACGAGGTGATTATGCTGCGGCTGTCCATTGTCTCGAACAGGCCGTTCGACACGATCCGAGCGCGAAGAACGCCCACCATCTGCTCGGGATGGCCTACAGAGGGATGGGGCGGATGGAAGATGCCGCGTTGGAGCTTCGCCTTGGCCTGAATGCCGTCGTTTTTCCCATGCCCGATGCCTGGTCCGAAACAGCGTCACAGCACATGAGATTGCTTCAGGATCAAATCGACATCGCTAACGCGTATTCTCAAGCTGGTTCTCCGAACAAAGCGGTGGAACTGCTCGATCGGGCCCTCTCATTCCACCCACGGAATCTCGCCCTCCTGAATAACCTGGCGATTGCCTACAATCGATCCGGTCAACCCCAGAAGGCGCGCCCACTGCTTCAGAGAATGCTTCAAATCGATGAACGGTATCTCTCCGCGCACATCACACTTTCATTCAATGCCCAGATGCTGGGCTTCAATGATGAAGCTTTGGCTCATGCTGAAAAGGCGATCGCGTTAGCGCCGGACACTCCACAAGGATACTTGGCGAAAGCCAATGTTCTGTTGGCGATGGAGCGCGACGTTGAGGCGCTCGCGGCTTTGGGAACCGCGTTCAGTTGCGACCCGCAGAATGCCGAGGTTCAGATCGAGATGGGTGACGTTTGCTTGCGCAATTTGAATCGGCCCGCCGAGGCGATGGAGCATTACAAGAACGCGAGCAAGCTGGATCCGGTATTTGCACCCGTTCATGTACGAGTCGCAGACCTCCAGATCAAACTCGGCGAAACGAATGAAGCACGCGCAAGCCTGCAAACATTGCGGAGGATATCACCCAACGCGCCGGAGTTGGCTGTTCTCGAAGGCCGCCTCCAGAAGCTCCGGAATCGCTGACGTGAAAATATTTCTGGAACGAACGGCTTCTCGCAGGCTCACCTGGCTCGCGAGTGGATTATGCGCCATGGAGGCATCTCGAACCTCCCTTCGTGGCGCGATCATCCCACTGAATTGCGTTTGGTTGATTGCTTTAGTGTGGAGCTCGGGGCTGAGTGGTTGTTCCAAATCTCCGCCGGCACCCGGGTCAGTCCCTGCGGCAGTTCAACACTCAGATCAATCTGCCGATCCCTGGTTCGAAGAAACTGCCGTCAACGCGAGATTGAACTTTAAACACTCGTCCGGCGCCTCAGGCCACTTTTGGATGCCAGAAATGATGACCGGCGGTGTGGGGTTGCTCGACTACGATGGCGATGGTTATCTGGATGTCTTCTGCGTTAACGGTGGTTCCCTTGATTCCACAACGACAAATCGGCCTGGAAATAAGCTCTACCGCAATCTCGGAAATTGGCAGTTCGAGGATGTCACTGAGCGCGCCGGCGTCGGCGGTCACGGCGAATACGGTATGGGCTGCACCTGCGCCGATTACGATGGCGATGGCGGCACAGATATTTACGTGACGAACGTCGGGACGAACATTCTTTATCACAACAACGGCGATGGGACTTTCACCGACGTCACGCGCGAGGCTGGTGTGGGCGGGGCGTCATGGGGGACGAGCTGCGCCTTTTTCGACTACGATGGTGACGGGCATCTGGATCTCTTCGTTGCCAACTACCTCAAGTGGTCGCCGACTCGTGAGCTGGAATGCTTTTCGCACGGCGGGCTGCGCGATTACTGCTCGCCCATGAACTACAAAGCTCCGGCAGTGGACAGTCTTTACCACAACAAGGGAGACGGCACCTTCGAGAACGTCACCGTTTCAGCTGGCCTGGATAAGGCTTACGGCAATGGGCTCGGCGTTGCCTGCGCTGACTTTAATGGCGACGGACGACTCGATATCTTCGTCGCCAATGACGCCATGCCAAACCAGCTCTGGATCAATCAAGGCAATGGAAAATTTGTCGATGAAGCAATGATTCGGGGATGCGCGGTCAATACCTACGGCGTTCCAAGAGCTGGCATGGGAGTGGCGGCGGTGGACCTCGATCAGAAGGGTTGGCTCGATCTCTTTGTCACGCATCTCGTGGGGGAAGACAATGGCCTCTTCATGAACGGCAAAGGCTATTTCACAGACGCTCTCCACCCAAAAGGGCCAGGGTCGGGGAGTTTGCCATTCACTGGATTTGGCGTTGGGTTTGCCGACTTCGATCACGACGGACAGCTCGACCTCTACGTCGCCAACGGTCGAGTAAAGTCTGGCGCTCGGAATCTGAATCCGACCGATCCTTATGCTGAACCGAACAGCTTGCTCCGCGGCTTGGGCGGAGGTCAGTTCGAACAAGTCAGTCCGCAAGGAGGCGTCGTTGAGTCTCGGGCCGCCACCAGCCGAGGTGCCGCGTTTGGCGACTTGGACAATGACGGCGACATGGATGTCGTCATCATCAACCGAGATGGTCCGGTTCACCTGCTTCGCAATATAGCAAGAAAGCAGGGCAGTTGGATCATCTTTCGAGCTTTGAGCCGCAAACACACAGATGCGATTAACGCCTGGGTCCGGGTCGAGGCCGCTGGTAAAGTTTATTGGCGTTACGTCCAACCCAATCAAGGCTACTGCTCGAGCAGTGACCCGCGAGTCCACTTTGGCCTGGATTCGGCGCAGAAGGTCGAGCGCGTTACTGTCCGATGGCCCGACGGTGCCGAGGAGTTTTTTGGTCCCTTCGAAGTGGGGCGCATCTTCGAGCTGAACGAAGGAAAAGGGCAGAAGTAATATCCAGTTGGTGGTTGAGCGAAGCTTTCGCACGCGGTCAACCCACGAGGCGAACACCATTTTCAAAACCGGGTTTTAACTTGAACGCCCTATTGGGGAGGCGTAAATTCTGGGCAATGAAAAAGCCTCTCAGCAACAGTTTGATTACCATGCTCGCTCTCCTCGTTGTGGGATTCCTGGCAGCGTGTGCGGCCAAGGAGCAAAGTGTCGATGTTTCGGCCACGACTCAAGCCCTCAAGAGCGCGGACAAGGATACTCGAGTGAATGCCTGTGTTGAATTGGCCAAGGCTGGGGCTAAAGCCGCTCCTGCAGTTCCCGACCTCATCCCATTGCTTAAGGGCAAAGATTCAGAGGTGAAACGGCTTGCAGCTTACGCTCTGATGGAGATTGGCCCAGGCGCCAAGGCAGCAATTGCGTCTCTTCGCGAGCTCTTGAACGATCCAGAGCGGTCTGTGGCTCTGCAGGCTATAAATTCGTTGCGAGCTATTGATCCGAATGCTGCGGATATCAAGCCCCCTCCCAATGTCACTCAATGAGTTTTGTGTTTGCTCGCGTCGAGCGGTTTATCGATGTTACAAACCGAACCGAATTCAATTTAGTATTTACAAAGTGCAGACTCGCTGTTAGTCGTCTCTGCCATAAATCTGACATTCAAACCCTTCAGTAATCTATGAAAACATCAAGTTCTACAAACCACCGACAGATACCACTGTTAAAGGCCGCACGTCGCGGGTTCACCTTAATTGAACTGTTGGTCGTCATTGCTATCATCGCCATTTTGGCTGGCATGCTTCTTCCCGCTTTAGCCAAAGCCAAGAGCAAAGCCCAAGGCATCTTGTGCATGGGCAACACCAAGCAACTCATGCTTGCCTGGCACATGTACAATGGCGATAACGAGGATCGAGTCGTTATGAGCTTTCACGGCGGCAATACCCTCGCCGAGGCCCAGAACGCAAGAAATGCTCCTTGGGTGATCGGATGGCTGGACTGGGGAACTTCGCAGGATAACACAAACACTCTCTACTTAATTGATGAGAGGTATTCGAAACTCGCCAAGTATTTTGGGAACACTAAGAACATCTTCAAATGTCCAGCTGACAAATACCTCAGCCCGGCACAGAAAAACAAAGGATGGGCTCAGCGGGTTCGAAGCCTTTCCGGCAATATTGGCATTGGAGAGGGGAATGCGGAGACGGGTCCTTGGGAATCAATTTACAAACACATTAAAAAGACTTCCGAGTTCATTTATCCCGGCCCTTCTGAAACCTGGGTTTATCTCGACGAACATCCGGATAGCATCAACGACGCCGGTTTCTTCAACCCTCGCGCAAACAGTTGGATTGATCAGCCAGCGACCTACCACAATGGCGCGTCAGGATTTTCCTTCGCGGATGGCCACGCTGAAATTCACAAATGGGCTGGCTCGCTCAAGCAGCTCCGAGCTCAAAAGATCAAGTTGAGCAAC
>SIBE01000044.1 GCA_009695265.1 Pedosphaera sp. | reverse complement strand
AAAGGGAGTTGCTGCCTCTTGATTCCGGTTCCTCGGTGATTATAGTCTCTCTCGCAATGCTGAAATCCATTTTTGTTCTCTTTCTTTTTCGGGCCTCTTTGCTGCCACTGGCGCTGGTGACATTTATCCGCGTGTCGGCAGCCGAGCGACGCGCGGAAGTCCCATCAAGCCCGGTGGCTGTTGCTGCTGCCTCGGATGAGGGCGGGCTCTCAATGAAAAGATTTCAGGTGGCACCGGGATTGAAGGTCGAGCTGTTCGCTGCGGAACCGCACCTCGCCAATCCCGTCGCATTCTCCATCGATGAAAAAGGCCGATTCTACGTGATTGAAACCTTTCGTCTGCACAATGGCGTCACGGATATCCGAGGCAAGGACGATTGGCTCGACGAAGACCTGGCCTGTCGCACCGTCGATGACCGGCTCGCGATGATGAAGCGCCACACCGGAGATAAGATTTCCTCATTCGCCATTTATTCGGATCGGGTAAAGTTGATCGAGGATCGGGATGGCGATGGCAAGGCCGATCACTCGACGGTATTCGCGGAAGGATTCAATCACACTTTGGAAGGCATTGCTGCAGGCGTGTTGACCCGGAAGGGCGACGTTTGGCTCGCGAACATCCCGAATCTTTGGTTGTTGCGCGACACAAACGGCGACGGCGTTGCTGACGAACGCAAGTCCCTTCACTACGGTTACGGCGTTCGAATCGGCTTTTTAGGCCACGATTTGCACGGTCTGCGGTTTGGTCCAGATGGAAAGCTATACTTCAGCATTGGTGACCGCGGCTCCCATATCGAAACGGAGGGCAAGGTCGTCGGGCATCCAGATACCGGCTGCGTCTTCCGGTGCAATCCAGATGGCTCCGACCTGGAAGTGTTCGCGTTTGGACTGCGCAATCCTCAGGAATTGGCTTTCGATCAGTACGGAAATCTTTTTACAGGCGATAACAATTCCGACGGCGGCGACCGGGCTCGCTGGGTTTACGTCGTGGAAGGCGGAGATAGCGGTTGGCGCATCGGCTATCAATTCATCAACTCCCCGAACTCCCGCGGTCCATGGAATTCAGAAAAGCTTTGGTATCCGCAGTGGGATGGCCAGGCGGCCCATCTTGTCCCTCCGATAGTCAATCTCGCTGACGGTCCGTCGGGCCTGACGTACTATCCCGGCACGGGGATGTCGGATCGTTACAATGGGCATTTTTTCCTGTGCGACTTCCGAGGCGGGACAAGCAGCGGCATCCATTCCTTCGCGCTGAAACCCAAAGGAGCTTCATTCGAACTGATCGATCACGAAAAATTCCTGTGGGAATGTCTGCCAACGGATGTCGAATTCGGAGTCGAGGGCGGGATTTATTATACGGACTGGGTGCAGGGTTGGAATCAGACTGGCAAGGGACGCATCTATCGCGTGTTTGATCCTGCTGTGGTTCAGCAGTCCATTGTCAGAGAAACGAAAGCGATCCTCGCCGCAGGGATGGAAGGCCGATCCCTCTCGGCATTGGCCGGATTGCTCTCGCATCAAGATATGCGAGTGCGGCAGGAGGCACAATTTGCTTTGGCGGACGCGCGCGCTGTGGCGCCATTAGCCAAGGTGGCGCGAGGAAACTCCCATCAGTTGGCCAGGCTCCACGCGATCTGGGGACTTGGACAAATCATTTCCAATCTCAAACTTGGGATTTCAAATGCCGAACGGACCAGAGCCACGAAGCCATTGTTGGAATTGTTGACTGACAAAGACGCCGAAGTCCGCGCCCAATCGGCCAAGGTCCTGGGCCAATGCCGTGAGCCAGGGGCCTATGAAGGATTGATCAAATTATTGGGGGATTCTTCAGCCCGCGTCCGTTTCTTTGCCGCGACCAGCCTTGGAAAATTGGGACGGAAAGAAGCCGTCGAACCGATCCTTTCCATGCTGAGAGAGAATGCCGATAAAGATCCCTATTTGCGCCACGCCGGCGTGATGGGTCTGACTGGGATCAATGACATCGATTCACTGCTGGCGGCGGCGAAGGATGCGTCGCCTGCCGGTCGCATGGCCGTCTTGCTGGCGATGCGGCGAATGCATCGAGCGGAGATTGGTCAATTCCTAAATGACTCCGAGCCGCTGTTGGTCACGGAGGCGGCGCGAGCTATCAACGACGGTCCAGTCAACGGCGCGATGCCTGAATTGGCCGCCATCATCAACCGGACTGGGCTTTCCGAGCCGGCGCTGCGCCGCGTGCTGAACGCGAACTTCCGTCACGGCACAGTTGAAGCCGCAACTGCTCTTTCGCGCTTCGCCCAAAAGGATGCCGCCGACGGACAATTCCGAAGCGAAGCCCTGCTCGCCTTGGCCGATTGGCCCAAGCCTTCCGGCCGTGATCGCATTACTGGGGTTTGGCGTCCCATATCTGCGACTCGAGAAGCCAAGGTCGCGCGCGACGCCCTTGAGCCTGTTCTGCCGGACATCCTCCGTACCGCGCCCGAAAATGTCCGCTTAGCCGCAATCCAAGCTATCGTTCGATTAGAGATTACCGAGAGCGACTCCGTCTTGTTCGAATTGGTGAAGGACACGAAAGCGAAAGCAATGGTGCGCGTCGAAGCTCTCAAAGCGCTCGCGGCACATAAAGATGCTCGTCTGAAGGATGCTGTTAACTTTGCCGCCAACGATAGCGAAGAAGCCTTGCGGACAGAATCAGTTCGGTTGCAATCGAAAATTCAGCCTTCCGATGCGGTCGTTCAGATGGTCAGCGTCTTGGAAAAAGGTTCGATAACCGAGATGCAAAATGCCTTTGAGATGTTGGGGACCATCGAGAGCGTTGCTGCCAGCGAAGTGCTGAGTAGGTATTTGGACAAGTTGCTCGCGGGCCAGATTTCGATCGAATTGCAATTGGACCTGTTGGAGGCTGCTGGGAAGTCCTCCTCGCCAGCGATCAAAAGCAAGCTGGCGCAATATGAATCGGCACAGAACAAGAGCGATCCCTTGGCTGCTTACCGAATTACTCTCCACGGTGGAGATGCTCAACAAGGAAGGAAACTTTTTTTCGAGCGCGCGGAAGCAGCCTGCCTCCGCTGTCACAAAGTTAATGGCGAGGGTGGCGATGTCGGGCCCGAGTTGACAGGCGTCGGTTCGCGCCAGACTCGCGAATACCTGTTGGAATCTGTTCTGTTGCCGAACAAGCAAATAGCGCAGGGCTTCGAAAGCTTGATCGTGACCTTGAAAGGCGGCATGGCTTACGCAGGCGTGCTCAAGAAAGAGAATGAAAAAGAACTGGTCTTAAACTCACCCGAAGATGGCTTGATCACAGTGTTGAAAGCCGAGATTACCTCGCGCAACCGCGGCGTCTCTCCGATGCCTGAAGGCATGGCCAGCATCTTGTCCAAGCAGGATTTGCGGAACCTCGTTGAGTTCCTCGCAGGCTTGAAATAAAATAGATCGCCTCCAGTTCGCGGCACCCCAACTCGGCCGGTGTCTTCAGCCATTTTCGACAGCCGAAAGTTTATTCGTTGTGCGCCCCCGCAAATTATGGTTAAGTCACTTTTGAAACAACACCACCTATGAAACGAATACTTCTTCTCGCGCTGGCTTTGGTTCCGATTGTTGCATTCAGCGCCGACAAAGACGATGGCTGGATTTCTCTCTTCGACGGCAAGAGTCTCGACGGCTGGAAGGCGAATGAAAACACAGACACGTTCAAAGTCGTGGACGGCAAGATCGTTGTGCTTGGGCCGCGATCGCATCTTTTCTACGTCGGGCCTGTTCAGAACCACAACTTCAAGAACTTCGAGCTCAAGGTCGAGATTATGACTTTCCCTAAGGCGAACTCAGGCGTTTATTTCCACACCGAGTGGCTCGATATGGGTTTTCCTCGCAAGGGTCATGAAGTGCAGGTGAACAATTCACATACCGATCCCAAGCGCACTGCCGGGCTCTACGGTGTTAAGGATAATTACGATGTTGTCGCCAAGGACAACGAGTGGTTCACGATGCACATTATCGTCCAAGGCAAGCACGTCATCACGAAGGTTAACGACAAGGTGGTCGTGGACTACATCGAGCCTGACGATGCAAGCCAGGGCCGTGGTTCGGGCAAGCGCGTCTCCAACGGTGCGTTCGCCCTCCAGGGACACGATCCCGGGAGCCAGATTCACTACAAGAGCGTTCGAGTTAAGCCGCTTCCCGACAAGTAAGAGAGGAGGTTTCTCGGCCCAGAGTGCAGCCGCTTGATGCGGTCGTTTGCGGGTCCGGTTCTTTTTTCAGGATCAATAATGCGATTCGATCGCCGCTTGCATTTCGTAGTTGAGGACCGCTAGGCAATAGATCGCGGCGGTTTCACTGCGAAGAATCAAGTTCCCCAAGGTGATGGGCAGGGCACCTGCTGAAATCACGGCATTTGTTTCCGCAGGAGTAAAATCGCCTTCCGGCCCGACCCAAACGCAAAGAGTTTTTGGGAGCCGTTGTTGCTCATTAAGGAAAGCCTGAAAAAAAGCCCGTGGATGTCGGGCGTGAGTTTGCAACGTGGCAATCAATGACATCTCGAAACGTTCTGCCTGGGACAGAAAGGTCTGCGGAGAAACCGGGAGATCGATTTTGGGAAGCCAAGGAGAACCGCATTGCTTGATCGCCTCGATCGCAGTCGCCCTCCATTTCTCGACTTTCTCAGACGCAGCGTCATCTCCGACATGCGCGACGGTGCGTCCGGAGAGAATCGGTACAATTCGATGAGCGCCCAGCTCGGTGGCTTTTTGAATGATCAAGTCCATCGTCTTCCCTTTAGTGATGGCCTGCACCAAGGTCAATTCATAGGAAAGAGGAGCGTTGAATTGCTTTTGCGCCACTTTCAATGAGACGCCTTGCCGATTTGCCTGGCGCACCTCGCAAAGGAATTCGTGCCCGATGCCATCGAGGACAACGACCCGTTCCCCTTCGCGAATGCGGAGCACATTCAAAGCGTGATGCGCTTCGCGCTCGGTTAGGGTGAGCATTGATTCTTTCGTCTCTTCCGGCGTCAGATAGAAGCGATGCATGATAAAAAGAGAGGCTCGGAGACAACATCACTCGGCGGCACGATCTCTTGGACTCATCTCCCTATCTTACCGGAAGAAATCTTTCGCCCGCTCGAAAAAGCTCTTGCTGATTGGATTCACGTTTGTGTCACAGAGATCTGCGAACTCCTGCAATTTTGAGGTTTGGGCATTGTTCAAATGCGTTGGCACTTCCACGATGGCTCGGACGTGGAGATCTCCATGTCCATAGCCTTGGATATTTCTGGCTCCTTTGCCTTTGAGACGGAAGATAGTTCCGCTCTGCGTGCCAGCCGGGATTTTGACATGAGATTTCCCGGTCAACGTGGGCACTTCAATTTCGCCGCCGAGAGCAGCATCCACAAAACGAATGGGGACTTCGCAGATAAGATCATCACCTTCCCGCTGGAAAATTTCGTGCGGCTTGACATGCAAGACCACGTATAAATCGCCGGTTGGTCCTCCGCGAAGTCCCGCCTCGCCGTTGCCCGAGGATCGAAGGCGCGCCCCTGTATCGACGCCAGCCGGGATTTTCATCTTTATCTTGGAGGTGTGTTCTCGCCGACCAGCGCCGTGGCAGGTCCGGCAAGGTCGTTCGATTACTCGGCCTGCACCTTCGCATCGAGGACACGTTTGAGCGATGCTGAAGATTCCTCGCGAGGTGATCACTTGGCCTTTTCCGCCGCAACTGGAGCAAGTTTTGCTCGATGAACCACTTTCGGCACCAGTGCCCCGACAGACGTCGCAAGCGGTCAGTTTGCTGAGGGAAACTTCCTTTTCGCAGCCCAGGACCGCTTCCTCGAAGCTTATTTCCATGTCGTAACGGAGGTCAGAGCCCCGTTGCGGCGCCGAGGGATCGCGCTGGCCGCCTCCAAATAAATCGTCAAAAATACTCCCCTTGGTGCCACCGCCGGTAAACACCTCGCGAAAGATATCGAATGGGTCGTGAAAACCACGTCCGCCGCTGCTGCCGCGCATCCGTGGATCGAAAGCCGCGTGACCGTGCTGATCGTAGGCCGCTTTTTTCTGCGGGTCGCTCAGGGCTTCGTAAGCCTCTCCAAGTTCCTTGAACTTTTCTTCCGCGGCCTTGTCGCCTGGATTTTTGTCCGGATGAAACTTGATGGCCAGCTTGCGATATGCCTTTTTAAGATCTTCGGCGCCCGCGTTGCGGTCGAGGCCAAGAACCTCATAATAGTCTCGTTTCGCCATACCCTTCATGCTGCGGGCTTCTTGGCGACGACTACCGTTGCGGGTCGGACCAACCGTTCCCGCAGCTTGTAACCTTTTCGCAATTGCTGGATGACATTTCCTTCCGGCACCAGGTCGGATTCCAGTTGCGAAACGGCTTCGTGCCAATTGGGATCAAACGGCTTGTTGGCAGCGTTGATTTCTTCCAATCCGGATTCGGTCAACGCGCTTCGCATTTGATTGTAGATCATCTCGACACCTGTTTTAAGAGATTCTACGGTGCTGGCCTGAGGCTGGTTGGCCGCCATCAGGGCCATGTCGAAGTTATCTAGCACAGGGATGAGTTTTTCCAAGAGCGATTCGTTGGCAAATTTGATTGCGTCCTGGCGGTCGCGAGCGGATCGCTTTTTGAAATTTTCGAAGTCTGCGGTCAATCTGAGCAAGCGTTCCCAATGCTCGTCTGCTTTGGCGGCTTTGACTTTCAAGTCTTCGATCTGCTCCGGAGTCAAATCAATGGGGACATTGCCCTCGGCCGATTCCGCGACTCCCAGGTCCGCAGCTTCAGCCGGTGTTTTCCAATTTTCTGTCATGACCGATTTATTTTCTTCTTCACTCATGGTAATAGTCTGTTTCAAGAGGCGGCAACATACACAAACGTTTCTTCAAGGGCAACAGTGTTGACGGTAAAGGCATGTATGTTAATCTTTTAAGAGTTGGCTGAGATTAGTTTGTTTTGAATTTAGGACAGGGCCCTGTCGTCATTCTGAAGCGCCTTCGATATCCTAAATGAATTGTCCTGCATGCCAGGTTGCACATGAATCATCATAAACCACGTTTGGAAGACAGCCTTCTGACTCGCAGAGAATTCCTCGGTCGCTGCGGAATGGGGATGGGAGCGTTAAGCTTAGCCTCACTCATGAACGCGACGGGAGTGTTTGTTCCCGAAGCAGCCGCCGGCCAGGACTCAATCTCGCCACTGGTGCCCAAGTCCGCTCACTTTCCGGGCAAGGCCAAAAGGGTGATCCATCTCTTTATGAATGGCGGGCCATCTCACGTGGACACTTTCGACCCGAAGCCCTCGTTGCAGAAATATGCAGGCAAGCCATTGCCCACGGCAAATCTCCGAACCGAACGGAAAACCGGAGCCGCATTTCCATCTCCATTCAAATTCGCCAAGCACGGCCAGAGTGGCATCGAAGTCAGTGAACTTTTTCCTCACGTCGCTGAGAGCATCGATGACATCGCGGTCATCCGCTCGATGCATGCGGATGTTCCCAATCACGAACCTTCTTTGCTCTTGATGAATTGCGGCGAAGCCCGCCTCATCCGGCCCAGTTTAGGATCTTGGGTGACCTATGGATTAGGCAGCGAAAATCAAAATCTTCCTGGGTTCATTGCGATGTGTCCGGGCGGCTACCCCATTCAGGAATCGCAGAATTGGCAATCGGGCTTTCTGCCGGGCGTGTATCAAGGCACGTACATCGACACCCAATACACACGGATCGAAAAGCTCATCGAGCACATCAAGAACAATTACAGTTCGATCCCAGAGCAGCGCGCTCAGCTCGATCTTTTGCAGCAGCTCAACGAGAGGCATCGGAAAAGCCGTGACCAGGATAGTCAACTCGAGGCGAGGATTCAGTCCTTCGAGCTGGCTTACCGCATGCAAATGGATGCCTCGGACGCTTTTGACGTCAGTCGCGAACCAGAGCATGTCCGCAACATGTACGGCGAAGGTACCCAAGCCCGGCAAATCCTCATCGCCCGGCGTTTGTTGGAGCGTGGGGTGCGCTTCGTCCAAGTCTGGCACGGCGCAGGCCAACCGTGGGATAACCATGACGACATAGAAATCAATCATCGCAAGTTAGCCAAGCAATGCGATCAGGCGATTGGGGCTCTGTTAAGGGATTTGAAGCACCGTGGGATGCTGGAAGACACTTTGGTTATTTGGGGTGGCGAGTTTGGCAGGACTCCGACCGTAGAGTTGCCAACCCCTGGATCAAACGCCGGCAAGATCAATGGCCGTGACCATAATCATTACGGATTTACGATGTGGATGGCTGGCGGCGGTGTGAAGGGCGGTTATGTGCATGGGGCCACCGACGAATTCGGCTTTCAAGCTGTGGAGAATAAAGTTCACGTGCACGACATCCACGCCACGATCCTCGCCTTGCTCGGCTTCGACCACGAAAAACTGACGTTCCGCAACGCTGGCCGCGATTTTCGTTTAACGGATGTTCAGGGCCATGTCGTTCAGGAGTTAATTGCTTAAGCCGCTGGGAAACTGTCCCACGCTGACCAGTTCACCAAGATCAACGCGCGTGCTTTGAACGTAACAAGCCATCAGTTCATCACCTTCAAGTAAACCGCGCGAATATTCGTGCGATATCCTTCAACAGCTTTCATGAAAGCCTCCGTTCGCACAAAGCCGCAGCGAATGGCGACACGATAGAGCGGGGCGGGATCCTCCGGCAACAATGTCTCGCCCGCAAAGCTCCAACGCCTGAGAATACCTTCGATTCGCCTGAGCTTGCGATAACTCTCGATCAGCAGGTCTGCATCTTCGGCCATGAGCGCATTCGACTCGCGTCCGAGTTGCAATGCTCGCAACGTGTTCGGCTCGTGCCAGCCTTGGGCAAGGCATAATGTTTGCGCAACAAATTCAGCGTCCATGAGGCCGCCGGCACCAGTTTTGATCAGCTAGGTGCTGCTTGCCATTAGGGGTGCGTTCTTTCTCGATGCGTGATCGCATCTTGCTGATCTCCTCTTTCCAAGTTGGCGTGTGAGCTCCGAGTGGTTGGGCAGGCTCGCGGAAGTTGGCGAGATTGGAAGCGAGCTCCAGAAAACGCTGGCCGACGCCTGCGTTCCCAGCAACGGGGCGGACGCGTGAGAGCGCCTGGATTTCCCAAAGCTGAGCACGGTTCCGATAGTAGTCCTCGTAAGCAGCAAGACTGTTCACGAGCAGCCCCTTTTCGGCATCGGGGCGCAATCGAGCGTCCGTCAAAAAAGCCACTCCTAATTCGGTCTGGCTGGAGAGCAAGCCCATGACTTCCGCGGCCAATCGTTGAAGCTGAGGAAGATTTTTTTCTTTAGAGTCCGAGACGAACATGATGTCCAAGTCCGAGCCGTAATTGATTTCTGCTCCGCCCAATTTGCCCAGGCCGACAATGGCAAAGGGCGCAGTCTTGATTTTGTGTTGTCGGAACACGACTTCGATAGCGTATTGAAGGCAAGCATCCGCAAGGGTGGAGAGTTCCACCAAATTCAGTTCGAAGTCAGCGAGGCCCAATATATCTCGCAACCCAATCCGCATCAGCTCTGCCTGATGATAGCGGCGCAGCCAGAGTCGCTGGTCCTCATCCTTAAGACCGTGGCGAAGATCGCGTAATGTCTCTTCGGTTGTTTTTCGGCGACGCAATCGTCCGCTCAGCTCAAGTTCATCCACTAGGTCCGGAGTGCTGATCGCGATTTCAGCCAGGAATTCCGACCGGTCAAAGAGCAGCAACAACAGTTGAAACAGAGATGGATTGCTCGTCCACGTCTCGTAAAGCAAAGCGCGCGAGCCATAGGCTTTGATAAAACTATCCAGCCGAGCGAGCACACGATCGGGATCTGACAAGCTCGTGGAGGGCGCACGTTCGCGGACGGTGTGCTCGCTGCTGACTGCTGACTTCTGGCTTGTGATCTCAGGTTTCACCGGGCAAAGCGCCAGCATCTTCGTGAGGAGTTGCCGGGCGAGGTCAGAACTTCGAGGAGAGACATGAACGTAGCCGGAGCTTTGTACAAATTCGCGAATCAATTGATAGGCCCGGTCTGCCTCGCGGAAGGAACGCCCCTCGAGAAGCGTTCTCCACTGGTCTTCTGCTTCATTCAAATCGGGAAGCAAGTTTCGCTGAGGAGGCTCGTCGGCTTTGACCAGAGCGCTGAATATTTTGCGGACATCTCGCGCATGCCGTTGCCGAACCACTTCAAATTCAGACAAGTCATCAAATCCCATCAATGCAGCCAGCCTTTCACGAGCTTTACGCTCGGTAGGAATGGTGTGTGTCTGCAAATTGTTTTCCATTTGCAGACGGTGCTCCAACTCGCGGAGGAAACAGTATGCTTGAGATAACTCTTCGGCTTCGTGATTGGGCAGGAGTTTGTATCGAACCAATTTTTTCAAAGCGGACAACGTCTGCGAATCTTGCAGAAACGGGATCCGGCCACCGTGGAGCAGTTGCATGGTTTGCGCGATGAATTCAATCTCGCGGATGCCTCCGCGTCCGAGTTTGACATTGCGGTCGATCTCACCTGCCTTGACCACTTGAGATTCGATGCGCTGTTTGGTCGCCGCCACCTCATGCGCGATCCATTCCCCAACAGACCTCGGGTAACGAAACGTTTGGATCATTTCCAAAAACTCCGCAGACAGAGCTACGTCGCCGGCGATGAAGCGGGCTTTGATGAGCATCATTCGCTCCCAGGTCTGTCCCCACTGCGCATAGTAATTTTCATAGCTATTGAGCGAGCGGGCGAGTGGGCCTGAGTTGCCTTCCGGGCGCAGGCGAAGATCAATCCGGAACAACGTGCCTTCCGGGGTCAACCGGCTGACTTCGGCGATAAACGCCTCAGCGAGCCGAACGAAGAATTGGTGGTTACTCAGCCCCTTTCCTGTCGATTGGCCCTTGCGAGGCAGCTCTTTGAAAAGTGAACCTTCCTCGCTATAGACAAAAATGACATCAACATCAGAGCTGTAGTTCAACTCTTGTCCCCCCAGTTTGCCCAATCCCAAGACGCAAAACTCAGTGGGATACCAGCGGCCTTCCGTGTCCTGATGATAAGGCTGGCCCAAGCGACCGGAGAGCTGCTGATGACAGAGCCTATAAACTCCGTCGAGACAGATATCCGCCACGTTGGAGACCTCGGCCATGATTTCGCCGACGCTGCCGAGCCGAGCCAGGTCGCGTGCAGCAATGCGCAGCATCTCGCGCTGCCTAAACTCTCTCAATCTACTGAATGCTTTCGCGAAGTCGCGCGCTTGCCACAGCGATGGCAGCCAGGTTTGAACCTCCTGCTCCAAACTCTGTTTCTGTCGTGGCTTCTCTAGGAGTTCGCGGTCCACCGTAGCGGAGAACCACTCTGGGTGGGCGATTAACAACTGACTCAATGCTTGGGATCCGCTGAAGAGCGCGGCTAGAATCCGATCCTGCTCCGCCGAGGCCCGCTTCAGAAACGGTCCCGCGCTCGTGGATCTCAACTGATCAAAATAGGCCTGCGCCCGCTGGGGATCAGCACAGGAGTTCAGAGCTTTTTTCCAGCCGGCATTTTGCATGGTTCAATTAGCCATCAAACGAGCGGATGACCAGAGAAAATTGCGCTGTTTCGTTTTGCCTCAACGGTCGGTGATCTACAGCGAGCAGGCTCCCACGAAGGTGTCGAGGCTTGGGATTTCGGGCTGATGTTCTCCAGCATTGATTATTAAAGCGCTTCCACTAGGTTTTTGCCATGCCAGATGCCACTTCGGTTGAATTGACTCGCGAGTGCGAAGCCATTCAGATTCCTGCGGGTAACGCGGTCACTCTCCCTCCGGGGACGCCCGTAGATATTATGCAAACCCTCGGAGGCACCTACACCGTCCAGGCCAGGGGCGGGTTGTTCCGGATCGCAAGCAAAGATGCGGATGCGCTCGGCCTTGAGGTAACTCAAACGTCTTCGATGGAACCCGGACTCAACGGCCCAGCGGCCAGCTCGGATCCGGTCAGTGAGCAATCTGTATGGGAAACCTTAAGGACTTGTTACGATCCGGAGATCCCGGTCAACCTTGTGGATTTAGGTTTGATCTATGACATGCACGTCGAGCTGTTGCCGTCCGGCAATAGCAAGGTGTTGGTTAAAATGACCCTTACCGCTCCGGGCTGCGGCATGGGGGCGACGATCGCCGGGGATGCGCAACAGAAATTGGTTTGCCTTCCAGGCGTCGAAGACGCTTCCGTGGACATTGTATGGGATCCTCCGTGGCATGCCTCGATGATTTCGCCAGCCGGTCGCGCAAAGTTGGGATTGGATTAAGTCTGGCAGATTGTTTTTGACAAACCGGGTGGCCACTCTAAATTGCCTCCCGCTGAATGGGGTCGTAGCTCAGTTGGTAGAGCACCACAATGGCATTGTGGGGGTCAGGGGTTCGAATCCCCTCGGCTCCACCATTCGCGTCAGCAACTCTTTACGGGTTTGCTCTTGCAACTACGCTTTCGCACGCATTGTCTTCCAGGTGTCCAGGCAACGTCGGGCGGTTTCGAATTCCGAGAACCTGCTTCCTTCCTGCTCAAGCAGATAAAACTCCACCCCGCCGACGGATTCGACTGCCGCAATGATTTCTTTCCAAGGCGTAACGCCTTCGGCAAAGAGAACTCGGTAGCCCTTTTCCTCGGCACGATTGCCAGGAGCCCAATCCTTGAGGTGGACGCTCTTGACTCGGCCCGGATTCGCTTTGATCCAAGCGACCGGGTCTGCACCGGCTTCAATGCAAGTGCCGACATCGAACTGCAGGACAAATTCCTTCGGTGTGTTAGCCGCGATGACGTCCATGATGCGCTGGCCGCCGTCCAGAGGCGCCCATTCGGTTTGGTGGTTATGGAATCCTGCGGTTAGTCCGTGTGGTTTGAGTTGGTGAACGGCGGCTGTGAGTCGCTCGCAGAGCTTCTTCCAGCCCTCAAGCCCCTTGGTGCCATTGGGAGCACTGGAGAGCACGACCTGCCTTGCTCCGAGAATTTGATTGAGTTCGATAGCCTTGGCCATCGTGTCCCCCGGCGTAAAGGACTCGATATGATTGTGCGTCGAGTAACACCGAACACCGAGATCGTCCAATTGAGAGCGGACATCTTTCGCGTAAGGGAGTGACCAGTTGAAATAGGGCGCATAAAACTCAACAACCTCGTAACCGATCTTTGCGACTGTCTTGAGCGTATTCGGGAGGTCGCGCATCAGTTCGGTTCGGACCGAGTAGAGCTCGAGACCGATGGGATATTTTCTTCCTTCATTCTTCGTCGCTGTCGGCGGAATGGCGGCGAAAGCACTCTTCGGGTTGGACTGCGCAAGAATCATTGCGGGAACAGTCCCAGAGATCGCCAGAAAGTTTCGACGAGAGATGGAATCGACAATGTTTTTATTTTTGGCCATGGGCTCAATGGTAATCGCCAAAGGAAAATGGCAACAAGAAGGAAATCGGATTTTCGTCCAAGTCGCGCTCGACCGACTCTCTAACACCACACTTTAGCCCGAAGGAGCCAAGGCTTCGATGCCTTCGTTTCCTACTGCGACCTCGGAGAAGGTTTGATGTGAGGTTTCTTTGTCACGCCGGCTCGGCAATGGCGGTTGCTCCGGGTCTTTGTCCTCACTGGGAAAATCGAGAGATCAGTTTCAAGTTACCTTCCGGATTGATGCAAATTTCCTTTGCTCCCTTTGGAATCTCTGTCGTGACAATTTTGCCTCCTGGCCAGCGCACCCAGATCCTGGTGGGTTCTTCAGGCGTCCCCAGCACTGGCACCGGGCTGTCGTGTGACCAGTAGCCGCCCCCGCCGTGAATTTCACGGGCTGGTCCCATCCGTTGTCCAAACACCAGGCGCACGGTGGCTCCGACTCCATCGGGATTGCTTTCCGGACCTTGGAGCCGGACGCGCAAGCCTGCCTTCGCCCTGGTATTACGGTAGAGTTTCGTTGCGGCACCGTTTTGCGCGACGGCCAGATCGATTCGTCCATCGTTGTCATAATCGCCCAGCGCGCAGCCGCGCTGCTCTCCGTAAATCGTGACGCCGGTTTCTTGTCCCGGCATGGGTTTCAATCCACCTCTCCCATCTCCTCTCAACCAGAGTCCGCGGCCCGCGTCACAGCGATTATCTTCGGGTCGGACTGCAAAAAAGTTCTGGCTTAGGAACAAATCTTCGTGCCCATCCCCATCCACATCCGCGACAGCGACGCCCATGGCGGGTGCCAACTGAGCCTCGATGGGCATGGGCGCGGCTTCGAATTTGTCTCCTCGATTCAAAAAAATCATCGATGTGAGAGTGCTAGCTTTAACTTCCTTGGCTCTGGCCATTCGTTCACCGAGAATCTCCGCAACGCTCGCGCGGGCGTAGTCTTTGTGGGAGGGGAATCGCTCGATGACCCACGGCAAGATTCCTCCGGTTAATTGCATATCGCGCCATGGCACGGTCTTCTGCAATGCTGGATCATCATACGCCTCGATCAGAGGAACCTGCCCATCTCCGGCGAAATCTCCATAGTACAAACGCAACGGACCATTCGTGGCTCGATTGTAAGAACTGTTCAATCCCCAATTCCCGACAACGATATCCAGCTTTCCATCGCCATCGAAATCGCCTGTGGTCACTCCGTTCCACCAGCCTGTGAGTTGGCTGAGAGTTGAGGGTTGAGAGTCTGGAGCGGGCTGGCCGGCCCAGTGCAGCGGTGGATTCCATTCCGTGAACTCTCCGCGCTGATTACGAAAAATCCGCACCGGACCCCACTCGCAGGCCAGGACCAAATCCGCCTGGCCATCGCCATCAAGATCACTAAAAACCGCGCCGCTGACCAATCCAACCTTTTCGAGAATTCGGTTGTTCTCCAGATCCGGAACAAGTTTTCCGCCCTTGTTGCGAATGAGTCGGGATGCCGCTGCTTCGGGATAGCGACCGGGCAGCACACGTCCCCCCACAAATAAATCCAAGTCACCGTCGCCATCAATGTCCGCCACAGCTAATGGTCCGGTGCTGGCTGAGACACCCGGCAAGCTGGGCCCTTCTGTGACAGCACCAGCGACAAGGTCGTAGCGCAGCACGGACGGAAGGTTGGTTGAATTCGTCTCATAATTTGCGAGGCCAACAAGCAGTGCAGGCCGTCCTCCTGCCGCCCGCCATCCGACAATCCCCGTCAAATCATCGGGCAGGCTTTGGTTGAAGTTGGGTAATTGGATGCGGCTGAATCCACCTTTGCCATCATTGTGATAAGCCGCCAAGCTCCCTCCTGTTCCGCTTCCGACGATCAACTCATCATTGCCGTCATTATCGAGATCAAACCAAGCTACTCCCGGACCCAATTGGCTCAGATGTTTCGGCAATAGCGGCTGCCTCGAAAAATCATCGAACGGTTCCTCCGCATGACGATGGGCGATCAAGCCACTGACATCTTGAAACATCGGTGTGGCCGGCGACGGCTTGCTGGGAATGCGGTCTTGCGCGCCCGCTTCATCCACCTCGTAGAGAGTGTTGGGCTTTACCCCGGCGATGGAGCTGCGTTTCCCATTGCGCCAAATTACTTCCAGCCGCAGCGAGTTGGTCGAGGAGCCGGCAGCGAAGACCCGCACAGGATCGTCACCCGAAAGATACCGACCGCCACAAATGATTTCCTGGCTTTGAGGGACCGGGCCGCCCAAAAGAGTGATCTTGCCGCCGATCCCTTGAGTGTTCGGCGGATGTCCTTTCAAACGAACTGCGACTCGTGAGGCGGGACAATCATTCCGATAAATGAGGGGCGGTGCATTCAGGCAATTGACGACGACGTCCGAATCGCCGTCGTTGTCGAGGTCCCCGAGGGCCATGCCATGCGAGACGTTGCGAGAGTCAAACCCCCACGTTTGACTGGCATCAGTGAACGATAAATTGCCTTGGTTGCGAAACGCGGCATTAGGCGTATCGAGACGCGGATATTTCAGAAGGAGTCTCACCCTTGCCTGCGCAGGTTGGGAGTCTGAAAGACGATTGATAGCCCCCACATCGCGATCGTTCACATCGTGGAGGTGACCATTGGAGATCAATACGTCTTCAAAACCATCCAGATCAACGTCGATAAAAATGGGCGTCCACGACCAGCCGGAAGAGGCCAAACCGCTGTGAAAAGCAATCTCCGCGTAGGTCCCGTCGCCGCGATTCCAGAACAGCGTATTGCGACCGACTTCTTCGCGTTTATCGATCGCGCCGACGACGCGCGCTTGCGGGGACATCGCGCTGGACTGATTCAATCGACGCGCCCGTTCGCGGCTCAGCATTTCCACCGCGAAGAAATCAAGGTTCCCATCTCGATCAATGTCTGCAAAATCCACTCCCATCGAGGCAAAGCTCATGGTGCGCAAACCCAGAGGCTGCGCGGCTCGAAAATTTCCGTGGCCATCATTGAGCCAAAGGCGATCTGGAGTTTGAAAGTCGTTACAGACATAGATATCGGGAAAGCCATCCCCATTGATGTCGCGGATCTGGACCGCGAGTCCGAAGTCGGGCGGGGAGGGCATTGGCTGGCCGTTCTCGTCGCGGAATCGTTGCTTCCAATCCACAGGAGTAAATTTGCCGCTCCCATCGTTCAGATAAAGAATGTCTGGCTCCCCCAGTTCCACGACCTGCCCGTTGATAATCGTGAGACGCTTGGCGTAGCGACCAGTGACTACAGGCTTTCCATTGACGACCCGATGCGAATAAGCCCCGCCGTCGCGCAGGATCGCCTCCATTCCGAAATAGCAGACATAAAGATCCAAGTCCCCATCACCATCGATATCAGCCAGAGCTTGCGTGGTAGAACCTCCCTTCGAGAGGAGGCCGGCCGCCGCGGTGGTATTCGTGAAGCGGCCATCGCCGAGATTTAGAAAGCAAGCATTCGGTCCTTGAAACGAAGTCACCAAAAGGTCGAGCCGCCCATCGCCATTGATGTCAGCGAAGGTGGCACCGTTGGACGATTGGTTCGCGCAGGCGACTCCAGCGCGCTCCGTGACGTCCTCAAATTTCCAGTTGCCCAAATTCCGATAGAGGACGTTCGGGCCTTGCTTGTTGCAAAAATACAAATCGCACCAGCCATCGCCGTCAAAATCACCGAGCGCCACTCCAGCGCCGTTCATCAGATTTTGCCGCTCCATATAGCGATCGGGAGGAAGGGTATTCGTCCAACGAATTCCGGCGCTTTCATTGGAGAGTAACGTGAATCCAGCTTTTCCACTGGCCGACACCTTGAGCTGGGCGCTGCGATGGCCCTCGCTAGATTCCCACTTCAAAACGTCGGCAGCGACGCTGGAGCGTGTAATCAGGCTTAACAACAACACCCAGACCGCGGTCGCAATGTTGTTCATGGAAGTGAAACTAAAATGCTGAGAAGACAAAAAGCAAGGCTGTCATCCGCCAGAATCCGTTCGACGTGAGTCGAGGTCATGGCTGTTTTCCCGACCCAGCTTTGGCCTTCGCGATATCGTCCAAGCTTTCCTTGGCGACCATATCGTCGGGATTGAGTCGAAGCGCCTGCTTAAAGTGAACCTCCGCTTGTGCCAGGTCTCCGTGGCCCAAGAGAACCAGGCCCAGGTTGCCATGCGCTTTGTAGTGATTAGGATCGAGGCGGAGCACATTCTCGAACTCGCCTTTGGCTGCCAATAATTTGTTCTGCTGTCGGTAAATGATTCCTAGCAAATAGTGCGTCTCTGGATCGGTGATGACGATGGCCGCTGCGGTGTGCAGATGCTGCAAGGCTTCCGCAGTTTTGCCGAGCGTGAGCAGAGCCTTGGCGATCTTGTTATGGGCTTTAAAATCGTTGCGATCCTGTTGAAGCAAGTAGTTGTTGTAGGCCATCACGTCTTCCACGATTTTGTATTGATAGCTTGCGGTCAACGTCTTCAAATCGTTCGTGTGGCGCGGCAAAACCTGAAACCACAACTCTCCCATTTCATCGGTGGATTGCAGACCGTAACGAACGCGCTTGGGCGGCCGGCTCGGGTTGCGTTCATTGGCATCGGAATTGTCGTAGGAAAACTCCATGGTCAGACGTGTGCCTCTCGGCAGAAATACCGGATTGATGTAATGGTAATCGCCTTGCCAATTGAAATCCCACCGTTTGATCAGCAGGAGCCACTTCTTTGTTCCGTCCGGCAGCGTGGCATACCCGCGCAATTCCTTCCCGAGGTAATGGGCATGCGGCAAAATTCCAAGGATTTGCACATCGACCGGCAGGAGGTACGAATCTTGGATTATGTAATCCTTTTTTCCAGCGGGAATATCGATGGCGTAGGAGCTCAAGCCGATCTTGAACGGCGTGTTCGTGGGCGGCTTCTCGGCAAAGTGAAAGGCGATGGCGGGTTGAATCATTTCCGGTTTGCCAGCCGGTTGCATGTGCATTTGCAACACAAGATCGCTTCCTTTTTCCAACCGCCAAGCCAGGCCCTCGATTCCGCGTGACGGAACTTTCCCCGGTTGCCAGCTTAGAAAATAGCCGTCCGGACTGAACGCGTTCTCGGGGGTGTGGATACCTCCGAAACCCGGCTCCGAATCTTTTTCATCGAGCTGCCGTGACTCCGGCGTTCGGTCGAAGCGAATGAAGGCGTGATGCACGATTTTGGAATTACCGGGTTGAAATTCGACCGCTTTGACATAGCGGCTCGCCTCCAAGGGAATCGGAATCACAAAGTTCCGATAAACATCCTTGCCTTCTGCCTTCAGCGTGTAAGGTTCACCCATTTTCACCATCAGGTCCGGTTCTCCAAGCCGCCAGCCTTCCACCCATTTGGGAAGTTCCGGCAACTCTTTGGCCTCGCCTTCTGTTGCCCCTTCGCGGATCCACTGAGCAATAGCTCCAATCTCCTGGCCGCTGAGAAGCCTTGCGTCAGCAAAGTCTCCGTATCCAGGCTCAGGCAGCCAAGGTGGCATGACACCCTTCGCCGTGACCTCGCCAATCTGTTGCGCCCGCTTCTTGACATCCGCGTAGCTCATCAAATTAAAAGGCGCCGATTGCCCAGGACGATGACAGCTCGCGCATTGCTTGAAGACGATGGGAGCGATGTCCTTATTGAAGGTCAACGTTCCCTTGGGATGCGGCACATACTTTCGCGCCGGATTTACAAATCGGGAGTCTGTTCTCAAGGCTAGACCCAAAAGGAAAGCGACACCAAAAAGAGACAAAACAACTCTTAGCTTGGCTGAGTTCTTCATGGCGCTTGCCTGAGATGGGAACCGACGGCTGACGCGGTTCGGTGAGTTGCAATGATCATTCAATCAGTTCTACCGGCCGATTATCTCTTTGCTTCATCAATCGGTCAACGATCTCCTGCCGCACGCTTCCGGCTCGGTCGATCAAGACTCGCGGCCCGACCTGATCCAAGTTGGTTTTGCTCAATTTATTCCAAAATTCCAGAGCCTTCGTTTGAGCCGACTCCCGATGCGCTGGCTCACCGACGTAGTCAAAGGCAAAGCCAGAGTAACCTGGTAAAGTTTTCAACGAACGATATCCCATGTAGCGAACCGCGGAATAAGGATCGTTCAGCAACTGAGCTAAGAAGGGGGGCAGCCAATTTTCGCCGGCTGTCAACTGAGCGGTGTTCCAACCCATGCTCCATGCCACCAAAGCCCGCTGAGCGGCGTCGCCACGTAAAAGCCACAGAAGCGCAGCCGAGACTGATTGGTCGTCTGCACTTAATTGGGGCGGCGGATGTCCGTACCATTCGGACAGATGTTTCCCCGTCCATTGCAATGTCTGGTCCAGATGGCACAAATTGCAGGCATTGGGTCGTCCGGCCTCGACGCTGCTCTTGAGGTTGGGGCTTTCGATGTAGTGGCTTCGAACCGCCTTCAGCAGGCCATACGTATTGAATGGCATATGGCAGTTGTAACATTGGCTGCCGCTGGATTCAGCTCGATGATGCGTGTGCTGCTCGATCTTTTCACGAAACGACTTGTGGCATTGGAGACACGCTTGGTTGCCGTCCATCCCAGAGGCTAATTGATCATTGGGTTTGCTCTGGTGCATGGAATGGCAGGAAAGGCAGGACAATTCACCTTTCGCATGGCAGGCGGACTCTACAAGCCCGTTGTATTCCCGACCCGCCACGCGGATTATTCCATCTGGCCAGTAAATTGTATTCAAAAACTCCCGGTCCTGCTTCAACTGTTCTGGAAGCCAAGGTTGAGAAGAGAATCGGGTGGGCCGAATCAAGGGCGTATCCTTCTCCAAATCATCACCGGGCCGGTAATGAAATCCATTCGCCAACCAGTCCTTATGGTTGATGGTCCACTTCATGCCGTGACACTGGCCGCAAACCTGTGAAGAAGCTTTGGCCGGCTGCCGGGAGGGGTTGACTATGGTGGGGTCAGGCTTGCCGCTGCGGTGGAGTTCGTAGCGGCGGAGAGGATCGAGATTCGCACGAACATGTTCTTCAGCCGGTCCGTGACACGATTCACAAGCGATGCCCAACTCGGCGACACGACTTGAAAAGAGCCCGCGCTCGGAGCTCTTACGCGGTTGGCCGGCAGTCGCGTGGCACATGATGCAGTTCAAGTTCCAAATCTGAATTGGCGAAGCGGCGTTCGGATCTCGAATGAAAGTGTCCCTCCGCGGAACCCACCGCTGCTCTTCGATCAGCCACGCAAACGGAAAGGCAAATTGCACATTTCCGTCCCGGCTGCTGGAAACCCAGCACGCTTGGAAATGATGCGACCCCGTGAGCATACCAATTTGTTTCCGAGTGCGAGGGGGGTTGGAAACCTCAGGCGGCGGAGTTTTCGAAGCTCCTGTTAAAAAGTCGCGCTGCGCACGGACGCGGTCATGGGTCCAATCAGGGTCAATCATCTCTGCCCAGAATGCGTTGCCGATTCGTTCCAAATGAAACTTTTCTCCATCCATCTGGAGAGTGACGTTGTCAAACGAACCTTTGACAGATTCCGGAGTCGCGACCTGTGTCATGGTCCGATGAAAACTGTTGTGCCAACTGGTATATTGATCGAGGTGGCAAGCCTTGCATCTATCCGAGGAAACGTAACCGTCGGAGCCACCTTCGCGAGGTAGCTTCGCGGACAATTGCTCCTTGGCGACGACACGTTCAAGCAAGCGGTTGTGCCAAACTCTGGCACTCGCCAGCGTCAGGAAGAAACATCCTATTGCAACAGCCCAGATCCACCTTCGAAAAAACCGCAGTTTAACAAGCCAAGGTAAGAGGCCCAACGTGACCAGCAGGAGGAAGAAAAGCCATTCCATGTGACAAATGACTCAACTCAGAGGAAAAAGCATTTCGCAGACAACTCCTGCCGAGGTCTGCGGCGGCTATCGAACTCGACTGGATGTCCGTGCCTGCAACCACGCAACGTCAGGGTTGTTGGGTGTCTCTTTGTAAAAACCGTTGTGGGCATACGATGATAGACAGCCACAGTAAAGATTATGATATCTGGTTTGCTCGTCCAACCACTTATGAGCTTCAAAATGACCGTCCGCGTAAGCGACGCTGGCGGCTCCGTGGTGGTAATTCGCGGGAAATGAAACAAGCTCGGCTGATTCATTTCGGCGATCCAAATCGACTATAAAATATCCGTCATCAATACTGTCCGGATGCTCGTCCATAATCACCCAAAGGCTCACCGGCGGCGGCGCTGTGATATCTCCGGTTTTTCTGTAAATCCTCCACCCTTGGCCCATGGGAAGCTCTCCGTCCTTGGCTGAGTTACCGATAGCGTGGTTCATCGCAAAACTCCGGACTCGGGCGTAGGGCCGCCCCCAGAGTCGGACAAAGCTTTTGTCACTCGGACATTTGTAAGTCCCGGCTGAGCGAACATAAGGGCCCAGCACTGCATAGCGTGGATCCAGGAGATACTGGATATTCGTGTTGTCCGGTGTGCTCGCGTTATAGTCCAAATAGCCGCTCACCCAGCCCCCGAGCGCATTATCCAGGTTCGGACTTAGGCGGTTCTCGTGATCGTCTGCATACATCGACCAAGCCAGGGTTAGTTGGCGGGCATTGTTGAGACACTGAATGGCGTGAGCCTTACTCTTAGACTTCGCCAGAGCTGGCAAAAGGAGCCCCGCCAAAATGGCTATGATCGCGACAACGACCAGGAGTTCGATCAAAGTAAATCCCCAGCCACAAAGCCTTGTTCGAGGGTTTCTTTTCAGCGAGACAGTTTTGGATGTATTCACAGGCGCGGGATTCACCGTTGCAATCCACCCGCACTTTACCCACCCACTGATCACTGTCAAGGTTGTCTCCAAACGTGAAACGCCCGGAGCAGCGCCCGGAAGTTGTTCTGAAATCGAACGGCAGGAGGCTGATGTCTGAGTGAGTGAGCTTCGGCTGCTCTCTGTCGTAAACCATGAAAGGAAGGCTTTTCAATCCGGAGAACTGTTTGAGTGATCCTCTCCAAATATCTTAGAAACTGTTTTATGAGTAGCAGCCGACGTGAGGAGGCTCTGACTTCTTGCGCTTTGCGGGCTGGAAAATAGCGATATTTGAGCCTCGTCACTTCGGCTGCTACAAATTTCGTTCCGAGTGGTTTGCGAGTAGTGAGCACGGCAGACCGCAATCGAGACGGCAAGCCGGATTTGCTGTTCCAACACCGTGGAGACGGTTCGTTGCTCGTCTGGTTTATGGATGGTATCAATAGGAGCAGCGCCAGTTCCGTGGATCCCAGTCAGCCTGGCGGAACTTGGAAAGTCGTCGCGCCGTAAAGGTCTAGCGAAGGGGGGCAACGGTTGCATCACGTCGCCCCCTTCGTTTCCGTCGCGAGACCATTTTTCCGACAGCCTCCTCTTCCGGACAAATCCAAGACGCACTCGCCGATCCCAGCGATTTCGTCGATATGAATTGTCCTCCTGATCGATTCTCTCGGGAGCAGTTCCGTTTGCCAAGGCTGGCCGGCTTGTTTACGCTGCCTCGGCAGCGCTAGAAAAAGGCGTCATCGGCCAAGC
>SIBE01000043.1 GCA_009695265.1 Pedosphaera sp. | reverse complement strand
TGTGGCAGAGGAGAAGGACGGAGTCCCGAACATTCGACAACTATTCTGCTTCCTTCCCAGCGCCCCGCTCCAAGCCCCTATCCGTCGTCACCAAACCAGCAGCAACATCTCTAACCACTACAGCCCCTGGAAACATGTGAGATGCGCACTTCCAGCCAACCACTGTTTTTTCCGCTCCAGATTAATTACTCGGAATTGTACCACAACGTTTTGACCGCAACAGGGTTCCATCCTAGTGTTGAGCACAATGAGAGAGCGATGGCGAAATCGACTGACAATCCTCGGCTTATGGTTAGGGTCGTTTTTGATTTGCGGGCCGATGTCAGGATTGGTGAACGCCGACTCGCTGGTCTGGAAAGCAAGACAAAGTAAAGTCGATGCTCAGATCGAGTCTTGGGACTTAAAGACTGTCCTGAGCAAGATTTCGGCTGCTACAGGTTGGGAAATCTATCTGGAGCCTGAAACCGACCGGGTGGTTTCCGTTAAATTTAAAAATCTTTCCCCCAGCGAAGCCCTTCGCCGATTGCTTGGAGACGTAAATTTCGCGTTGCTCACTCAAACAAATGCTCCGGCGAAACTCTTCATTTATCGCACTTCGTTGCAAGAGGCGACCCAACTGATACCGGTCGCTCAAGAACCAAAAGGCAAGTCAACAGCCAACAAAACCATACCCAACGAACTGATCGTGACTCTCAAACCAGGATCAAAGGAAAGTATCGAAGCCTTGGCGCGGCGACTCGGCGCCAAGGTCATCGGGAGCGCCGAAGATCTGCACAGTTATCGGCTACAGTTCAAGGACGAAACCGATGCTGATGCCGCCCGCGAAACCTTGGCGGCGGAAAAAGGCTCTATTGATGTCGATTCCAACTATTCCGTAGGTTCCCCAACGCGGGCTGAAAAATTGCAGCTCAGCAGTCCTCCTCCTCCCTTCTCCCTGAAACCAAAGGTGAGCACCGATGCCAGCAAAGTAATTGTAGGATTGATCGATACGCCCGTGCAGCCGCTCGCCCCAGGCATGAACGAGTTTCTCCTCCCGTCCATCGCCGTGGCTGGCGAGTCGCCTAAAACGGATAGCCAACTCAGCCACGGGACTTCAATGGCGGAAACAATTCTTCAGGGCCTCTCACTCGCCACGCAAGAAAATGGCGGTTCGACCGTGCGAATTCTGCCTGTGGATGTCTATGGCACCAGCACGGAGACAACGACTTTTGACGTGGCCAAAGGCATTTACACGGCGATCAATGCGGGAGCCACGATCATCAACTTGAGCATGGGAGGCGCGGGAGACAGCAAACTCTTGTCTAATCTCATTCAGGAATCCTACAAGTCGGGCGTGCTTTTCTTCGGAGCCGCCGGCAACGAACCTTCAACCGCGCCCACCTATCCGGCTGCTTATTCGGAAGTGGTGGCGGTTACAGCAGGGGATAAGAAGGGAAATCTGGCTCCCTATGCGAACCGTGGCAGCTTCGTGGATGTCATCGCGCCCGGACTCAGCGTCGTGCAATACAACGGTCAATCCTACCTCATTAGTGGCACTTCCGCATCGACAGCCTACGTGAGCGGAACAGCCGCGGCGTATCGCGCCTCTGGAAAACCTCCGGCGCAAGTCGAAACTGCCATCCGTGAAGGGCTCGCCGTAAAGCCGAGTGGAAATCGGAGCACAGCCAAACCTTAGCCTCGGCTAAAAACTGCGGCCGCCGCTGAATAACGTCATGAAATCCGCAAATGCCGCGTCCCCGCCAGTAGTCTCCACTTCGCTTTGTGGCCGATTGCGATACAGCGCTACGGGAGTGCTGAAGGAGGCGAACCAACGATTCTTGGTAAAAACTATTCCCGGTTCGATTGATACCGCATAACCAGGCCGTCGTCGGCCTTCGCTGCTACCGATGAGGTCGTGGACCGGGGCGCCTTCCAAGCGCCCGCTCAACGTAAATGTAAGTCCATATTTCGGCAAAAATGCATAGCCAAATCCTGCCCGGGCGAGATAGGAATCGTTAACAGACCAAATCGTAGGGTTGGCGGCAGTTAGGCTTCCTGATATCACGCCAGCGTCCCTCTCGGGCGTGGCGACGTAAGTGCCCGCCGCGAAAAGATTGAAATTCTTGAAAATCTCTTTAAAGGCCGAGACGTCGAATAGGATGCCCCAAGCGCCGGAGCCTGGTTGAATCGAACTGTCCAAATTTTGCTTCGTCGCGGCAATAAAACCGAGTGAATTTGTATTAAACTGCTCAAAGACACCTTTGTGATCCTTTTCGCCGGTCGGGAACAGCACCCCTAATCCGACCGAAACGTTCTGATTCTTATGTGTCTCGGGATCAAACAACCAACTCGTGGCCAGCAATTTGATGTCGCTTAAACCGCCTGCAGAGGTTTCAAAGCGATCAAAAACTGCTCCGTTGACTCTACCCTCTGCGTCGGGAAACGGACTGGGATTTAGGAATGGATCGTTTGCTCCTGTCCCCGGAACTCTCCTGGTATCCCGAATCGTCTGCGAGCGCGTCGCGAACTGGAAGGGGACGGCGAGAGTTAAGTTAATTCGTTTGGTCACAGCATAGCTGACTGAGAGGTCAACAACATTGATGTTGTTGATCACCTGGCTCCCTTCTTTCTCGCGATGGACTTGCTCAACGTCATCGACGAAGTGTTTATCAGAGTATTGCCAGCGATGGCTCATCGCAGCGGTCCATGTTCCCTGTTCCTGATACGACGCCGCACCCAAACTGGGCGAGCTTATGCGCGCGACCACTCAGCCTTGGCCCAGGGCGGCTGGTTTAAATCCGATGACGCCGATCAGAACGCTGAGGGCCAGGAGTGCGCGTGAGAGCGGCATTGCAACAACGGTAAAGCTTTGGCTTGTGATCATTTTCAGCCGAATCATTGCCAAAAAAGAGCCGCAGCGTAAACCACCGAGGGATGAGAAGGCGTTTTTTGTGGGTGAACAGCAGAGTTTGCGGAGCGGAACCTCTTCAACTCAGCGTTTCATGACAGAAAAACACTCAACCACCACAAATCGCTCACATGAACGCTTTGACGGTTCATCCAACCCCTGTCACCTAAAAGGCACCGCCAGCAGCGTGAATTACGCCAGAGTGAACTTAGAAGCCCAGTTCTGTTTTCCTTTGTTGGGCGGTCGGCAGCGGCTCTTTCTTGGAGGTGATCGCTTCCTGGCCCGCCGCTTTCACCCTCAGGCTTTCAGTCGCGTTGAATTCGATACTCGCATTGAATTCTTCGGGAACCGCGTGATCGACATAGATCGCTTCAACCGGGCATTCAGCCACGCAAGCGGTGCAATCGATGCATTCATCCGGGTGAATTATGAGCTGACCGTCCAACTCGTAGAAGCAGGCAACGGGGCAGACCTCGACGCAATCAGTAAATTTGCAGCCTAGACATTTGGGAGTAACGACATGAGCCATAACAAATATTGTATCAGTTATTAGGTTTTAGAAATCAAGGAGTTCATTCAAGCGTGCCGAACCTTTACACAAGCCCCAGCCATTTACCAGTGCTATCGAGGAATTCGAGGTATTTAACAAAAACGCCGCCCTTCTTGATGAGGACCGCTTTGAGCCGGCTAATAGTCACAGGGCTAGAGTCGGGATGATCGCAGTCACATTTGAACGTTTAAGACGGAACTTTAGTCAGCGTTTGCAATAGGAACTCCGATTAAGTAGGGGATAGGAACCGTTACCGGCTTGCTCCGCATTGTGCCGATGTCCCATTGGTGCGGCCACCGAAAAAACTCGGCCCACATCGGGCACCTTTTCGCCGTGCTCAATCCGGTCAGCCAAAACTCGCAAAGCCAAAACCTGGAGGCCCCGGATCGCGTCGTCCCGTGTGGCCCCATAGGAAAGCACCCCTGGCAACTCCGGAACTTCGGCAATCTGTCCTCCGGCTCCTTCGCTGTCAATTTTAGGCGCAGGGCTTACCGTCGAGATGCCTGCGGCTTTAAGCCAGCAGCTTCTCCACGAGTTCTCCATGCACATCAGTCAACCGGAAGTCACGGCCTTGAAACCGATAGGTGAGTTTCGTGTGATCGAAGCCGAGCAAGTGGAGCAGGGTCGCGTGGAGGTCGTGGACGTGGACTTTGTCGCGCACGGCGTTAAATCCGAACTGGTCGGTCTCACCGACCGAGACGCCTGCCTTCACACCACCGCCCGCCATCCACATGCTGAACGCATTGGGATGGTGATCGCGGCCATCGTCACCGCCTTGAACCATCGGTGTGCGGCCGAACTCACCGCCCCAGATCACGATTGTGTCTTTGAGCAAGCCACGCTGCTTGAGATCTCTGACCAGCGCTGCGCAGGGCCTATCGGTGTCCTGGCAGTTTTTCCGAAGATCCTTGGTCAAGTTGCCATGCTGATCCCATGCTTCGTGGAAAAGTTGAACGAAGCGCACACCGCGCTCGACGAGACGGCGGGCCAGAAGGCAATTATTTGCGAACGAAGATTTGCCAGGTTCCGCGCCGTACATTTCCAGAATTTCCTTCGGCTCCTTCGCGATGTCCATCAGTTCGGGCGCGCTGGTTTGCATTCGGTAAGCCATCTCGAACGAATTGATGCGCGTGGCGATTTCAGGGTCGCCGACCACGTCCAGCCGCTTCTCGTTGAGTCGCCTAATTGTATCGAGCGAGTCTCGCTGGATCTCGGCGTCCACGCCTTTCGGGTTTGAAAGATAAAGAATCGGCTCGCCTTGACTGCGAAACAGGACGCCCTGATAGAGCGATGGGAGAAAACCGCAACCCCAATTGGACGCGCCGCCGCTGGTGCCCTTGCTGCCGGAGCTGAAGACAACATAGGACGGCAAATCCTGCGATTCACTACCGAGGCCGTAAGTGACCCACGCGCCCATGCTCGGACGCCCGAACTGCACCGAGCCGGTGTTCATGAAAATCTGGCCGGGCGCATGGTTAAAGGCGTCCGTGTGCATCGACTTCACGATGGCGATGTCGTCCGCGACGGTTGCCAAGTGCGGCAGCAACTCCGACAGTTCCGCGCCACATTGCCCGTGCTTGGCAAATTTGAATTTTGGGCCGAGGAGCTTGGAACTTGGATTGATAAAGGCAGCCCGATAACCCTTAACCAAATCGGAAGGGGGAAGATTCCCGTTCCATTCCACCAATTCGGGTTTGTAATCGAAGAGATCGAGGTGGCTGGGCGCGCCCGCCATGAAAAGGTAGATGACATTCTTGGCCTTGGCCTTGAAAGGCGGTTGTTTGGGAGCAAGCGGGTTGACAAGCGACGGCTTTGCGGCCGCGGCGAAAAGCGTTTCGTTCAGGAGCGAACCCAGCGCAACGGCGCCGAGCCCGACGCCGCATTCCTTGAAGAACCACCGGCGGCTGATCTTTTTGCGGTATTCGTTGAAGTGGTGTTCAGAGATGTTCATAGAGTGTTGCTCCTCGAAATCAACTGCGTGACTGATTGACGATCCTGCAAACATCCAATTTGAGTTTAACTGATCGGCAACTATTCTCCGACTCATGCCAAGGGCCAAGCTGGTTGTCATCCCGGACAATTTGGAAAGGCGCATTCATCTAATTCGCGATCAGAAAGTGATCTTGGATTTGGATCTGGCCGAGCTTTACGGAGTTAAGACCAAGGTTCTCAACCAAGCCATCAAACGTAACCGCGAGCGCTTTCCACAGCGGTTCATGTTTCGGTTGACGGTCACTGAAAAGAAAGAGGTGGTCACAAACTGTGACCACCTCCGAGAACTCAAATTCTCGCCGGTCACACCCTTTGCATTCACCGAGCATGGCGCACTGATGGCAGCTACGATCTTGAACAGCCCGCGCGCCATCCATATGAGCATTCATCTCATCGAGGCTTTTGTCCGGCTGCGAGCACTCGTCGCCGACAGGCAGGAACTGCTGGGCAAACTGTCGGCCATCGAAAAGACAGTGGCCAGCCACGAGGTCGAAATCCGGCAAGTCTTTGAAACGTTGGAGCGCCTTTTGGCTCCTCCAGTTGAGAAGAGGCGAGAGATTGGTTTTCACACACAACTGCGAACCCGCCAAGCGCCGAAGAAAACCAAGCCCAGAGTGCCGACACGCTGAGCGCCTCTTGCTACGGCTGGTCTGCGTCAGTTGCTTCATGGCAGTGCGAGGGAGGCGGACTATTCTTTCGTGATCGTCTCATCCAGATTCAAAATGACTCGAGACACAACCGTGTATGCTGCGAGTTGTGTCGGCGTCGTCCCAGGCGGGAGTTTGGCCGGCTTCTCATTCTTGCCTGTTGCGAGCTCGAATGGATTCACCCACCCGTCAGCGACACGCTGGCGCTGCCGTGTCAGCAGGTCGAGCAACTCTTTAGCCTCGTCCACCGATGGTGGGCGGCTCAGAGCACGGCGAAAGGCGTACGTGATCCGCTCCGCGTCGGATTTGCCGCCTTCCTCGATGGCGCGCAACGCCAAGCCTTGGGCGCATTCCATCGAGACAGTTTCATTGAGTGTCATGAGTGCTTGAAGTGGCGTGTTGGAACGAAGGCGGCGAACGCACGAGAAGTCACCATTCGGTGCGTCGAACGTTTGCAACATAGGAAAAGGAGTCGAACGGCGGCGAAATGTGTAGAGTGCACGGCGGTAGCGATCAGGTCCCGTCTCTTCCTTCCAGGGGAATGGCGCGTAACTCGCCGGTGGCATAAAAAGATATTCAGGCGCCGGAGCAAAAATGGAAGGGCCACCTATCTTCGGCGTTAACAGTCCGCTCGCGGCCAGGGTGATGTCCCGGACGATCTCGCCATCGACGCGAAAGCGCGGACCACGCGCCAGAAAACGGTTGTATTGATCCTTCGCGTAAAGTTCGGGCGTCACGCTCGAAGACTGCCTATACGACGCGGACGCAGCGATGAGGCGATGGATATGTTTTGGGCTCCAACCGTGGTCCATAAACTCGCAGGCGAGCCAATCGAGTAATTCCGGATGCGACGGGGTTTCGCTCTGGAGGCCGAAATCCTCCGACGTGCTCACGAGGCCAACGCCAAAATAAGATTGCCAAATGCGGTTCACGAAGACCCTCGCAGTCGTTGGGGATTTTCGGTCCACAAGCCACTTCGCGAACGTCAGTCGGCTTGGTTCGTAGTTCTCTGGTAATTGATGCAAAAAGGCAGGCACACCGGCAGTCACCGCTTTGCCAGGCTTCAGCCAATCGCCACGCTTGAACATGCGCGTCTCGCGCGGGTCTTCGCGAGCCATGAGCGCGAGAGTCGTTGAACCGCTCGGCCATTGTTTCCAAAGCGCTTCAATCTTGTCGTTGGTTTGTTTGAACTCCAGAATCGCCGCGCGCCAATGGCTAAAAATGGCAGCGACCTGCGCAGGCGAACGTTTCTCGAACGGAATCGCCAGGAGCTGGCGGACGCCCGTTGGCAACGGATCAGCGACAGCATTGCTCGCACCCGTCACGGACAGACGGAAGCGACCGACCATATTGTTCATGTGGTCATCGCTGTTCCAGCCGCCATGGTTATTCTTCAGGGAAACCGTCAGAATGGTCCCGCCTGGAAAGGCGATGTTCGTGCTTGCGTTGAAGACGGCTTTGCGGTCCTGATTTCGACGACCCGGTCCGGCATCGATACCCCAAGCCGTGTCATCCTTCTCGTCGATCGCGAAGCTCACTGATCCGGTGACCCGCCGCTTGTCGGACTTATCGTAGAAGTTCGGTTCGAGCTCGCGCTCTTCATTCGCATAGTCAGCCGTGGCCTTGACGAGTTTCACTGATATTTTGTTGGTCGGGTTTTGGACCCCAGCGGCTTCAACCTTGAATTCAGTGAGAGCACAGGTGCCTTTGAAGGATCGGCCTGGCCCATTGCAGGGCAAATTTGGATCAGTCACGAGTTCGAGTCGGAACGCATTGATTGTTGCCAAGTCATTGGTGGCTCGGAAGACAAACGTGAACTTCGTTGGCGCGTAGCCAAGACCGAGCAGCGACCCGTCCTTTTGCGGATAGAACCTCGTGTCAGCTTCGCTAATTTGGGTGGGATGAAGGACGATCCATTCGGGCTGGTCGCTCTGAACAGATTCCTCCCACTTAGCCATGCGTTCAGCCCAATCAGGATGAGTGTGGCGCAGGCCTTCCTCCAAGTCGCGTATCTGCCGAGCGATGTCGGCGACGCGGATCTGATCGGCCGGCGTATAGACGACACGCTGCGTCTCGTGATCGTTATTCAGGAAGGCAAAAATCCGATAATATTCCTCTTGAGTGGTTGGATCATACTTGTGGTTGTGGCATTGAGCGCACTGAATGGTGAGCCCGAGGACGCTCTTTCCCACCGCGTCCATGCGATCGAACATGGCATCCATCCGGAATTGCTCGGGGTCCACGCCACCTTCTTCGTTGATCATGGAATTCCTCAAGAAACCGGTGGCAGCAATTTGATCTTGCGTAGCATTCGGCAGCAGATCTCCGGCGAGCTGCTCGATGATGAATTGGTCGTAAGGCAGGTCGCGATTCAGTCCATTAATGACCCAGTCGCGATAAAACCAAACCTGACGGGACTTATCCTTCTCGTAGCCATCTGAGTCAGCATAGCGCGCTGCATCGAGCCAATGACGTCCCCAGCGCTCTCCATAATGCGGGGAGTTCAGCAAGCGTTCGACCTGTTTCTCATAGGCGTCCTTGCTATTGTCCGCCAGAAATGAATCCACTTCCACAATCGTCGGCGGCAACCCGATGAGGTCGAGGCTCAAGCGACGCAGGAGAGCGATCCTATCGGCTTCAGGAGATGGCTTGAGTTCTTCCTTGTGCAGACGGGCGAGGATAAAATTATCAATCGAATTCCGTCCCCATGCCTCACCAGAAGCGGACGGTACGGCAGGCCGAACCGGCGCTTTGAAGGCCCAATGCTGCTTCCAGTCTCTCCCCTCGACGCTCGTCTCGGGCCAATCGGCACCTTGGTCGATCCAGCCGCGGAGGATGCCTATTTCATCCGAGGTGAGAGGATCGCCTTTTCTTGGCATTCGCTTCAAATCTTCTCGCGCCCCCGCGACCGCATGAATGAGCAAACTCTCCGCGCTCTTACCCGGTACAATCGCCGGGCCGGATTCGCCACCTTTAAGGGCGGCTGCCTTTTGATCGAGACGGAGGTTGCCTTCCTGTTTCTTGGGCCCATGGCACTCATAGCAACTGCTCGCGAACAGGGGCTGAATGTCTTTATTGAAATCGGCTTTCCGGATGGAGGCTGGAGGCAACTTGCTGGTATCCACATCCGCTCCGACGACCGGATGGTGGACCAAATTCGAGCCGAGTGCGATCGCAGCCAAAGCACCTCTCCTCACTACTGAATCAAAGAATCTCATGGCAGTTTTGTGATGGTTGAAATTATTACCTCACACAATGTTCGCAGTCATGTAGATTCTTGAGAATATCTCGGGACATAAGCAACCGAGGAGCTGAAAGGATTCCGATGGTTCCTTCGCCCCCTTCGCTGCCGTCGCGAGATTCGATCTGGAAAAGACAGCCGTCCCGCACGTCCTCGCTGCCTTCAGCCCAAACCCGACCGTTGGTTCACCTCAAAGAACGCGAAGATCACAAAGTAGATGATCATTCTTGTTCTATAAAATCACTGTTTTCCTTTGTTTTCTCTGCGTCCTCTGTAGTTGAATTCCTCTTTTTAAAATGAACAAAAAAAGAAATTAAACACCCTTGTCGAAGGGCGAGTAGCCGGGTGACTATTTTCTAACTGACTGGTTTTCGCAGCCCGGACCTTGTAAGTCAGACTTCGATCCGACGTCCCAGACGCGATTTTCCAGGGCCGCGTCGTTGTTGTCCTGTTCGGACGGTGGATCCAGATCACGCGGGAATGATCAAGAATCAACTTTGAACGCAGCGAAAAACAGTGAATCTAGTTGAGGCAAACCGGTATGCTGCCTTGGAGTAACAAATGCGCCGTCTCGGAACACCGCCGATTCGCCCGCGAGGAAGAACAGGGGGATTCCGATGAAAAAACTGTCTTGATCCGTGCAAAAGAGGGCTACCGTGGACTGCGTGCGCTGGTTCGCCTCCGTGTCCTACCGACTAAAACCGGGAGTCCATAAATCGATTCCTGCGGATGTTTGCGAAGTGTCGAGGTGAGAGCGAAAGAGGTTCGCTGCAAACTGATCAGGACAACACGAAAAACGCCGACCGGCTCAAGTCAACCGAGATCTGCGCCGAACATCCGGCGACAGCGGAAGGGAAACCGGATTAGGGCGACCATCAGACCTCAAAATCAAATACCACCAGAGACTCGACGTGAGGCAAAATGAGCGCCTTAACTTTCTCGTGATCCGGGTGGGGAAGATACGCGTCCCGTGCGGCGGCATCTTGGAACGTCATGATGAGGCCGTGGGTGAACCCATTGCTTAAAGTTTCCGGGCTGCAGTTCTTGCCGGAAACATAATCTTCGATGCCGGGGATCGACTCGGAAATGTCCATAATTTCAGCGAAGAACTTCTCAGTCTGTTCCTCCGAAGTCCCCTCTTTAAATTTAATCAGCGCGATGTGTTTAACTTTTGACATAAGAATTTTTCCCGGCAAAACGTCAACGAATCCTTCCGCGATACGATTGCAGGCTTTCGAGTTACTTACTCCCTAAGGCAGCTTCAATGGCTTGGATAACTTCCGGAGAATCGGGAGTAACCTTGGGCTCAAACCGTTTCAGAATCTTTCCATCTCGGCCAATCAGAAACTTTCCGAAGTTCCACTGAATGTCGCCTGGATAGGGTGAGGTCTTGCCGGTCAACGATGCAAATAGCGGATGCTGGTTGGCACCTTTCACATGAACCTTGTCGAACAAGGGAAAAGTGACGTTATACTTAGTGGAACAGAAAGCTTTGATTTCTTCATTCGTGCCAGGTTCCTGCTGGCCAAAGTCGTTGCACGGAAATCCCACGACGGCTAAACCCTTGGACTTATATTTCTGGTGGGTCGTTTCCAGAGCTTTGTATTGAGGCGTCAGTCCACATTGCGAAGCGACGTTCACCACGAGCAAAACTTTGCCTTTGTAGGCGTTCAAGGAAGTGTCTTTCCCGTTAATGTCTTTGAGCGAGATGTCGTAAAGGTTTGGCATAGTCTCAGCAATAGCGCATTGGCTTACACAAAGCGCGAGGAGCAACGCAATAATTTTCATGGCGCGATTATGGTTAAAGGTTTCTCATTGTCAACCGCCACGATTTTTCAATCGCCAGCGCACCTGAGAGCGCGTGGCTTTGAATCTCAGTATTCGGTGTTCTCTCTGAACAGAGGCCAGCGAATGATTCGGCGCTTACTTTTTTACAAACTTCAGGGAGGCCGAGTTAATGCAGTAGCGCAAGCCTGTCGGCTTGGGGCCATCTTCGAAAACGTGGCCTAAATGAGCGTCGCAGTGTGCGCAAAGCACTTCCGTTCGCTTCATGAATAAGGTGTTGTCCGATTCCGATTTAACTTTCCCTTCGGAGATTGGCGTCCAGAAACTAGGCCAACCAGTCCCCGAATCAAATTTTGTCTCGGAACCAAAAAGCTCATTGTCACAACAGACGCATCTGTAGGTGCCCGCTTCTTTAGTGTTCCAATAAGCTCCCGAGAATGCCCGCTCCGTTCCCTTCTTGCGAGTGACCTTGAATTGCTCGGGCGTCAGGGATTTCTCCCACTCTTCGGCCGATTTAATTACTTTATTCGTCATAGCTGATTCTTTCTGCACCGGCCGTTCTGCGACGTTGGTTTGGGCCGTCGGCGAAGTTTTGGAAGGAGGGAAACACCCACTCAAAAACAGCAAACTGGTCGCCAATGCCAACACTAGAATAGTCTCCGATTTCATTGGAACACTTTAACAGTATCTCTGGAGAAGAGAAGAGCTTCGTACTGATAATATTTGTCGTCGGTGCCGGAATGTCACGCCATCCTCCAATCATCAACAGAAACCTTGCTCCTCAAGCAAAGTTGGATCGAGAAACCAGGCCTGGTTGTAAGCGAGAAGGGTAGCTAGAAAACCGCCTGAATAGAAGGAGGCGAGCGTTGTCGTGATCCACGCCCGAGCAAATGGGTGGATCGCGAGCCAATCCTTTGCGCAGGCCACTCGACACCGTCGCCGGTGCTCAGCAGTTACTCCGCAAGGAGATCAAGCACATGCTGAGGATTCAAATTGGCTTGAACCAAAAGCGCGGTATTCGAGTCTGTCAAAATATGAATCCGGGCGTAATCAGTAGCCTCATCAGCACCGCGCGAATCCAGTATCTCGCGAACGGCAAGATGGGATATTTCTTCCGCGTTTCGGGGAGAAATATCGGTGTCATCTGAGCGAACGGCAGTTTGACGACTCGCCTTGGAGGCGTTGGTCGAACCCGAGTTCAGGTTGTTCGGGCTTACCATTCCGGTGGAATTTGTATTGATGACCATAAATTCTATTGCATCGATGCTCAGTATTGCTTCAATTTGCTTTGCTTCATTACTCTGCTACCTGGAACGCAAAGCATGTTTTACACCAATACATTGCCAGACGTAAAGAACGCCTTTTCGAAGCCAAAACCGACATTCCTACAGCACGGCTAACCGGGTTTGCCGAGGAGTAGGCAAATTTTGCCACGGAGGAACGGCTGGCAAACAATCTGCACCCTCTCGTTGAGGAACGTTCGCTTTGCGAAATGTTGTCTCCGGCTTCGCCACCTCCGCCGAAACCAAAACCCCTCACCTCAGAATCTCTCGTAGTTTTCAAACAAGCTCTCGTTGCTCAATGCCAAGGTCGGTTGCACGCCGTCTATTTTTGCTCGTGTGAAACCCCAATAAAATCAACTTTCGCGCTCAATTCAGGCGTTAGGAACCGATCAGGATTACGTATCTGCACTTTCAACTGCAACGTTCCTTTCTGCCGGCTGGCTTCGGGAGCAATCTCGGCCACGTAACCTTCATATCCTTTCTGAGGATAGGCTTCTGGACTGACCCTGCACACTTGATTGAGGAAGATCTTAGAGAGGTCCGATTCGTTCAGATCAATCTCGACCTGCAAATCTTTCGGATCAGCCAGAGCAATCAACGCCGTGCTCGGGCCACGCGTGCCGCCAAAACTTTGAGGAACTACCAATTCATTGGGATCAACCAACTTTTCTAGCACGACCCCATCGATCGGAGATCGAATCACGGTCCAATCCAGAAATGTCTTCGCCAGTTCATTTTGACCTTGGCTCTCCAATAAAGAGGCGCGAGCAGACTCAACTCGGACGCGAACATCGTCCTCGGCTTGCTTCGATTCGACCTTTTCCAGAGCTAACTTGGCAACGCGATCATAATCCAACTCAGCCTTTGACAGGCCAGCTTTCGCGTACGCCAAACGGCCTTCGCTTTCCTTGAGACGGGCCTTGTATTCGGCATCATCGAGGAGCACGACGACCTGGCCATTCGTCACTGAATCCCCCTTCTTTACTCCAATCCATTTCACCACACCCATGAAACGCGGACTCAGTTCAATCCGTTCCCGGTTCACGATGTAACCGCTGGCGGTCAGCACCGAGCCTTCAGTCTTGGCCGGTTGCGATGCCATCGCAGCGCCCTGGGCGGCAGGCGCGCTGCGGTTGGAGTCGGGGGCACCTTTATCCGAGGCTCGCGCCAGTTCCCGATTGGACTTCAGGCCGCTGCGGACCGAGTCCGAGGCCCGGGGAATAGCGAAGAATATCGCGACGCCTGTGACGGCTGCGATACCCAAAACGATCGTCCAAATGGGTGCGCCTGCGCGCCGTTTCTGGTCCGAAGCGATCCGGAGATGTTGAAGCTTCTCTTCATTCATAGGGATTTGAGGGCGGAGATTACGGGCAGACGAGCCGCGCGCAACGCGGGCAAAAAGCTTCCAGCCAAACCAATAATCGCGGCGAACGCGATCCCAGTCAGCATCAGATCGGGCGTGACGCGAAACTGGAAGACCGTTTCAGCGAACGATTGCCAATCCATCGTCCCAAACTGAACCTTTCTCACCACGACATAGGCATAAACCGCGAGCGATAGAATCGACCCGAGAAGCCCTCCTAGTATCGCGAGGAGCGTCCCTTCAATCAGAAAGCCGAACACAATCGATCGCCGCGAGTAGCCAAGAACTCGCAATGTGCCAACCTCGCGAGTGCGTGCGGCGACGCTTGCATACATCGTGTTCATCGCCGCAAACACCGCGCCAATGGACATGGCCGCGCCGAGGATGGCGGCGAGGTACTTGAATGGCATCGCGGTCATCGTCTGTTTGGAATAATAGTCCACCTCATGCTCGGCGCGCAAACCTAGGCGCTTGTCCACTTCGATGCGTTTGATGATGGCATCTGCGGCCGCCTGATCGCGCGGCCGGAGCAATATGCTCGAATACTGGTCCCGGTCAAAAATGGATCGGGCTTCGTCGGCATCCATCCAAGCTTCGTTGTCGAAGGCGCTGCTCCGAGCGTCGAAATGGCCAACCACGGTGAGACGATCCAAGCCAGCCTTGATCGTGCCGCCAATTTCGAATCCGGTGAAGCGCCCTGCCAAACGCTCGGAAACGATCATCTCGCGTTTGCCACGACGGAACCAGCGCCCTTTCACCAGTTTCACCTGGGGCCGCAATTCCTGGCCGCTTGGTGTGACACCGCGGATCAATGTGTTCGCCTCGCCTACGCCAGTGCCCCGCGGCACGCTAATAATCAAGACCAGTTCCGCTGAGATGACCGGCTCGCCCTGCTCGTTGCGAGCGACCTCGTCAAAGTATCGCAGCGTCCGAAATTGCTCGCGAGAGACCATGCTGCCGGATTCGGCCTGGGAGCCCTTACGCACAACCAAGATGTTCCGGGGATCGCCTGTGTTGGAGTTGGTCGTCTCGATTCCCCGCGCCAAGGCTCGCAACAGTACAAACACGCTCACCACCAAAGCAATTCCAAGTATGGTGGAGAGCGTTGAACGCCAGCGCACACGCACGTTGCGAAAGTTATATTTCAGCGGCAAAGGCATAATTAATTAAGTCCAATGTCCAATGTCCAATATCCAATATCCAACTACGAACATGTGTCCGCCGTATATCATCGTTTCGATTTGTGCCCGCGCAGATCGGAGGTTTCATGAGGCTTCCACGAATGCAATAAAACATTTTGGACTTCGGGCTTTGGACTAATCGAGTGTTTTCAACCCCTCCACCACGCTCATTCGCGAAACGGCGATGGAAGGTAAAATCGCCGAAATGATGCCGAGCAGCGCAGCAATGGAGGCTCCGGTGGCGATGATGCGCGTCGTGACCTCGAAATAAATCAAGAAACCATTGGTCAGTTTTTGGAGATCGGACAAGGTCCACATGGCCCAAGCGCCGCCGATGCCGATGAAAGCGCCGATCGCCGCCAGGCCGAAGCTCTCCGCGAGGATGAACCCAAACAGGTCACGACGGCGAAACCCGAGCGCCTTGAGCACCGCCAGCTCGCGGAACCGTTCGCGGATTGCCATGCTCATCGTGCTGACAGTGACAAGCAATAGGGTGAAGACGACCACCGAACTGATCGAGCCGATGAGCAGCTTCACGTTACCCAACATGCGGATAAAGCTCATCTGGAAAGCTCGTTCCGTCTCAGCTCGCACCTCCGCGGCGGTGTTCTCAAACGCCTTATTGATGCGGCTGATGACGTCATTCGCGACCTCCGCCGAAGCCACGCGGAGGTACCAGGTTCCCACCGTGCCGGGATCGCCCATGAGTTCGTCGAGCAGCTTGTGATGAAAGAAAACTCCTCGATCATCGACGGTGCCTTGAAACACCGCCGCGATCTCCAGGTCGAGGTTGACGGGGAAAAACGTCCCGGTGAAGCGCATTTTGTCGCCGATCTTGAGGCCGTAGCGTTTGATCGTGTCCGCGCCCACAAAGCACGAAGTCCGGTTTTTGATGAAGCTATCGTAGGAACCCTCCACAATCTTTCCTTCGACGAGCAGGCCCTGAAATCGGGCCGGGTCCACCGCAAACTGCGCGAAGCTGGTCACTGTTTCCTCGCGGAAATTCCCCCCAAAGAAGCTGAATGGAGAAACGGCCACGATACCTGGAATCTTGTCGAGTATCGCCAATTGCTTCGCCGGCAGCGGCTGAGTGAGGGAAACCTTGTTGCGGGCGATGACCCGGAGCGACGCCGCTTCGGATTCGGGCGGAATCGTCAACTCCCGCTGCAACGTCAGCAAAGTGACCAACAAGGCACAACTGACGGCCACACTCAGGATCGATAACGCGGCGCGGCGTTTGTTCCGCAGCGCATTTTTCAAAATAAAGGAGCCTATGGTCATGATGTTCAGGCAACTAATTCACCCTTTTCCAGATGGATCGTTCGCGAACCGAAGGCTGCGGCTTTCGGGTCATGTGTCACCATAATGACCGTCTTGGCAGCGTTACGACTCAGGGCCTGCAGAATGCCGAGAACCTCCTGGGCGGAATGCGAATCGAGATTGCCCGTGGGTTCGTCGGCGACGATCAGGGTTGGGTCAGTCACGAGAGCCCGCGCGATGGCGACACGCTGTTCCTGCCCACCAGAAAGCTGTTTCGGCAAGTGATGTTTGCGATCGGCGAGTCCGACCAACTCGAGGGTCGTGTCCACCTGCTGCCGCCGTTGCTTTCCGCGAAGCCGCGTCAGCAGCAAAGGAAGCTCTACGTTTTCAAAAGCGGTGAGGACTGGAATCAAATTAAATGTCTGAAAAACGAATCCGACATTTTGGTTCCGCCAATCTGCCAACTCGGATTCACTCAAGCGTGCGACATCAATCCCTTGAACGCGACATTCCCCGCTGGTCGGACGGTCCACTCCCGCAATAATATGCAACAAAGTGGACTTGCCCGACCCGGACGGCCCCATGAGGGTGAGGAATTCACCAGCTTGAATGTCGAGAGAGATGCGGTTCAACGCTGTCACATTGATCTCGCCCTGCCTATAGACCTTCGACAGCTCACGAATGGTAACAACATCTGGATTACCCATTCGGGCGAAACTATTGCCAGCCAGAATCGACTACAAGCACTTTGTGAAACTTTTCACAAAGTCTCCAAACAAGGATTTCTGCGCGGCTGTCTTAGCGGGAACGTTCCACTCCCAAGCCGGGCCATGCACCATTCGAAGCGCTACGGACGCGCTAAAGTGGGCATTTGATAAGTGCCAAACTAGAATTGCCACATCGCGGAGAACAACACTCGACATCTCCGCTTTGCCGGCGTTATACGACAAGCATGCATCTACCGCGATTCGCCGCTCTTTGCTCGATCTTGATTGTCTTCAGCCAACGACTGAATGCTGCTGAGTACGATGTCGTTGTTTACGGCGGCACGTCCGCAGGAGTAATCGCCGCTGTGCAGGCAAAAAAGATGGGAAAGTCGGCTATTGTCGTTTGCCCGGACAGACATCTGGGCGGCCTTTCGAGTGGCGGGCTTGGTTTCACGGATACGGGCAACAAAGCGGTAATCGGCGGGCTCGCGCGCGAATTCTATCATCGCATCTGGAAACATTACACTCAACCCGAGGCCTGGCGCTGGCAGAAGCGTGACGAATACGGCAACAAAGGCCAGGGCACCGCTGCGATGGATGGAGATCAACGCACGATGTGGATTTTCGAACCGCATGTGGCCGAGCAAGTGTTCGAAGACCTTATCAAGGAATACGGTATCCCCGCCCACCGAGACGAATGGCTGGACCGCGAGAAAGGTGTCGCGAAAAGCGGCGCGCGCCTCACCTCGATCCGGATGTTGAGCGGCAAAAGTTACCAGGGAAAGATGTTTATCGACGCCACCTACGAAGGAGATCTGATGGCAGCGGCAGGCGTCGAATATCACACTGGTCGCGAGGGCTCGAGTGTTTACGGCGAGCAATGGAATGGAATTCAGACTGGCGTGCTGCACCACCGCCATCACTTCGGCGTGTTGAAGCAGAAGATCAGCCCTTATGTGGTCCCGGGCGATCCGACAAGCGGTTTGCTGGCGCGCATCAGCCCCGAATCACCGGGCGAATACGGCCAGGCCGACAAGCGAATTCAGGCCTACTGTTTCCGGATGTGTCTGACGGATCACTCAGACAACCTCGTGCCCTTGGCGGAACCCCCGGGCTACGATCCCAGGCAATACGAGCTGCTTCTCAGAATTTTCGAAGGGGGCTGGCGCGAGACGTTCGACAAGTTTGATCCGATTCCCAATCGCAAGACCGACACGAACAACCACGGCCCGATGAGCACGGACAACATCGGCTTCAGCTACGATTATCCGGAAGCCTCTTACGAACGCCGCCGAACGATCGTCCAGGAACATGAGACTTATCAGAAAGGGTGGCTCTATTTCATCGCCAACGATCCGCGAGTCCCCCAAGACGTGCGCCAGACGATGCGGCGGTGGGGCTTGAGCAAAGATGAGTTTGCAGACAACGGCCACTGGCCTTACCAACTCTACATTCGCGAATCGCGGCGCATGCTCGGAATGTTTGTCATGACCGAGAACGAATTACTGAAACGCCGTCCCACACCCAATTCCATCGGCATGGGTTCCTACACCATCGATTCGCACAACGTCCAGCGTTACGTCACCGCGGAAGGCTACGTCCAAAATGAGGGCGACATAGGCGTGGCGATCAAAGGGCCATACGAGATCGCTTTTAGTTCGATCGTCCCGAAGCAGGGCAATTGCGACAACTTGCTGGTCCCAGTTTGTTTGTCCAGCTCGCACATCGCCTTCGGGTCGATACGGATGGAACCGGTGTTCATGATTCTCGGCCAATCCGCAGCCACCACCGCCGCCCTCGCCATCGACGCCGCCCAAGCCGTGACGGAAGTGCCCTACGCGAAGCTGCGAGAGCGATTGCTGAAAGATGGCCAAGTCCTCGAAGTCTCTCCCAAATGACATCAACGCCTGATTCAAACTCGATCCAGCCAACTTGATCAAAGCCTCTACCGCCAGAGGCAATCCAACGTAACGAGCAGTTGGAGAGAGAAACCAACGCTCGAATTCTGGAGCCACAGCATAGATCCATGGGTTCACCTGGAAACCTCGAAGTGCTACGCCGTGGCCCATCACAGGGCCGAGGCCGTCGAGGTTTGCAGAAGGTAATTCGATCGCTAACTCCGTGATGAATCTCTGATGGCTCCGCGGGTGCTTGACAATTCAGCTCTGCGACAAAGATTTCGTTAACCAATCTTTTTGAATGGCGTCTATAACCGTGTGAGAACTTGGTTTTGCAATACTACCGCGAAGAGCCTCGACGCCTCTGTTCTGATCACGTCCGTTCACAATGATGGCACCCGCCCGGCCCGCTTTACACAGGCACTCCCGCCACCTAAGCACGCGGGCGCTGCGATGCTTGCTGCCTTCGGACTATTGGCAGCCCTGCTGCCGTCAGCCACGCTGTCTGCGAAAGAGTCACCTACTGCCCGGCAGCCATCGAATCAGCGATCCGAGCCTTCCAGCACTTCAAATCGCCGGTTCCATGGCGAATTCCTGCCTCTACGGCAAGAGACGCGTAAGGTCGAAACAGTGCTCAGGTTGTTATTTCAGGACGCTAAAGAAACCCCGAACGAGACTTTCACACCAACAGAACCGGCACCCGCTCCAACGCCTCCGCCCACCCGGCGCACAGATCTTCCTCGTGCTTTCCGCAAAGACACACCTGGATCGCTCGACGATCTCAAAGCAATCGAAGAACATGTTAAGAAGGTGGTAGCTCGCGTCTCTTCGTCCGTTGTGGCCGTCGAGGTCCAAGGCGGCAGCGGCAGCGGCGTTGTGATTACTGAGGATGGCTTGGTCCTGTGCGCCGCCCACGTCTGTGACTCGCCCGATCTTGACGTGCTATTTACCTTCCCCGACGGCAAAACCGCGAAAGGCAAAACCCTCGGCACGAATCACGAGATGGATGCAGGTTTGATGAGGATCACTGACAAGGGTCATTGGTCCCATGTAGATATCGGCGATATCGACCGCACTCGGCTGGGTGACTGGGTCCTCGCGCTCGGCCATCCCGGCGGGTTTGATCCCCAGCGCTCGATGGTCGTCCGCCTGGGGCGAATCATCCGGCTTGCTTCGGACATGATGCAAACCGATTGCACCCTGATCGGTGGCGACTCCGGGGGACCTCTGTTCGACATGCATGGTCGGGTGGTTGGCATCCACAGCCGCATCAGTAATTCCACCGCTGCGAACTTTCATGTGTCCATCGCAGCGTTTCAGGAAACCTGGGGTCGGCTGGCCAAAGGGGATGACTGGGGTCGGCCAGTGCAGGAGGTCTGGGTCGGTGCCTGGGGACTCGATCACCCCGAGGGGTGTCGGCTGGAGATTGTTAACAAGAATGGTCCAGGAGAAAGGGCAGGATTGAAAGTCGGCGACGTGGTAACGAAGTTCAATGGCCATGAGCTAAAAGGAATCGAAATGTTCAAGCAATCCGTGACGCGGACCAAGCCAGGCCAAAAGGTAACGCTGGACATCAAACGGGATGAGATGGAATTGTCCGTCCAGGTGACCGTCGAACCACGCCGTGGGTTCGGAGGCGGCCGATTCGGTCCGTAGTGTCAGAGTTCGGAATTCGAGAAGAAGCTAATATGTTGCGTTTTATTCCAAGCCGTATGCTCCCGCTCCTGCTGATAGCGGTGAGCGTTTTGACGAAGACTTCGCCCGCGCAGAATTCAGCCAACCGTTCAGCCACGCTGGGAGAGGATCGATTCAAGAGTGGCGCTCTGACGCTTGCCGCATTTTCTTCAGCGACCGACGCGGCGCGCCATTCGATCGTGAGGATCGACCTGGATGGAAAGACGGTCGCCCTCGGTACCGTCGTCGAAGCCAGCGGTCTGATCATCACGAAGGCAAGCGAGATCAAAGACGGCAAGTTGACCTGCAAGCTCGCGAGTAACACCGAGATCGATGCGGAATTGGTGGCCAGGGATGATGACAACGATGTGGCTCTGGTGAAAATCAAAGCTACCAGCTTGACGCCAATCAAGTGGGTGTCGGAAGAGGCCTCCGTTGGCCAATGGGTCGTGTCGCCCGGGACGGAAAAAACGCCGGAAGCGGTCGGGATTGTCAGCGTCCCGCCGCGGAAGATCCTGCCGAAACGGGCTCTGATAGGGGTCCTGCTGACCAACGCAGCAGTCGCCAAGATCGTCGAGGTCACCGAGGGCCTCGGCGCAGAAAAAGCGGGTCTCAAGCCAGGCGACATTATCCTTGCGGTAAACGATACAAAGATCAAAAACCGCGATGAATTGACTGCCACTCTGCGGCATTTCCGCGAAGGGCAGACAGTCAAGCTGCGCGTCCAGCGCGAGACCGAGGAGTTCGATGCGAGTGTGCGAATGATGTTGCCAAAGCCCGAAACCGGATTCCGCGGGTTTAATCGCCAGGAGCGCATGAACCGACTTGGAGGCGAAATCAGCCAACGCGCCGAAGGTTTTGAACTGGCCGTTCAACACGACACCGTGCTGCAGCCATGGCAATGCGGTGGGCCGCTCCTGAATCTCGACGGCCAAGCGATCGGCCTTAATATCGCCCGTGCTGGCCGAGTCGCTTCCTATGCGCTCCCTGCGGCCCTGCTAGCCCATATCATCGACGATCTGAAGGCCCAGACTCGCAAAACCACGCCCGACGAAAAGACGGAGAAAACCTCCCCTCAAGTTGAGCCTGAGCCGGACAAATGAGCGGAGACAGTGTTGACGGCCCATTTGCCATCGAGGACGTAACCATCGACGCTGCCTTCGCGCATTTGACACTGATCCTTACAGAGTTATTTCGTCTTCGGCTTTAGATGCTTCTCAAAAAATGCCAGCAAGGCCTTATCCGCCTTCTCCGCATCTGCCCCTTTGAAACCGTGACCCGCGCCCTCCAGCGTCAGCAACTCGACTTCGACATCACACGCTTTCAGGCGATCCACGATCCAGGTCGCCTGCTCGTAAGCAACGTATTTATCCTCGGTTCCGTGGATGCACAACGTCGGCGCTGCCTCGGGAGTAACCCAGTAAAGCGGGCTGGACACAATGTGCCGCCGCCGCTCGTGCTCCACATCCCCACCGAGGAACAAAGGCAGGACCTCGGCGGCATCGACGCTTTTGCCGTATGACTTGGTGAAGTCACTTGGCCCATAAGAATTCACAACGCATGCGACCTTGCTCGATTGCTCAGCGTTTCCTCCACTGCCTTCGAATTGCGCAATACCGGGGGTGACGCCTAGAAATTGAGCCAGGTGTCCACCTGCCGACCCGCCGGTGGTCCCGATGCGATCGGGGTCGAGATGATATTTCAAAGCGTTAGCTCGCAGCCAGCGCACTGCGGCTTTCACGTCATGCACAGCGGCCGGAAATTGATATTTTGGGGCCAGCCGATAGCTCGCTGTGACAGCCACGAATCCGCGCTGGGCCAGTGTTTGGCAGAGCTTGTTGTAACCATCCCGGCTGCCGGCCCGGAAGCCGCCACCGTGAATGCAGAGGACCACCGGAAATGGACCTTTGCCATTTTTAGGGCGAGCCATGTTGAGCTGCAAATGCTGATTGTCTGGGTTGGAATACTCGATTCCGGTCTCAAATAAGACGTCGTCAGGCACGACCAACTCGGCTCCAGACACCGACAAGAGTGGAGCTACGACAAAGGAACAGCCGACGATGAAACTCTGAAGGAGTGAGTGAATTTTCATAATGGTTGGTTTTCTGTTTCGTAAGGATGGGTCTATTCGCCAAGGGCTTTCTGAATCGCGCGAACCGTCTCGGCGGCACGAAACTCGACTAGCTTTTTACCCATCTTGATTGTCTTGTTCGCGGGAGCAAGACTGACACCGTTGATGGAAAACTTTTTCTTAGCCATCCGCTGAGTCATTCGCACCGTGTTGGGATCGACAGTCATCATCTGGGAAGTAGTCGCGAAATCATCGTGAATCCCCTCGTCCACTTGACGAACGCCCTGCGTCTCCAACCATACGTTCTCTTTGGGGTTGTCGTAATACTCCGGAATAAAGTGAATCGTCGATTTGCTCCTGGCCCATGTGCTGGACAGATCAGCAGCGACGGCCTTCATGCCAGCCTGATTGCCTCCGCTATCGCCGATGAGGATGATGTGCTTGAACCCATGCGTCTTCATGCTGGTAGAGATGTCCGTGAGCAATTGTTTGAACGTCTCCTCGGTCACGCTGATTGTTCCCGGAAAACGCATGTGGCCCGTGGGAGGATCGATAATGCCTTCCGGCACGAAAGGAACGATGGGCGCGACCAGTGCGTTGCCCAGTTTCCTCGCGATGGCTTCAGTCGTGGCGCGCAGGATGTAGTTGTGTTTGCCGAGCGCGAGATAAGGTCCGTTCTGTTCGATCCCGCCGGTGGCGATGATCACCGTTGTCTTGCCAGCACGCATGGCGTCTCTGACTTCGAGCCATGTGAGCTCCTCGAGAAAAACAGAGTC
>SIBE01000042.1 GCA_009695265.1 Pedosphaera sp. | reverse complement strand
GGGCCTAACTCAAGGCCGTGGCAAATTGGAAAAGCAACACCAACAGGCTTGTTCGATTAAACAGATCTGGCTCTATCCGATACACCCACACTTCCGCAATATCCTTTGCGCTTAACCCCTCTCGCCAGCGGGTTTACCGAATGTTTACGGTGCCGTTGAGTTCTTGAAGGAAGCACAAGCCAAATAGCAAACACTGCGGCTAGGTTCACGCAATTGACTTTTCTTTCGACCGTGAGTAGCGTGCCGCACTGCTTATGTTCAACCGCGCCGCCAGCGTATCGATTTGCCTGTTGTATCTGAGCGTCTCGGTCGTCTTCGGCACTTCACATCACCACGACAGCAACAGTCCAACGGCAAGCTCGCAATGCGCAGCCTGCGCCTGGCACACCGGATCGGTGACCGATGTCCCGATCGTTTCGCAGTTCACATTTGTTGAATTTCCTCAATTTCAACCGCCGATTTTCAGCTCGGATTTTCTCCCTACGCTTCCGCATTCTTTTAACCGAACTCGCGATCCTCCGCTCATCCCTGGCTGATTTCTTTCAGTCGGTTCGGATTTAATAATTTTTCTAATTTGCCGTTGCAGGCTACCAAAGAGTGGTCTGCTTGGGTTTTTCAGGAGTATCTCATGAGAAGAGTAATTTGCGGTTTAATAATGGCTGGGGCGTTTTTGAGTTCAGCCAAAGCTCGAGCTGCGGAATCGGTGGCGGACATCGAGGCGTTGAAACAAGAGCTGAGGGAATTGCGTCAGCGGAGTGACCTACTGGAGCGAAAGATCGAGCAACTGGACCGATCGCAACAACCGAAGGCTTCAACTAACAGCCCTGCACTAACTCAGCCGGGTCCACTTCCAACATTTGCGGCACCTGAGCCATCAAAACCTTGGCGGGCGGCCGATCCGATCAAGGTGGTGGGCAGCGCACAGAATTACATGAATCTTTCCTTTGACGGATTGGTGGCGGCCGGAACTTCAACGGCGAAGGACATCGAAAGATTGCAACTCGGTGGACACGATCCGAAACAGCGCGGCTTCACGGTCCAGAGTCTGGAAACCGTTTTCGATGGTAAGGTGGACCCTTACTTCCGGGGCCAAGCCAACATCGTGTTGCAAATCGATCCCGAAGGCGAAACGACCATTGAGGCTGAAGAAGCTTATTTGGAGACGATGTCATTGCCTTGGAATTTGCAGGTCAAAGCAGGGCAATTCTTCACCGAGTTCGGGCGACTCAACCCGACGCATCCACACAGTTGGGAGTTTGTCGATCAACCGCTGGTCAACGGCCGGTTCCTGGGCGAGGACGGACTACGCAGCGCCGGGGCCAGGCTCTCGTGGCTTGCTCCAACGCCGTTTTACTCTGAACTTTTTTGGACGTTTCAAAACAGTCAGGGCGGAACAGCTTTCAGTTTTCGCAATGAACATGGAGGGATGCCTTTCCTGGGCCGTCCCGCCGGGGATCGAGGAGTGAAAACCCTCGGCGACATGCTTGTTGTCCCGCGTTACGCCACATCATTCGATCTGAGCGATTCGCAAACCCTCATGGCCGGTGCTTCGGCTGCATTTGGCCCGAACAGCACTGGCCAGCAAACCGACACCCAAATCTACGGAGCAGACCTGTTCTGGAAATGGAAATCACCCCATCAACACGCCGGCTTTCCGTTTGTCACCTGGCAAACCGAAGCGATGCTCCGCCGTTTTGAAGCAGGTGCATTCCCCGGTCAAGGCGTTCTCCCGGCGCTGCCGCAAGAAACTCTGACCGATTACGGTTTCTACTCGCAGGTTGCCTACGGTTTCAGAAAAAGTTGGGTGACAGCGCTGCGTGGCGACTACGTATTTCCTGAACATAAGGGATTGTATGAGGCCATCGCCGGTCCAGACCCCGACCGCGCCTCGCGTTGGCGAATCGCCCCCAACCTGACTTACTACCCGAGCGAGTTCTCGAAAATTCGCCTGCAATACAACTACGACCATCGAAATAGTATCGGCGACGATCATTCCGTTTGGCTGCAGCTTGAATTCCTCCTGGGCGCTCATGCAGCACATAAATTCTAGGTCCACATCGATCCAGAATCTGAATTCATCGAATCTCATGAAAACGAAATTGTTCCTTTTAACCTTGGCCCTGCTAACTACCAACGCGCAGGCGAAGCTCAATGTAGTCGCCACCATCCCTGACTTCGGCGCGATTGCCGAGGAAATCGGCGGCGACAAAGTCAAAGTCACCAGCATCGCCCGAGGCACTGAAGACGCCCACTTCGTCGATGCCCGCCCGAGTTATGTTCGCGTGCTCAATCAAGCAGATGTGCTTATCGAAGGCGGCGCGGAATTGGAAATCGGCTGGCTCCCGCCGCTGGTCAATGGAGCTCGCAACGGCAAGATTCTATCCGACGCGCCCGGCCACGTGATCCTGTCGCGCGGCATCAGGCTGCTGGGAGTTCCGTCAGGGCCCGTGGACCGTTCGATGGGCGACGTTCACCCGTTTGGCAATCCGCACTATTGGACGGACCCGGCCAATGGAAAAATCATGGCGAACAACCTGACGGAAACCTTCTCCCGACTGGACCCCGTCAACGCAGTCTTTTATCAGGCTAATCTGAAAAAGTTTAACGAGCATCTGGATAAAAAAATCGCCGAGTGGACAAAATTGCTCGAGCCGTATCGGGGCACAAAAGTCGTTACATATCACAAATCGTTCGACTATTTTCTCGAGCGATTTGGCCTCGAGCTTGCGGGAACAATTGAATCCAAGCCAGGCGTCGAGCCATCACCGAGCTACGTCAACGCGCTCATCCCACGGCTCAAAGCCACAAGCGCGAGACTGGTCATGATCGAACCGTATCGCCCACGCAAGACCTCCGAGTACGTCGCTCAAGCGATCGGTGCCAAGCTATTGCCCTTGCCGACCTCGGTGGGCGGAAATGAAAAGGTGAAAGACTACTCGAGTCTCTTTGACTATAACGTCGCGCAAATCGTGGCCGCGCTGAAAGACTCCAGGTGATGGAGGAATCAGTGCTAACTCTTGGCCACGTTGCTGTCGGTTACGCGCGCCAAGCTATTCTGCCGGACGTGAACCTAAACCTCCGACGCGGTAGTTTCAACGGCTTGCTCGGCGCGAATGGCTCGGGCAAATCCACGCTGATTAAGACCATCCTCGGAATCATTCCACCGTTGAGCGGACGAGTTGAGTTTGCGCTGCTAGATGGAAGGTCAGTGGTCCTCGGCTACGTCCCGCAGCGCGATTCGCTTGACTCGATTTATCTACTGTCAGCCTTCGAAGTCGTGCTGATGGGGACCTGCGGCCGGACTCGGCCTGGAGGCAGAATCAATCTCGCTGAAAAGCAGTGGGCCCATCAATGCCTGCAAGAAACCGGCGCGGATCAGCTCAGCCGAAAACTCTTCTCCCAGCTTTCCGGCGGCCAGAAGCAGCGCGTGTTGATTGCTCGAGCCCTCGCTGCCCGGCCCGATTTCCTCCTGCTCGACGAACCGACCTCCGGCATCGACGCGGCCGCCCGGCAAGCCGTCATGGAACTGCTGCGGCGGATTCATACGCAACAGCAATTGACCATCCTCATGGCGAGCCACGACTTGCCCATGGTGCGGACGTATGTGGAGCGTGTGATTTGGCTGCACCAAGGCAACGTCCTGCAAGGCTCGGTCGCCGAGTTGTTAACGGCGGAAAAAATCGAAGAGATTCTCGACCTGGAAATGCACTGACATGGAAACTTTGAAGGAAATTTTCGACCCCAATTTCTTGCTGCGGAATTCGGTCTATATGAGTCTGCTGGTCGGACTCGCGTGCCCGCTGGTCGGGGTTTACTTGCTTTTGCGACGCCTTATTTTCATGGGCGTTGCGCTGCCCCAAGTCTCCTCGTGCGGCATCGCCTTTGCCTTCGCCCTTCACGCTTGGGGAGTCGCTCCGCACTTCGAGGGAAGCGAGCACACGCTGGCCTTTGTCGGTTCCAGCCTCTTCACGCTCACAGCCATTCTGGCATTGTCGATTCTCGAACGACGCGGACGCAGCATGGTCGAAGGCACTCTTGGAACGGTCTATGTCCTCGCCGGAGCCTGGAGCATTCTTCTACTCGCGAAAAACCCGTACGGCGAGCATGGCCTTCTGGATCGGCTCAAAGGTGAAATCATCGCCGTATCGAACTCGGATTTAGGATGGACGTTCGCCGCCTTTGCCTTGGTCGTTCTAGCATCCCTGATTTTTCAGAAAGAATTCATGCTGGTCTCCTTCGACCGGGAGATGGCAATTACACTCAAGAAGAATGTTCTCTTCTGGGACACTCTCTTGTTCCTGCTCATGGGCCTTACGATCTCGATGGCGGTACTAAGCGTGGGGCCGCTCGTCACTTTCGGATTCCTACTCCTGCCCCCTCTCACCGCCCACCTGTTGGCGTCGAACATGCGACAGTTCATTTTGGGAGCCACCGCTATCGGAGGAGTATCGGCATTGGTGGGCTTCTACATCGCGTATCGGTGGGACTTGCCTGTGGGACCGACAGACGTGGCTTTGCTCGGAGCCGTCTATGCGCTCGCCCTTTCAGCGAAGCGAGGATTGGCTCTCTTGCTCAAGAATCGCGCGTGATCTACTGCGTCAGCCTCTCCGGATTCGCAGTCGGTGACGGGTGCGAAGGTCTTTGCTCCGCGTCGCAGGTTTACCACTCTTGTCGCGCCAACCCTCTGAAGCTTCGGGGTCGGTGCCTCGCTGTTCATCTCCTGGCAGCTCGCAGCTTATGCGAGACAAATTCCTCCTGCAACGTGGCGCGATCGCTCGTTCGGAAATGTTCCGGTAAGAACCGCCGATCCGAGCAAGCGAGCACAGCGGCGAGTTCCTGAAGTGCCAGCAGGTGAGGGTCCAGTGGATCAATGAACGATGTCACGGCTTCTTCCAGGTCGCCGAGTTGCACATCCTCATCACGCCGGTCCAGAACCGCGCGCTCCTTCGCTCGAATAAGAATTGATTCGACATCGCTCCCGGTCAGTGGCCGTGTGCCGAGATTCTCGCGGATGTAGTTTTTAATGGGGTCAGCGAGTTCAATTTTCTTCACGCGCGCGATGGTCGCAAAGAGTTCCAGCACATCGTCGGAACCTTGCGCCGGAAATAGCGGAATACAAAGTCCGAAGCGGCCCTGGCGCTTCATGTCGATCGCTAGCAAGTCGGGCCGCGAAGTCATCGCCACCCACAGCTCCCGTCCTCGCAATGACGAATCCCCCAAGTGCGCCGCAAAGGCCGCGAAGACGCGCCCTGAAACCCCGCTGTCGTCTCCGCCTGATTCACGTCCACCAAACACAGCATCCGCCTCGTCCACGACCACAACCACCGGGCCGAGAGCGCGAATCGTCATGAGGATGCGGCCTTGCTGCAGTTCAGTGTCACCCACCCATTTCGACCGGAACTCGCCAATTTCCATGACGGGCAGCCCGCATTCACTCGCGAAGCAATCGACCAAAAATGATTTCCCGACCCCGATGCGGCCAGGCAGCAGGACGCCGCGTTCGAGGACGTCGCGTTTGGCGTTCTTGATGAGCCAAGCGAGTTCACGCAATTTCTTCTTGGCTGCCGTGTGCGTCGCCACGGCATCGAGATTGAGACCTGCCTTCGGATTCTTAAAGCGGATCAAGCTTTGACAAAACTCCTCGATGAGCCGCTTCTTGTTCGTGGCCACGTGATCGGCGGTCACTCGCGAGCCGTTGCGAATCGCTTCGGCCAGCAGGTGTTGGCAGCGCAAAAGATTGAGCCCGGAAAGCCTCCCTGCCAGATCATCCGCCGAAAGGTCGCTCCAATCAGAGAGTGGTTTGCCACCGGCCATCATTCGAACGCTTGCCGACTCCAAAAAGCGCAGACGATCTTCGGCGTCCGGGAGCTCAATTTTCACCTGGGCCACATGCGGGTTTTGGAGAAGGTCGGCGTTCACTTCGGCAGCCGATTCCGTGACCAACACAATCCCGACATCCATCCGGCGCATTTCAGGCGAGGCCGCCCATTTCAGCAATGTCACCAAAGCCACGCGTTCGTCCAAACTCGCGTAGGAGTCGGTTGAACTGGGAATTATCTTTTCCGGGAAATCGATGATCAGCGTGATGCCCTCGCCATTCTCCTCGGCCATGCTCATAAAGAAGCGGCGCAATAGCGGCACCAGCTTTGTAAATTCACGCGGAGGACCAATCTCATGAAAGTTCGTCCGTTCGACTTGATCATAGACTTCAAGCCACTCGAAAAAGCGCTTCTGCATGTCCGCCGAGCCGAACGTGAGCCCATCGCCAATGTCGTAGAAGAGCAAAAATGAGCGACCCGAGAAAAGTCGTCGCACTAGAAATGTCTTGAGTGGTACAAAAGCAAGATCAGGCCCCTCTTGAAGCGGAAATACGTCAAAGATGTTTCCATGAAGCACAAACAGGGAATAGGTGGCGCTATTCCACCGGCGAGCCAACTCCAGCGCCCAACCGCGCAGCGCGAGACGCTGAGCGGCGTTCCCCGCCAAAGGTGGTGTGGCCTCCGCAACTGCTACGCTAGGGGCTTTCTTCATGATCGTTCCTTTACTTTCACAGGTGGTCGCTTGGATGACGGTTCGACTCCAATAATGGGTGGCGGAGCCAGTGGTTTAAATCCGATCCTTAGGTCAGTCGCGGGAATATCGCTGACGAGATCTTTGAACTCGTCCATCTCAGCGAGCCATTTATTGGTCTGGTCGAGATGCTCCACGGTCGCATCGATCCGCGCGGTCAATGTCTGCGCATTCTTGGAGGCGATGGCATCGGCGCGAATGAGTTTGATCTGCTGATCGAGGCGTTCTTGCTCGGAGATGACCAAAGCCAGGTTTGCTTGGGCTTGTTCAATGCGCTGGAGACGCTTTTGCAGGACTTCGAGGCGCTCCGAACGGGAGGTGAGAAGGCGGTGCTTCGATTCCAAGACAACTTGGCGGCTTTCCCTCTTGAGTGTCTCGATCGAAGCGCCCAGATCAGCCACTTCCTGTTCCGCCTCGCGAACCAGGCGCGGCACATCTTCTCGGCGCTCCGTTTCCAAGAACCGGTCGAGCGACTCCTCAATGCTGAGCATCCTCAGGTACGTCCACATCAATTCATCGAGTTTGCGCAGTCGGGGATCGTCCGCAGGATCACCGATCGTCAACGGATTATCAGCGCTGGCATTTTCGATTTCTTCGCAAACTTTGGCCAATCCGTTATACCTTTCACGTCGGCTCGACGAAAGCGCGATCAGGATCGTGTGACGTCGTCGGATGAACTCTTCCACCTCTGCCCGAGCAGCCGTACGGCTGACTGCTTCATACCGACGATCCACCCAACGTTTAAAAAAACTCATTCCAGGGAGATAAACCCATCCCAGGACGTACGCAGTTGCGCCCAGGATAAGAATAAGCGGCGAGGCGCTCACGAATCCAACTCCGAGAGTCAGGAGTCCCAGCCAAGCGTGATGCACGCTCTTCAGAAACTCGCCGCTGTAGTTGGGCGTTTGCTCAGCCATTGATTGGCGCTATGCTAATCCAAGTTGCGTCCACTTGCCACGGTTTTTGAATTCCGGCACGCTATCGAGGCGGACGACAGTGCGCCGCTTCTCGGCGTTCATCCACGCGTAACGGCCCGAGATTTCGACCAACACGCCATCGTCGCGTTCGATCGCGAACCCGCTCAGCAGGTAGCTGCGTCGTGTGGAGGACAGCGTCTCGTCGGCCGCCGTCTGATACCGCAGCGAATCCAGCAACAGCGGGACGTCGTTGAACATGTTCCGCACCGCAATCTCCAGGGCTGCTCCGGACGCCGCGTGACTGCGGAGCCTCAGAGCGCGGACCGCGATGAGCAACGGATGCGCGGTCTTCAAAGGATCGTTTACTGGCAATCCCATGTGCTAAAGTAAACAAGACAATCCGCGCGGGCAATTGCCGTAGTGAGATTCCGTTTCGAAGTCGTTGCGATTTGCCGATGCGATTTGCCGATTGACGGGCAACCCATGCCTTGATATTGCGTGGCCGATGAAACATCGGACCGGATCCATGTGCCGAACAGAGGAAGCTTTCACACTCATCGAACTGTTGGTGGTCATAGCCATCATCGCCATTCTGGCCGGAATGCTATTGCCAGCATTGAGCAAGGCGAAGGATCGCGCTCTGTTGGCCAACGACCTCAACAACATCCGGCAGATCATGCTGGCATCTCATATGTTCGCCGGGGATAACGATGATTACCTCCCCTACCCCAGTTGGGGCGGCGCCGACCGGGATTGCTGGGCGCATGCGGCCAATATTCCGGACGCCGCTGGAAACGACTCGCTGCCGATGATGTCGAATCAGGTTGAATTCGCCAAACGCGGCCAGCTCGCGCCCTATCTCGGCGACGTGAAAATCTTCATGTGTCCCAAGGACGAACATGATCGGTCCAGTGGCCGAAAGAAGCAGAAGTTCAAAGAGCGGAGCATTAAGATCACAAGCTATTCATGGAACGGCGCGATCATCGCTTACCAATCTCAGCCCCCCCAAACCAAAACCTCGAAATTCAGATTGGGTTCGTTGCGCCCGACAGGAATCCTCCTCTGGGAAGCCAACGAAGATATGACCGCTTACAATTTCAACGACGTGGGCAACCAACCGCATGAAGGCATTTCTCAGCGTCATGCCGCCTCAAGAATTGCCAAAGACCAAACCGACGTCGTCGGGGGCATCGCCACCTTTGGCAATCTTTCCGGCTCAGCCTTTGCGATCAAGATCTCGAAATGGTTTTCCCCGGACCTAGCAGGCAAGAACATCTGGCCGGCCACGCAGAATCCCAAAGGACCTAACGACGCCTGGTATAATCCGGATTCGAAAGATGGCACTTTTTAGTTTCCACGCGCCGCGCTGATTCAACGCGATCGTATCGGCTCTATTCTGATTATCGCTATGGCCTCTCGTGCTCACCAGGTTTTCGCGCTTGCCAGCCTTGCCGTTATCCTCAGCTCAGCGTGCAGTCGCAAAGAGAAGCCGCCGGAGGTGTCGTCGCAGTCCGCTCAAACAACCAACGCGGCACCGGCGGACGCGCCTGCTTCGGCGGGTTCTCCGGAATTGAAGGCATCCCTGGCCAACGTTCATTCTTCGCTCAAGGGAGGCTCCTTCGATGACGCAGCCGCTCAACTTCTGAAGATGCGGGCGTCGGGCCAAGAGTTCTCGCAGAAGGACGGCGCTGCGTATCGCGAGGCGTTGTCCGAAGCCTATAGCCGCGCCTTGGAAGCGGCGAGCAAAGGTGATCCTAGAGCGAAAGCCGCAGTGCAGATGATCCGCGCTGCTGGCTCCAGGTAGAAGCGTAGAAGATTCATGCGGATTCTCTCAGGGCAGCATTTCAGATTCCGGGAAGTCCAGCGGAGGCGTTGGATTAGGGGGCTTCAGTGCCTGGAGGAGGTGGCATCTTATCGCCGAGGCGAATGTATTGCCAGAGCGCGTCGATCTGCTTCGCGCCATCGCCGTCATAGACATCCGCCAATGGACTTCTGCCTAGCTCATCGAAATAGACCGGCATTTTGGTCGTCGGATCAACAGCGAGCGGATTATAAAGCCAACGGGAAAAAAACTTCTTCACGAGTCGGTCTCCGGAATAAGCCAAATTGATCCCAGCACTTTCGAAGACTTGAGTTGCACCAATTTTCCCAACGGAATGACAAGCCACACAAGCGAAGCCGCCATCGGCTGAAACCAATTTCTGCCCGACCTTGGCTCTGTCCGAGTCAATGGGAGCCTCCGCTGGTGTTTGCGGAGCATAGCCATGGAGCATGGACATCCCACGAGCGAGACCCTCAGCTCGTTTCTTAAACGATGGCATTCTCGATTCGATCCAGGGTCGTGGTTTGTAGGAAACTTCGCCGGCAATAAAAGCCTTGGTCCACTCGGGCTTCAACTTCCCGCCCAAAATCTCGAGCGGCGGAAATCCTTCGAACTTTCCGTGGCATTCCAAGCAGTTCAGATTGCGTATTTGCCGTTCAGCGAAATCGGTCGGCAAATGCCGCGAAAGCGACAATCGATCCGTCGCGGCGAACGCTTGTAAAGCATCGCGATCCTGAGAGGAAAACTCGAACGCGGGAGCCGCGGAGGTCTGATTCTGAATGGGCGCGAGGCAGCCTTGTTGCCACTTTGCGAGCGGGAGCTCGGACAACGGCTTCGTTGTGAATTGATTTTCGAGCTTGAGACTGTGGCAATTCAGGCAGCCGGAAGTCTGGATTAGCCGCTTCCCGCGGTCCAGAAAGGCCGTGTCAGTGGAAGCAGGACTGGCGTTTGGCGGATCTCCATGAGTTTGGAGAAAAGCTGCGAGCTGAGCAGTTTCATCGTCCGACAGCTTGAAGTTGGGCATGCGCGTCCAGGCGTAATGAGCTTCCGGCTTTGTCAAAAATGGAGACAGCGTGCCGGGTGTGAATTTTTGATTCACGTGTTTGAGCGAGATGCGGTTCGAGTCTGCCGGCGCTTCATCGGGTGCGTTGTGGCACGCACCACAATGAAGTGTTTCAAAAACTTTCTTACCCGCTTCCTTTTGATCGTCTGATCCGATTTTGTCATTTGGAGCCAAGGATTCTCCTTTCAACGAAGCTAAATACGCTGCGGTCGCGTCCGCATCTTCTTTAGCTTTGAGCCCATGAAAGATCCGAGGCATGTGAACAGAGCTACGATGAGACTTTGGATCGAGAATCCAGCGAGCCATCCAGTCAAAATTGCGTCGAGAACCAATGCCCTCAAAGGATGGGGCATCCATAGACAGCTCGATCATCCCGGACTCAAAAGCAGCACCGCCGTGGCATTTGATGCAGCGATGCTCCGCGAACAGTTCACGGCCCAGTCGCAATGTTGCTGCCCTCTGCAAATCCGCCGAATTAACTAAATGCGTCAGGGCACTGAGCGGCAGAGGAGCCGGAAGCGCGCCTTTAGGAATCCAATGGAGCCGAAGCGAGGCGTCGCCTGTCGTTGGAGATTGGAAAGTCGCCGATAAAATGTTGGTTCCTTTATTGAGGCGAACAGACTTTCCAGGAGCCGAAATGCCGCCACCACCACTGACCTGTAATGCGGTAACTCCATTGATGTCGAGCTTCAGATCGCCGTCGAGTTCGGCTTGAAACGAATATTCCGAACGAATGTCCAGGGCGAGGATTCCGCTCCAAACCGCCGTGAACGGGCCGGGAGGGAGAAAAGGAGTCGGCGATGTCCCACCCGGCACGCAAAGCCAAACGTTAGGCAGAACGGCGACGTCGCTCGAAGGAGCTTTGCCAGCTTGGAGACTGCTAAAAACCACCTGAAGACCGGGCTCAACATTCGGTTTGGACGCAGGTTCGCTCTGCGCGGTGGCACGGCCAGGGCAAAGAAGGATGAGAATCAAAAGCAGAGTTTTCATCAAGGATCGGAAGCGCGTTTTCTCACAGCAACAGTTCCATATAGACAACGTCAAGCCATCGGCCAAATTTGAAGCCCACTTGCTTAAAACATCCGACGCGCTGAAATCCAAATCCGGCATGCAAACGGATGCTAACTTCATTTTGCGCGTCGATCGCCGCCAAGAGAACATGGAGTCCTCGCTCGCGCGCCCCTTCAATCAAGGGAGGCATGAGTGATTTACCAATCCCCTGCCCGCGCTGATCGGCGGCGACATAGACGGAGTTCTCCGTAGTAAAACGATAGCCAAGCCGATCGTGGTAACGATTGAGGGCGCTCCAGCCGATGATCCGTCCATCGTCATTGACTGCAACGAAAACGGGGTAATTGTGTCTGACGTGGTCCTCGAACCAGGCGATCCGATGCTCGAGAGTCCGGGGTTCATAGTCGTAGGTGGCGGTCGTGTTGAGAACCGCATCGTTGTAAATCTCGAGAACTCCCGGCAAGTCGTCGTAAGTGGCAGAGCGAATTTTCATGCATCAAGAAACCGATCGCTACAGTTTGGCAGATTGCACTCGGTCAATTACTCGCTGCAAATAGAGAAGCTGGGCATCCTTGGAATCAATCTGTAATCCAAGCGTAATTGCATTTCGAGAGCCCTCCATATCATCGCGACTAAATCGGGTCTTAGCCGCAAGTGCTGCAAAATGTCCCGGAAGCCAATCGATCGTCGCCGATTTCTTGATAGATCGAGCGTGGGTTAAAAGAATGGCTTCTATGGCTTCGACACCTTCCCGCCATCGACTTGGTTGCGAGAAGATCAGTGCTTGGGCTTCGGTCAACCGGGTGAACTCGATGCTGGAATTTTGCGGAAGTTCGGCCTTGGCGGGAAACGAATCCGGCGACCGAAAGAGAGACGGAAGGAACGGTATTCCTTCGTAAATATCGTGCCCACCCATGTTTTGAGAGATCTTTTTTCGCCAAGTTAGGAACTGCAACAGCTCGCGATTGCTCGAGGTATAATCGAGAAAGACAGCTCCCAACAGCTCATCAGATATGGAATTCAGAATAGATTTTTTTCCGACCGACGCCAATCCCGATTGCCAGGTGCGTTCATCGTAAAGGAAGAGTTGCTGCGCAAAAGCTCCGATATAAAAAGCTTTCGGGGCTGCGTATTCCAAGATGGGAAAAGCATCCGACTGAACCGGCCCTTCTCCAGCAATAGCAAAGCCGGTCTGCTGGGAAGCAACTTGCCGGGTGAAAACCGACTCAGGCGTCCGCAATCCAATCTTTTCCAAATCCAGTCGAGGCCGCTCCCGACCGTAAACTTGGCGAAAGAGTTCGGGCGACGATTTCCATGCCCTCTTTGAACCCAGCAGAATGATGTCACCTTCCTGTGAGTCCCATATTTCCACGAACGGAAACACGCTGCCAAAAGTTCGCAATACCAGAGAGACGATTCCATCATGCGTCTCATAAATGTGGAACCACTGCGCCATGATGCCGTCATCCTTGAGACGGCGAGCGGCGATTTGGTAGAACTCCTGACTGAAGACGCTGCCCACGCCAGCGAGCCACGGATTCGAGGGCTCGCTGATGATTACGTCGTACTGTTGCGGACTCAGCCTTAATACCGTCCGACCATCCTCGTAACACAGGCGGGTGCGGGCATTCGTCAAAACACCTCGATTCCAAGCTTCGAACAATGTGCCTGCTTTGAGTATAGGTTTGCAGTTCTCGGCAATAGTGAGCTGTTCGATGGGATGTCCGAGCAGCGCTCCTCCGGTGATCCCGCTGCCAAAGCCCAGGACAAACACCTGCTTGCTCTCCGGACGCGCCAGCATCGGCAGATGGGCTAAGAGGTACTGGGTGGACAGGTCGCCGCGGGTCGAAGCGTCCGGTTTGCCGTTGATTCGCAGAACACGTTCGTTGTAGGGATTCTTGTCTTTTCGGGTTTCGACAGAGACCGTGGCATCCGACGCATCTTCGTAGAAAAGAATTTCGATGAATTTTTGCCGTTGCTCCATCAGGTTCCAGGAAACGTCCGTTGTGTGAAGGCGAAAAACCCCGGAACCTAAAATGTGCCGCCAACCCTCGCCACCGGTCACGGAGATCCAGAGCAGCACTCCCGAAAGGAGCAATGCGAACATGCTGGACCGTGGTTGTTGCTGCAACCACGCTGCCAGCGCGGCGAGCAGACCTAAAGCAACCGCCAATCCGCCGATGGCTCCTCTCAAGCCGAAGGTGGGCATAAGCACAAACCCCGTCAGTAAAACACCAGCGACCGCTCCGAGCGTATTCCAAGTCAGGAGCCGGCCAACCCGATCTCCTAACGCTGGGCCAGATCCCGCCAGAAGTCGCATCCACAAGGGCAAAACCGAGCCCAACAACGCGGCGGGTAACCCTAAAACCAAAACGGAAATTATCGCGGTCAGGATTTGATGAAAGAAGTAGCCTACCTCGGTCGCTGCCAATCCCGTCCGCGCCTTCGCGTAAAAAACCGTCAACTCCTCGATGCCCACGACCAGCGCTCCCAGGCACATTGCCGCGCTAAACAAGAGACGAATCGTCGTGCTGGGTTTGTGCAAACGCCCCGCCCGCGGCGAAGCAATAAAAGCGCTGCCCACGCCGATGCCCAGGATGAACGCCATCAGGACGATGGAAAACGCTTGCAACGAAGCCCCAAAAATCAGGGACAAAGACCGCGTGGCCACGACTTCCAAACTCATCGAAACTCCACCCGTCAAAGCTACAAGCCCGCTGGCCCAGGCGAGTTGCCGTGGAGAAAGAGGTTCCGACGCATCGGGGGCTATCTGCTGTGTGAGATCAACTCGGTCTGTTACCTCGATTTCGCGACGCCCGAGGGCCACTGCCGTGATGCCGATGATCACATTCGCCAGCGCGGTCATCTGAAGAGTCGATATCATCCCCAACTCGCGAACCAGAAGGAACCCGGCTAAGCCAGCGCCAAAGACGGCTCCCAAACTATTAACCGAATAGAAGCGCGCGGAACGCCGGCCAGGATCGGCCGATCCTTTCTGCAACCACGCCGCCAGCAAAGGCAAAGTCCCGCCCATAAGAACAGTCGGCAACAACAGCAAGCCGACGCTCAATACGCCTTTAAGACCCAGTAGCAGCAGCCCCCGCTCGAAGATTCTTGAACCGACGCCGACGAAGACAGTATCCGTGACTGAGTAAATGTGATTGAAGAAAAATGCATACAACCCGATGAGCACTTCTATGTAACCATAGGCAACCAGAGGCCGGCTCAACACATCAGATCGCGACCCAATCAGTCGATTCCCCAGAGCCAGCCCGCCCATGAAGACCGCCAAAACGACCGTCTGCGCTTGGATGGTACTGCCGAACATCAAAGCCAGGTATTTCGACCACACCACTTCGTAGATCAGAGCGGTCGCGCCAGAACAAAAAAACAGAAGCAAAATCATAGATGGATTCTCATGACTTCTTAGGTTTTGTCTTCGCAGTGAACGCTTGGTTCCTAAGTCCTTTCAACACTTTCATGGGACTTTTCGGGTCGCGTCCAAACTCGTCGTGCAGCCGTGAATACTGGGCGTAAAGGAGGTCATAAATGACTTTGGCCTTGCGATCGGGCTGATAGACTTTCTTGCGGACGCGAGCCATGCGCCGCGCCGCCGCATGAATGTCCGGATAAGCGCCCGCCGCGACGGCTGCGTGCATTGCGGCGCCCAATGCTGAGGTCTGCTCCGAGGCCGCAACTTTGATCGGCATCCCCGTGACGTCCGCGTAGATTTGCAAGAGCAGCGAATTCTTTTGCGCCAGCCCGCCGCAAGCGTAGAGTTCTTCGATCGCGATGCCACCGCATCTGAACGCTTCAATAATCTTGCGAGTCCCAAAGGCCGTGGACTCGATTAAGGCGCGATAAATCTCATGTGGTTGAGTCGCCAGCGTGGCTCCGATCAACAAGCCGCTCAAATCCGTGTCCACCAGCACGGAGCGATTGCCATTCCACCAATCCAATGCCAGCAGGCCGCTTTCGCCAGGTTGGAGCCTGGACGCCTGTTGCTCCAAAAGTTCATGAACGCTCAGGCCTGCCTTTTTTGCATCAAAAGTTACATAACCGGGAACAGCGCGCTCGACATACCAGGCGAAGAGATCGCCCACACCCGCTTGCCCAGCTTCGTAACCCCACAACCCCGAAACGACGCCGTCCTGGACCACTCCACAAATACCTTCGACCTCATGTTTGGTGTCGCTCAGCAGCAGATGACACGTGGAAGTGCCCAGAATCATGACGAGTTTCCCAGGCGTCGTGACCTGGCACGCAGGGACCGCAACATGAGCGTCGATGTTTCCAACCGCCACGGCAATTCGGGGCGAGAGACCTGTCCGCTTTGCCATGGCGTGAGTTAAACCACCCGCTTTGCTGCCCAAGGGGTAAAGTTCAGCACTCAATTTTTCCGCAACCACATTCTCGAGCTTCGGGTTCAGAGCCTTGAAAAATTCCTTGCTCGGATAAGTCCAGCCCCCGGCTCCCGACGCGCTCTCCCTGTCAGTGGGTTTGCTGGTGTAAACCCACATGGCCTTAAATCCGGCAGCGGACAGATTCCGTTTCTCCTCGCCACAAAGCTGCCATACGATCCAATCGCCTGCTTCGATAAAACGGTCAGCCGCTTGATAGACGCCCCATGCATCGTTTACAGTCTCCAAGAGTTTAGAGAAGAACCATTCACTGGAATACTTGCCGCCGTAAGTCTGGATGAATGCTTCTGTCCGCTGCTGCCCGAGTTCATTGATGAAATTAGCCTCGGATTGAGCCGAGTGATGTTTCCAGAGCTTTACCCAGGCGTGCGGATTCTTTCGCCACCGCGCGTCAAAACAAAGCGGCGTTCCGTCAGCCTTGGTTGGAAGCATGGTGCAACAAGTGAAATCTGTGGCTAAGCCGATGACTTGTTCCGGGCTGACCTTTGCTCGCCGAAGCACCGTCGGAATGGTTTTAGCCAACGCTTCGATGTAGTCAGCCGGATTTTGCAGAGCGGTGTCGGGCGGCAGTTGTTTGTGATCGCCCGGCAGGAAGCTCTCGATGACACCATGAGCATACTCATGAACGGCTGATTCAACTTCTCGCCCGGTGTCCACCTCAACGAGCAACGCGCGCGCCGACAAAGTTCCAAAATCAACCCCGATCACATAGCGTTTGGGTTTTAGCCTTGAAGACCGGGAAGTTCTCATGGCGGGTAAGTCTCACAAACCCCTCCCATGAGCAAGGGAAAAAGCCGTTCTAGACCAGGAACGCCTCAAATTTAATTCGGCCGCTCATAGCGGCACCCCGCAAGCGAAACAAAAACGATCCGTTCGGAGTGATGCATGCGGCGAAACTCGGAGTCCAAACGACTGTGACTGCGATCTGGATTGAAGCGACCGGGAACTAAAACTGGTCGAAGGCTTGAGTATGGCGATCTCACATCCAGAGCCGTTCAGCCAGAACCTCGCGTTCATGCCTTGCCGTCGGAAGACTCGGCTCGAACGATTATCGGGGAGCAGGTGAAGCCGAAAGCGGGAGCACTTCCCCGGAATTCGTCTGAGGCGGATACAAACCGGGACCAAAATTCGCCAACGGATCAACCTTCTGATGATTCCTCCAACCTCGGTAGCTCAAAGTCGCCAACACGAAAACTACTCCCACACCAACAATCAGCAGCAATAACTGCCAGTTCAACCTCGAGAGCTGAAGCATGACGATGTCGATGATTCCATGCGGTTTTCCCGCGAGATTGGGCGGCTGGCTAAATTGCGCTGTGGCGGAGAGTTCGACCTCCAGTTCTTTGGTGATACGCGGCACATCCAGCTTCAACATCGCGGCATAGCTGCGGACGAACCCACGAATATAAACAGGCGCGGCAAACACATGGTAAGCGCCCTCTTCAAGGGCGCGCACATGGTCTGTCTTGATTTTGGTGACTTCAGCAATGTCATAGACAGACAACTTTTGCTGCTCACGCGCGTGGCGCAATTGTTCGGCAACGCTTGGCACAATGTCTTTAGTACCGCTTTGCCATGGGGTTTGGCAATCACGGAAAGTCGATGCAACGCAAAAAGAACTCGGAATTCCTGGAAAAGTATCCAAAGCTCTACAACATTGAGAGACCTTCAACGCCTCGGGGCTTCAGGAGCAACTCGATAAACGCCACGTCGCTTGGCGAAGTCGCTTTCGGATTGGGTGTTTTACTTTCGACCAACCTCACCGGCTGACCAATTAATTCACATGCAGCCGTATCGTCAGTAACCACCAAACCTCCCTGCCGAACGGCAGTCAACGCCTGTCGAATCACATCCAACTTGAACGTTTGCGGAGTCTGCACAGCCCAAAGTCTGGAGCGATTGAGGGTTCGTTCAATTAAAGTTCCTCCATCAGATTCCTTGATGGTGTCGGTCATTCGTTGCGCGGCAACCGCCGCTCCGAGCTCGCGGGCTGATTCGATTGTCCCAGCGATGAGCTCCTCGTCCGTGCATGGCCGCGCAGCGTCTTGGATCAAGACAATTTCAGTTTTGCGAGAGACTTCCTGTAATCCGTTCCAAACGGAGTCCTGACGTTCTCGTCCACCCACCACCAAACGAAAGGGTTTCTTGAAATGAAACTGACTCGCCAAATCTTGGAAAGTGCTTTGCATTCCCTCTCTCACAACCAGGATGATTTCACCGATCGACGGACTCGAATCCAAGCGCTGCCAAGTGTGGGCGACGAGCGGCCTTCCAGCCACCTCGATGAAAAGCTTGTCCACTCCAGGCCCCATTCGGGTCCCTTTGCCGGCAGCAACCATGATTGCGGAAACCATTGCTAAAATCTAAAGCCCAGTTTCGAAAGTCCAAAGCCTAAACTTTGGCTGCCCAGTCGGCGCCTTTGTTGCATAGAGAGAATTCGTCACGCTAAAAAACCTTGGGTGTCACGAGGCGATAAAAGCGGGTTCCGTTACCGTCGGGAACCACGACATCGGCGTCCAAAACCCTTGTGTCAGGCTGCGATTCGAAGCTGCGGAGTGTGGTCCAAGTCGCGCTCGTCAAAGCTTCCTTGAATTGCACCGAGTAAGTCTTGCCGGCGATCGCAGTGAAGCGAAGGACGGTTTCACCGACGATCGATCTGGCAGCAGTCAAGCGCAGCGCGCTCTTCGAGTCGCGGGGATCAGTTCCGCTGAGGTACTCTTGAAAATTCGTCAACCCATCCCCATCCAGATCAAGCGAAGCATCGGCCTTTGAGTTGGGATTGAGTCCGTGAGCTATTTCCCAAACGTCCGGAATCCCGTCGGCGTCCTGGTCAGCCGCCGACAAGGTATCAGCGCGTCCGGGTGTCGGCGCAGCCTCTTTCCAAGTCGATGGATCGTTTCCCGACTGAACGGAGGAAAGTCGATGGAGCGACAGCCCATTTCCATCAGGCGAAAGAGGCCATGGGAATTGGTCCGAATAAATGACTTCGTCCACGATTACCCAAGAATACGGAGCGTCGGCCTGGTCCGGGAATTGCGGTTTTTCAAGCGCCACACGATCGCTGCGATTGTTGAGCTTGCCTTGGTACGGGCCAAAAACCGGAACAGAGGCGCTATCCGACCCATACGTGCTGAGGAAGATGGCGAGCGCGGCAGCATCGGCGGGGTTGAAATTCACTATCAACAAATAATTCCCCGCAGCCAGGGTCGTGTTTGTTGGGAACGTGAATTGCACTCCTCCATCGAGACGCCAGACGCCGTTGGTATCGAATAGACTCACAGCGGTCATGGTTGGGTTGAAGATTTCCACAAATTCATCGGACGAATTATCCTCGGGCTTAGCCGTCGTAGCTTTTGGATGGTACATCAACTCGCTGATGACCGGTTGCGAGATGGGGGGATTATTCTTCTGACTCCGGGTTGGCAACGAAGCGAACCAATACTCACCGCCGTCGGGATACCGTCCGAGCGAGACGTCGCTCAACTGCCCTTTGAACCGGACAGAATCCACGACGCGATCCTCTGCGTTGCCTGGCAAATAAGAAAGGAGCACTTGCTCGCCTGCATTATCCAGACCAAAACCAGCGGTGATAGGGTTATGAAAGCCGGTGATTTCATCGAATACCCACCAAGCTCGGGCTGGAATCGTTGTCGATGGAATCGCCCACTTTTTCAAATTTGCAGGGTCATCGCTTAAATACCAACCGGCGAGCGGAATGGGGGACGAAGTGGGGTTGAACAGTTCGATCCAGTCGTTCGAGTCATACTCAGGCCGCGCCGGATGGTTGTAGTCTGTGTGGGCGACAACTTCGTTCAACACAACGCTGACCGGCGGTGGCGGATCGGCTTGTCCCGGCGATCCACCACGAAAAGTGCTGGCCCGCCAATTTCCGGCATAGTCAAGCGAGCGCTGGCCATCGATTCCAAGCGTCGATTCCAGCGGAACCAAAGAATGTCCAGCACCGTCGGCAGCCAATGGCCATCCGCGGCTATCGCCATATTGGAACGTGATGATCTCCATTCCGGATGCAGCAGTTTTCATCGATATTTGCTCTCCGTTATTGTCGAGGCTACCGGTGTAGGGGCCGACAATCTGAGCGCTGCTCCTCAGACCATAATGCGATCGGAATGCAGCAAGCTTTCCGACGCTGTCGCCCTTGGCCACCAGCAAATATCCGCCCGGGGCAAGCGCTGTTCCTGGTGAAAAAGTGAAATCAATTCCCTGGCTGAACTTCACCCCATTCAGATCGAGCTCCAAGGTGTTGCTCGTGTTATGAAGTTCAATGAATTCAAATTCACCCCCGCCAGGCGGGTTGTACATCACTTCGGAAACTCTCAGGTGATCTATGAGAGCCGTCGCGTTATCCGCTGCGCTCGCGGTAAATTGGACAGGCTCCGACCAGTTGCTCCAGCGACCGGTCGAGTCCTTCATTCGGGCGCGGACGCGGTAAGTGTGGTTAACCTCCACTGCGCCTGGAGGAATCGAAATATCAGGAGTGAACGAGATCAACTCCGGACTTTCCCACGTCGAAGCAATTTCATACTTCCTCGGTTTGTTTGGATCAAAACCGAGGTGATTGGTGACCGTGATTTCGCCAATTCTCCATTTCATCGACGCAAAGGAATTCGGGCCCGAATACGTGGAAGCACGAAAGGTTAAACGGTTCGCTGGGAAACCGACAGGAGCTGTGGGAGCGACTTTCGGTCGCACGGGGATTGACGGGTCGTTCGCCAGATTGTCCAAAAACGCTCCGCGTAGGCTCACATAATCCTTCATTTTCTGCACCATACCGGGAAAGTCTTTCGTCGGGACGACCTGATAGAAACGGCCTTGGCTCGATTTGGAACGATTAACAAAGGATGAAACCATGATCGGGTTGTAGTCCCACATGGACCGATCGGCATCCACGAACGACGGCATGCCTGTTGGGTCATCAATGATCGCAGCATATTCGTCGATCAACTGACCGGCCTGGTCCGAGTTATAAAGAAGATCGCGTATCTCGCGAATGCGATTCAGGTAATCCAGATTAAAGGCTGGCCTCTTCAAAACTCGATCCGTGAATTCGTCGATGCCTCGACAACCCGGATCGTACATGTTGTCCGCCCAGGTCAGATCGAGATCCCATGGATGAACGGACCAGAGTCTGGTGTCCGGATTCAGGTAATAGAAATAATTCTTCTTATAACAAATGTCATAATGATGAATTCCTTGAACGATCGCCTGATAGCTGTAATAGCGCGCAAGATTCAGATTCTGCCGCCACCAATCGTCCGTGGGCGTTGTCGTCTGATAGGTTTTCAGAAACGAGTTTAAGTCGGATTTGTTGCTGACAGAAGTAGCCCCTTGATTATTGAGCTCCCCGGTTCCTCCCTCCATTTTATAAAAGTTGCCGTCCGGCAGAGCGTGTTCGTCGAGAAAACGGCTATCCTCCTGCTCGACGGCCAAATACAGGCCCCAGAAATCTCCTTCGTATTGGTTCGTCCGATTAGATTCCGCAGCATTGTCGATTACCCGAAAATGAACGAAATGAGTGCGTGGAGCTTCGACTCCGGCCAAATTGAAAAGGTGGAATCCAACCGATTCGAACATCCCTTGCTCACCGCGATGAAGGTAATCGCCTTGTTGAATGCAGGCGCCTAAATTCAATTTATCCCACGTAACGTCATATTTTTTCCCGTAATTATCGCGCGCTTGCAAGCTATGCCCGCGGTTGAAATCAAACTTCCACATATTCTTTCCCATCGCATACCGCCAGACTCCGCCTCGAGCGCGGTAATGAATATGATCATAAACGTGACCGTCGTAGATGAAGGTTCCGGCCCAATTATATTGGTCGCCACCATATCCGCCAAACTGGGACTGCTGAACCGCGTTGGGCTTGGCGATCAGATGATACGCTGGCAACCGACGTGTGATGTTCGTGCCGTAAGTGTCCACTCGACTCCTGTTCGCGTCGGCGCTGCTAGGTTGGATCGCTCCGCTCCAGGGCGGCACGCCATCATAGACAAAGTACGCGAAATTAGGCTGCGGATCGTCAGCGTAAGGAACCGTGATGCTCCGGCCGCCCCTATCGCTCGCGCTAACGCGATAGCGGATGAGACGGCGATGGGCTTGCACCGAAGCAGGCAGTTCCGTCGTGAAGATATCGTCGCCAGCAGCCCGATCCCCATCTCTTCCGGCATCGTTCATCGGCAGCGTGAGCCAACTCGTCTGATAGGCCGCATCGTTCAGTTCGATGTAATTTCCTGGGTCAACGGCCTGATACTGCAAGCTGACGCTGCGCACGCCATCGGAGTCCGTCACCTTCGCCGTAACTTTGACGCTCCGGCCAGAAGCGGGCTCTTGAGGGTCGTGATTCACCTGGCGAATCTGCGGCGGGATATTCGAGGTGAACACTGAGTTACGAGCCCCTGGTGTCGGTCCACGACTCGATGTCCCAGTCGCAGCTTTCAGGCGGATGTCGAAAAAGAAATCACCGCTTTCACTCAACGAAGAGTTGTGGACCTGAATGGCGATAATGTTCGAGCCAGCGATCAGATAACCAGCCGGGGACGGGAGTGAAAAAGTTTGGTAAGTATTCTCTTCGAACGCCGCATTGGCGGTTCCGTCAAAGGCGACTTCAGTTCCTGGCATGTTGTGGCTGAAAATGTGAACTCCGTTAATCCAAACGTTAAACCCGTCGTTCAAGAGTGCCTCGAGTTGCAACTGGGTTATCGCTGACGGATTGGCTACTTGAAAAGTCCTGCGCAAAAACACCGACGTGTAACTTCCCCGCATGTCACTGAGACCGGTCGCCACAAAACCTTCCCCGTAGCCGATCGGTGCAGGACCGAGCAGCCAGCTTGAGTCCTCAAAAGCCAAGCGACGCCAGTCGGATGTCGGTGCCGAGGCCTCCGTTCTGCCTTTGAAATACTTCCACGTGGAGCGCTCAGGGATGAGCGTTTCAGTCGGCGCATTGGGACTTCCACCCACTGAGTCACGCCAGCTTCCACCGAGATCGTTGTCGAAATTTTGGTGAACCAACTCGATCGAATAACCGGGTGGATCCCCTACAGTTGGCCAGGGGAAGCCAAGTTGGTAGTCCACCGCATCCACCACGTCCCTCGCCCCGTCCCGCAACGAAACCCGCTCCCCTTCATTGGACAGCTTTCCGGTCCACGGACCCAATGCGCTCACGCCAAACTTTGCGCGAAGTGCCGTTGGATTGGCCGCGACAACAATATAGCCACTCGGAGAAAGCGCAGTCCCGGCGGGAAATGTAAAAGCAACTCCCCCTGATAACGACCACCCGGCTAGACTGACCGATGTGGTGCCGGAATTATGAAGCTCCACAAACTCGACCAGCTCAGTTTTAACCGGTGAGTTGTAATGAATTTCATTGATGACAACTGAGCTTTGAAGTTCCGTGGGGATACCAAGGATTGCAAAAACAGAAATCGTCAACCAATGAAATAGCCTGCAATTGTTTTGATGCACAAATTTAGGTAAAACTGACTCTCTCGCATCCGCCTTCCGGCAACGCAGAAAAAAGGTTCCTCAATAAATTCGCAAGAATCAAGCCGGAGCGATGCAAGAGGATGTCGAGGTGCGCATCTCAGAAGCTGCGAAGGCGCTGGAGGCGATTCATCATTTTGGAGAAGGGAGTGGCGTGAGGAAGGGAGGTGGGACGGTCGGGATGATCAGTTGAGAGCGGCGGAGGACTTGGCGTGAGGATAGAGTTCCTCCCAACGA